>CAVJCD010000072.1:0-10540 GCA_963648005.1 Tannerellaceae bacterium | reverse complement strand
GGGTCAGATTCTTCATATAGGCATCCACGCAAAGAGCATCTTCCTCGGTCACATCGAAAAACTGTATAAAGTTGAAACCTGCTCTCACGGCAGCCTCTGCATGGGCACGTATACCGGAAATCATATTGGGAGGCGTCACGTGGGCAAAGAGCATACTCTTACAATTCTTGGGGTTACCCACGCCGTCGTTCATCAAGTCCCAATTCATACCGTCGTTGCGTCCGTCGCCCGGGTGACAACCGTTACAGCTCTGCCAGTTCTGGAAGCAGTGGGAAGCATCGTTGAAGTAGCGCTCGCCCTTATTGATATCTGTTTCCGTACGTCCGGGGTTAAGTTCCACGGAGGTAACCTCATGGGTTTCGGTATTCATCACGTTGAGCACATCGGCAAAGTAGGTCGGCACAAACAACTTGCCACCTACAAGCGCCATGCATCGCGGACCATTGCCCTGAAGCGGGATACGCTCGCGGATACCATAGAGGAAGTTGAGGTCGTAGTCAAGCATCGCCTTGTTGGGATAAGCCTCGAACTTCTCGCGAAGGGCAGCCTGGTCAATAACGCTGACCTCGTGCGTTCCGGAGTGAGAAATATAGATATTACTGTCGTCGCAAGCGATGCTCCATATACCGGCGGCACCGCGTTCCGGCTCGTCAACCACAACAGCCCCAACAAACTCCTGCTTCTCGGTATCGATAACGCTAAAGGCACTCGTATTCATCCAACCTTGCTGCAACTGTGAGGTAGGCACGGCAAAACGACCGAGGTTATGGGAAACGTATACATACTTACCGTCGGGTGTGATACAGATACCACGAAGGGCGTTACTTCCGTTGGCCAGCTTGATGTCTTTCACCTTCGTGAAGCCGTCCATCTCTATCACCGAGACGCAAGCAGCAACATAATCCACGTCGGCACGCTGCGAGGGAAGGAAGTTGGCAACATAGAGATATTTTCCGTCTTTGCTAAACACAGCGGACTTAGGCTCGCGCAGCACCTTAGCCGTGCGCAACACTTTCTGAGCCGCGGGGTCTACCTCTGTCACCGTTGCACTGAACTGGTTGCATACGCATACCGATTTTTTGTCCGGAGAGAACATGGGGTAGCAGGCACCGGAGCCGGTGACCACTGTGCCCGTCACTTCGCCTGAGGTAAGCGAAAGGGTCTGCAATTTACCCACGCCATTCTCGAAAGTTGTCACATACGCTTTGTCGCCATCCAGAAGGATACCTGTAGGCGCTTCTGCCATGGGGTACGAACGTTGCAACTTGCCATCTTCGGAGAACACGTCGACGCGCTTCACTCCCTTCTCAGTAAGAAGAAGCTCGCCCTTATCGTTAACTTTTATGTCTGTGGTAAAAAACGGAGGATTATCTGCCAATGCCGCGAAGGCAAAGCAACAGACAGCACACGCCGTCAGTAAAAATTTGGATATATACTCTTTGAGTTTCATGGTATTTGAGTGTTTTGTTTACCGCGTCTTGACTCTGTTAGTTATACTTTTCGAACCCCAAAGTTAGTATTTTTACCAACAACTTGTATCACTTTATAATTCATAGCCCCCTACCTTTTACTTTTTTTCCAAATATATAAACATTGCCCGCCGAAGGGGGAAGTAAAGCCGCGCTCCTCAGGGGCGATGCCTTCATGGCATCGCCGAAGCCATCCAAAGGAGCGAAAAAAAGCTGCGTCCGTTTTGCGTTACGGCGCAGCCTTCTTCTTTTCGCAGCCTTCTTCCTCAGCCTTACAGATGGTTGATGGCGTAGTGGTAGGCACCGAGGGCTATGGCCTTCGAGGCACCGAGAGTTGTGGTGGCGATGCCCACACGCTTGTCGGTGTCGAACACCACGGTGTGCGAGGAGAAGGGCACGTTAATCTCGCAACCCGTGTTGCGGGCAAACTCACCAAACTGTTCCTCATCATCCAGATTGAAAGCATTCATCTGCAGACGCGGGAAGGAGTCGCCGGCAAAAGTGCCAAACTTCTCGTTGAGCGAAGCCATTAGCGAGGGCATTATGTATTTCGATGCACCCACAAGGCCACCGCCAATCACCACAAGGCCGTCGATGAGTGTGAGCGCGGTGGCAACCACGTCGCCTGCCAATGTACCCATCTCGGCAAACGAGCGGCATGCAGCCTCGGCGTCGCCTTCCTTCTCGCCCTCGGCAATGAGGAAGATGTCGTAGGGGGTGAGCGACTCGTCATCGGCGCCCTTAGCCAGTTCGCGGTATACTCTCTGCACGGCGCGTATACTCACGCTCTCTTCGGCAATGAGATGGGGATACTTAGTGTTGCGCAGACACCACACATCGCCGCCTGCACCATTGTCACCGGTGAGGAGGATACCATTGATGACCACGCCACAGCCAAAGCCCGTACCCAACGTGAGACCTATAAGGTTGCGGTAACGCCGGGGGCTACCCACGTCGTGGAGACGGCGGTTGATGTCGGGCAACATGCCTGCCATGGCCTCGCCATAGGCAAAGAGGTTGCCGTCGTTGTTGATAAACACGGGTATGCCGAACTTATCCTCGAGATACGCCCCGAGGGCAATGCCGCCACGGAAGGACGGGAAATTGGGCAGGTCGCCAATGATGCCGTGCTCGTAGTCAGCCGGACCGGGAAAGGCAAAGCTGATGGCAGAGGGACGGGCGTCAATCTGCTTGGCAATGGTATGAAATCCATCGCATAGGTTACCGAGACATTTATTAAGGTCGGCTGCCTCGGATGGCAGTCTGACGGGACGGGCTATCTCCCTGCCGTCCTGCATGGCGGAGAACACAAAGTTGGTACCTCCGGCATCGAGTGTAAGGATTATCGGACTCATATTCTTGTTTATTTTGATTTCATCTTAAACGCACAGGCAGCGAGATATACCGCACATATCATTATCACATACAAACCGCCGTTGATGCCCATCAGCCCAATGCTGAAGCCAATAACGGGAGTGACGAGAGCACCGCCCGAGATGGCTGTGACCATCAAACCCGACACCTCATTGGCTTGACGGGGACGACATTGCAGCGCCTCGGAATAGATGATGGAGAACACCGACGAGGCAAAGAAACCTATGGCGCCGATGCACACCAGCGCCAGCGTGGCATCAGTGGAGACGATGAGCAGGGCTATCGCCGCCATGCAACCGATGATGTTGACGCGGAAATAGCGCACGGCATCGAGGCGAGCAAGTGCCACGGAGCCGAGCAGTCCGCCAATGGTACGCATCAAGAAGTAGGCCTGCGGTGCATATTTACAGTCGGCAGCATCCCAAAGGAAGCGCGTTGACATAAGCTTCGAGCCCATGTAGTTGACGGATACGTCGAGCCCCACAATGGCAAGTATGCCAACGAAGAGTAACAATACCGTGCGGTCGCCCAGCAGGCGAAACGTATCGGCAAAGGCAAGATTGTCGCCGCTGGACTTCTCTCTCTCGATAGGCACAGCCCATAGCCATGCGGCAGTGACAATGGTCACCAGCCCGAGAATGGGGAAGCAGTAGTGCCAGTTATCCTCGCCGAAGCGCGCCACCACGAACACCACCAGTTCGGGACCGCATAGCGACGAGATGGCTTTTATCACCTGTCCCGCCGTCAAGCCGCTGGTAAGGTAGCGTGGATTGGTGAGCACGTTGGAGAGAAGAGGATTGAGCGATACCTGGAGAATGGCGTTGCCAATGCCCAAGAGAGCAAACGCCGCCATACAGGTGGCAGTGGTGTATGCAACGAGCGGTAGCACCATGCCCACCACCGTGATGGCAAGACTCACCAGCACCGTTGTCTTGCGGCCTATGCGGTTCATGATGTTACCCGCCGGTATACTGAAGAAGAGAAACCAGATGAACACCATGGAGGGCACAAAGCCGGTAAGGAAGTCGGACCACTGGAAGGCGCGCTGCACATAGTCGGATAGTATGCCCACGATATCGCAGAAGCCCATCACGAAGAATCCCATCAGAAGTGGGAGCAGTCGTAGAATGTTTGAAGTCTTCATATTCTTGTTGTGTGTTATGTGTTGTTTATTGTCTGAATCTCACCGACGCCTTTATCGTGGCACACTCCTTGCCCTCGGCATCGCCGTAGGGGCGTATGGTGTATTCGCCCACGCAGGCAGGGATGATGAATGTCTCGGCATAATGCACCACAAAGGGCTCGAACCCTCCCGTGGGGCTCTCCACCACGGCTTCGTCACCCTCCACGAGGTTGAGCACGTTGACACCCCCGTCGGTGTTCATCCTTACGGGCTTGGTGAACCAGTGGCGGCGCGTCTCGATAAACTCGTTCTCATGCAGTCCGGTGCGCTCCTCCCGCCATCCGTCGCCATGGGCAACAGGTTCCACGTGGTTGACGAGGTTCTCTTTCACAAACTCCGTCTGGCGCTCCCACTGTATGACGTGTTCGCCATGGCGTATGTTGATGGGTCGAGGCAGACCGTCGAGACCCAGGCGCCCCCAGTCGTAGAGTTTGAAGGTGAAGATGCTTGGCGTGGCACTTATCTCGAGCACCATCGCCCCGGCACCCGAGCAGTGGATGGTGCCGCCGGGGATGAGGTAGTGGTCGTGTTTCTTTGCAGGCCATTGGTTGACAAACCTCCCGGCAGGGAACTCGCCACCGGTGGCTTGTGCCTCGTTGAGGGCAGAAATCATCGCCCCAGGGTCTACGCCTGTCTTAAGACCGAGAAATACCGTGGCTCCTTCCTCGGCATCCAGAAGGTAGTAGCTCTCGTCCTGCGTGTAATAGATGCCGAAAGTGTCGCGGATATATTGCGTGGTAGGATGTACCTGCAAACTTAGGTTGCCCCCCCCGATGGTGTCGAGGAAGTCGAAGCGTATGGGGAAGTCCTGACCAAAACGAGCCTCGACGGGACCTCCCAGCAGCTGACGTGTGTTGTGAAACACGAGGTTGTTGGAGGGCATCTCATAGCACGTGCCGTCAACGTCAAGAAGGAGGCTGTTCTCCTCGGGCACGCAGTCGAAGCACCATCCGTAGTTCGCGGGCTCGGGGTCGAGACCGCACACCCTCTTCATCCATTGACCGCCCCAAGGTGCGGGGTCGAAGAAGGGCACCACGCGGAAAGGCCGCCGGGCTGTTTCATCGAGGCCTCTTTGCATCACCTCGCCGCTGATAAGGCGGGGCGACTGTTCTATGGTTGTATCCATCCAGTAATCCACGCGGGGGAAGAGTTGCTTCTTGAGATTGTCGCACACTATCCAGTCGAGGAAGTATCCGCGCTTGTATTGCTTGGAGGGCATCTCGTCGTGGTTGTCCACACCCAAGCCGCAGACCACGTGGCGACGCTGGCGCTGCTGTATCTCCCAGCGCGGCATGTCGGCATACACGAGGATATCGGCAGAGGGCACAACCAAGGCTGCCGCATGGCCGTAGACCAAGCGCACGCCCGACGCTTCCCGGACGGCGCGGCGCATAGCCTCCACCTCCCCTTCGTCAAGGAAATCGTTGTATGTAAAGCACGAGGCGCGGAAGCCGAACAGGCGGTCGTCGGTAATCCACGGACGCGTGAGGCTCTCCACTTCGCTCTCGGGGAGAAACACCTCACGGGTGTCGAAGAACAAGGCTCCCTCTATGGCGCCAAGTTCTTTTCTTAGCTCGTCATGAATCACACCTTGATAGCATTCCACCGCTATCACGCAACCCCCGCTGCGTTTCCCTGCCTCACCATTGAGCAAGGAGCGCACAGCGCCCCAGCCCTCGTATACCTCGCCGCTCACACGGGTGGCGGGGAACTTGTCGTAATTTGATTTTCGCATGTCTTTCGGGTTATTTGTCCTTGCTCCATTCTCTCATCATCTCTATGGCCTTCACCAGCACTCCGGCAGAGCCTTTGAACTCGCCCGAGCCACTCGGCGTACAGCCCATGCCCCACCATTCGTAGAACGCCTGGTGCTTTATGACGCGGTCAATCATCGGGCGCATCTCCTCGTATGCCTCCTTCACGAAACCATTGCGCACCAGCTGCTGAATCATGCGGCCGCCAAACCATGTCCAGTCGCCGCCGTTCTGGTAGTTATAGAGTTCCGCCATACCGCCATGGAAGAAGCCTTTGGGATATGGGGGATAGAGCGTGAGGCCGATGCTGGGCATGCCCGAGGCCTCCACGTTGCGCACCATGGCGCTGTTCACCGTGGCAATCTCCTTCTTGGTAAGCAGTCCGGCTTCGATGGCTATGGCCGTGCCGCCGTGACAGTACACCTCCTCCTCGTCGAAGCCTTCGGGGATGGGCGATTTGTCAAGGTAGATGTGGGGGCGTATCTTCTGGCGCTTGTCGTCCCATAGATATTTGCGCACGTTCTTGGCAAGACTCTTGCGCAGCTTCATGTCGGCTTTGGTGGCTATGCCCATGGCCTCCATATCGTCGAGGGCAATGATGAGCATGGCATTGTCGTAGACATCGATGGCAAAGTAGGAGTCGTCGTTGATGTCCACCACATCATCGGTATGTGGCTGCACGTCGCCCCAGTCGGCTGTCATGGCGCCGTAAATAAGACCGTACTTCTCGCTGAAGCGTTCCCTAAGGAGATAGTTTATCATGTCGCGTACGTGCTCGGTCACGGTACGGTTGCCCACCTTCTCGGTAAGGATGGAGCGGTCGCCCGTCTTCTTCACGTATTTGTAGAGAATCTGTATGGTGGACGACTCCTGGTCGGTCTCTACGGTGTTCTTAAACGCCACGTGGTTGGGGGCGAGGTCGGAATAGTAGGGATGGTTGTCGCCCCAGGTAAACTGGTCCTTCGTTACATAGCCGTCGATGGCCTCGCCGTTGGGCTGTTGGAGGGCAAAGAACAGCAGCAGTGCCCCGCGCACATCTTTCTCAGGCACCACGTCGAGGGCAGCCTCCACAAAGGTGTTCATGTCGCGACACCATATCTGCGAGTATCCGCTGCCGGCATTGAAGCCTTTCTTGAGCAGTTTATGTGCAAGGTCCATCACCTCGTCGAGGCTCTTGTCGTTGCGTATTTGTTCGGCAAGTGCCTTGTCGTCGGCGCTCGATGTCTCTTTGGCATCCACTTGTGTCGGGGCAAGCAGCATAAGGCCTGCAAGCATCAGATTGAGAAAAAACTTTTTCATATCATTCGTTTTTGTTTTGTTATTGTCTTAATGGAATATGTTCTGAGGCGTGTCGCACATCTCAAGTTCCAGGGCGCCGCCCTTCAAAAGCTCGGAGGCAGGGAAATAAAACGTATCAAGTTTTTTGCCGTTGAGCCGCGCGCTCTTAACGTAGATATTCCTTCGCGAGGCACCATGGGCAATGATGGTAAACTTCTCGCCGCGCCCGTAGCGTGAGCCGAGGTTGATGACGGTCTTTTCGAACATGGGGCTCACAATCTCGTATATCGGGTCAACGCGGCATCCGCCGTCGGTCTGAAACAATCCGATGGCTGTCATGATGAGCCAGGCGCTCATCTGCCCCTGGTCTTCGTCGCCGAGGTAAGCGTTCGACACTTCATAGCCGTAGTAGCGGTCGGCAACGGAGCGTGCCCACTTCTGCGTACGCCAATGCTCGCCTGCCCAGTTGAAGAGGAAGGGGAAATGCATGCTCTGTTGGTTGCCCTGCACCACGGGGAAGTCCCAGTATTGGTCGCCCGGGGCATTGTAGCGCCACGGCTCCGAAGCCTCGAAGCCCCACTCAAGGCGGTCTACGAACTCCTTGCGCCCAATGAGGTCCACCAACGCGGGCACATCATGAGGCACAAAGAAGCTAAGCTGCCAGGCGTTGCCCTCCACATAATGTTGGTTGGCACCCGAGCGGAAGGGGTCGAAGTCCTTCAGGAACGAGCCCGTTGAGTCGCGCAGCTCGGCAAAACCCGTAGAGGGGTTGAAGGCGTTGCGCCACCATGTGGAACGGTCGAGGAACACCTTCTCGTCGTCGGTCTTCCCCAACGCTTTTGCCATCTGCGAGACGGCATAGTCGTCGAACGAATATTCGAGGGTGTTGCTATAGCGCCCCTTGTCGCATGGCACGTAATGATATTTGAGGTATGCCTCCAGGTCGCGGTTGCCGGCAAAGCCTCCCGCCACGCGCCGCGCCGTTGTTGTCTGCATCTTCTTCATCGCCTCAAAGGCCTTCTCCTGGTCGAAGTCGCGTATACCCATCTGCCATGCCGACACGATGAGAGGTATCTCGTGCTCTGCCACCATCACGGGGATATATTTCATGCCCGCGGGACCTTTGGCAAGCCATCCGTAGGCGTCGTACATGGCGAGCTGGGAGTTGACCCATCGCGAGGACCATTCCGGGGTTACGAGATTCCAAAACTGGTTGAGGTTCCAGAACGTGTTCCAAAAGGCATCGCCGCCGAGCGCCACGTGCCCCTTCTCGGAGATATGGTGGCACTTGCCGTCGGAGCCCACCCAGTCGCCGCAGAGGTCGCTCCACATATTGCGGCAGAGGGCATGATACATATTGGTGTAGAAGCGTTGTTTCTCCTTATAGTTGTCGGTGGTTATCTCCACGCGGTCGAAGATGTCGTTCCACACCTTCTTCTGGTTGTCCACCACCGCAGCGAAGTCCCACCCAAAGCGGTCGGATATCTCCTGCTTCAGGTTATCGGCAGCGTTCTTTATGCTCACGGGCGAGATGCCGGTGCGCACCATGAGAGTGATGCCCTCGGGGTTGTCGAACTCGAGGAACATACCGCCGTCCTTGAGGTCCTTGCCCTCCAGGTGGTCGGCGTAGGTCACCGTGCTGTCGCGCCACACCCCCACACGCTTTATCGGGCGATTGAACTCCATGACGAAGTTCACGTGGTAGTCCTGGTCGGCGTCGTCGCTCCACACCCTGGGCGTGAGCTGATGGCTGACGCCCTCGATGCGGCTTGCGCCTACCTTACGCACATCCACGTCCACCAACTGATAGTCGTACTCGGCAGGAATATGCAGGTCCACCATCACCCTCGCGTCTTCGCCCTTGGGATAGGTGAAGCGCATCAGCGAGGCGCGCTCCGTGGCTGTCGCCTCCGCCCATATCTTGGTGTCGGAGAGAAGCACCTTATAATAACCTATCGGGGCCTCCTCGGTCCTCTTGTCGATGCGCGAGCGGTAGCCCTCGTCGGGGCGCGACTGGTCACCGGGGCGGATAAACAACTTCCCGCCGGTGGGCATCACTCCTACGCCTGCCATTGTCCATTCGTGAATATGCGAAAAGCAACCTATACTCTCGAACGAAGGCTGATAGCCCGCCTGCCAGCAGGTGTTCTGGTTGTCCGGACTCACCTTCACCATACCGAAGGGCATCCACGGTCCCGGGGCAATCATCCACCGCGAGTGGGCAGCACCCATGCGGGTATCCACGTAGTCGGCCCTCGTCTGCAGCCTCTGTGGCGAGCGCACAACGGACGATGAAGCCACAAGAGCATCGTCGGCATATATCTCGTATTTCGACGTTACGCCCTCTTCCACTGCCTCCATGGGCACCTCAAGCACATAGCGCGCAGTGTCGAGGTGTGTGGAATAGATTTCCTTGCCGTCGAGTTTCACACTTAGGCGGTTGAAATTCCTTAGGTGCTCCACGTCCACAAGCAATGGCTGGAAACGCCCGGTTTCTTTCTCTATCTCATAGTCGGCAGCCTTCACCCCACGCAAAAACGCCGGGGCATCAGCCTTGCCTGCTTTTATGCCTTTACCCTCGAGGCGTACCCCGCCGAAGGTCACCCATCCGCCTTCCAAAACCGTTATCTGCGCCGCGTTGCCACCCATATGCAGGTCCTCGGCGCTGACCTCAAGCCTCAGGGCATGGCCGTCGGACGAGGGCGTGGCACCCGTAAGGGCATCCGCATTGAAGCCCTTGAGACGGTAGCTCTCACTGCGGCCGTTGAGCGTAAGCTTCACCACACTGCCCTTCTCGCTCACCCCCGCAAGGTCCACCACCAAGGCGGCGTCGCCCTTCTTGGGCACCTTCGTGAGGTTGAACAATATATTTATCTCGTGAGTGCGCACCCCGGCAGTCACCGACATGCCGCCCCAGTCGCACTCCGGACCGGGAAGGGCGTAAGGGAAGTCCTTCTCCTCTTGCGACAGACCAACGAGGAAGAAGCGGTCTTCGTAGCCGAAGTCGTGAGCAAGAAAATCCTTATAGTCTTTTGGGGCCAGGGCAAGATGTTCGGAAGTATTGCCGCCCTTGCCTATCTGCCACACCACACGTCGCGAAGCACTATGTGCCTCCATGGCGCACAAAGCAAGAACAGCACAAATTGTCAGTATTCGATGTTTCATGGTATTTTTTTGATTTGCGCACAAAGGTAACAAAAGAAAGAGAAAGACGGCGTCCCCCCATACTCCCTCTCCGTTTAAGTTCCGCGGACGTCAGACGGAAACCACGCAACACGCAACACGCCTCTTGTGTTCCGCGGATTATACACACCCATTGGTAGACGGGGTGACGATAGTGATTTTTTCTGAACAACAATATGTTTCACCCTTGAAAACAGCAAGAAATACCATACCCCTCCCTGCCGCCAGTTCGCGGCAAACAAGAAACATTGTACTTTCCCTTCCCGCCAACTCGCGGCAAGCAAGAAACACTGTACTTT
>CAVJCD010000071.1:0-10581 GCA_963648005.1 Tannerellaceae bacterium | reverse complement strand
GGTTGATTGTTGAGAACGAAAGGTTTCCTCGACCGATTGAAGTGCTTTCTCCAAAACGGTTTTCGAAAACACGGGTCCTGCACCCCATCGTTGCAACTTCGTACTTATATCGTTCTGGGTCATCCGCTCTCCACTTGTCGCTTGTGTTGAATGGTGCGTCCAAGTTTAGAAAATTCGGGAAGAACCTTTTAGCTGTTACTTTGCAGGCAAGTTCGAAGAGGTCGTAGTTTGGGTCTCCGGGATGCTTGTTGACGCCATTTTTGATTTTGAGTATTGAGATTGGGAATATGGCAGTTGACCCATTGCCTACGCCACGATAAGTTGCGTTTAGCAGTTCGCGTATGATACAACGGCCTTCCGCGCTGGTGTCAGTACCCAAATTAATGGAACTGAAGACTACCTGATTGCCGGCTCTGCTATGCACTGTGTTCATATTGTGTATGAAGGCCTCCATCGCTTGATGCACACGTTCTACCGTCTGATTGATTGCGTGCTGAACCAACTTGGCGTCTCCTTCGCACGATTCGTGCTTTACAGTGTACTCTTTAATCGGCGCATCATACAAATGCTTCAGGTCGCCGTAAAGGTCTTCCAGCTTTTTGATTTCTTCCACGTATGTCTTGCGTACATAGGGAGCCAAGTAAAAGTCGAATGCTGGGATGGCTTGTCCACCGTGCATAAGGTTTTGCAACATTTCCAATGAAATCACGCAAAGAATGCTTGCCGTTTCAATGCGCTTTGCGGGACGAGCTTCACCGTGCCCAGCCGCGAAACCTTTACTGAGCAGCTGGTTCATAGGGTGCTGTAAACAAGTGGCCGATCGGGTTGACATATAGTCAAGGTCATGGGGGTGCAATAAGTTCAGGTTGATATATCGCTCTGCCTCTTCGCTTAAAAGAAACTCATGCGCATATTCTTTGGAACGCTCGCTTGCAATCTTGGCCATCATTCCAGCTGGAGTGTCTGCATTCATATTGGCGTTCTCTCGCGTAATGTCGTTTTTCTTGGCTGCGATGATGTCTGAAATTACCTGATTACTATTGCTGTTACGAGCAATGTTTCGCTTGTTGCGGTACAGAATGTAAGCTTTCGCCACTTTTGCCGCTCCTGCCGCAATTAGTTCTTCTTCCACAAAATCCTGAATGGCTTCAACGTCAATGCCATCATAACACTTGTTGGCTACGCGCTCGGCAATTTGAGCGACCGGACACTCGTCTACGCCAACTTCAAGACACGCCTTTTTAATGGCGGTTTCGATAAAGGTTTTGTCGAACGGCACAATTCTGCCGTCCCTTTTCTTAATTTTCATGCTCTTGTGAACCTTTCACATGAGACTCCACTGTGCCGTGCTGCTTCTCGCTAAAATTCGACAAGTAGTCAGCTAATTCAATTTGGAAAGCTGGAGAATTGTTAAACCCACAGCAGCGCATTTCGCCACAGAGACCGCCACGATACACGCATTTGCGTACCATCATAGAAGCCAATGAAGGGTCGACCTTTGCGATTTCCTGCTTGATACGACCAAAGACTTCTCTTGTCTCGGCGTGCGCACAACTGCACAGGCGCAACTTTGCCATGTCAATAAGCGATTGGGCGTTGACAAGAAGCGACAGATTAACCTTTGTGTTGCGGTCAGCGTTTTCGGCAAGCCAATCAATCTCCGCGGCACAGTCTGTCGCAGCGTGTGTAATTGTCTCGGGGTCTAACTGACCGTTGATAGCACGTAGCTTGGCTGTGATTTCCTGACACTTCTGAACCATTCCAGGGTTGCCGCCCTTTCGGTCATCCCTGCAAGTAAGCTGGAAGGGGACGGAACCGACATGGTGCCGCAGCAAATGAGTGCTGATAAAAAGCTTGACGTTCTTGAGCGTTACCCAGAACATTTGAGTCCGTACCGGGGAATGCTCGGCTTTGTACAAATCCAATAGAGAGGCCTTGCTTTTGCCCAAGAAGGTGGATTCGCACGCTTCACGCATCAATTCTTCATCCGTCAGCTTTTTGACGGACACTTGTAAATCATTCATAACAGAAAGATTTATAGAATTAAACTGGGGAAGATGATGTTTTTCAATTTGGAAGTGGGTGCAAAGTTACAACAATTTTTCAAATAAATAAAAATTTGCACCCAAAATTTTTCAATCTGAGTGCAAATTTTTATTTACAAGCCGTACATTTGTTGTCTGCGCCGCTGCATTGCCCGTATTTTCATCTCAGGAGTTGGCGGCTTGGGCGGTTCATCCTGAGTGCAGCCGTTCTTTCTGTACTGGATAAGAAATCTTCGGAATATAGGCGACCTGAAATATGGGTTGATTGAAGAGTAGCTGATATACTCTACAAAGTCCGGGTCTGGCGGTTCCCCACCGGTCGCTGCCATTATCATATCGTATTCCAAAGGGGCGTGTAGCATAAGGCTACGGCCAAAGGATATGGCTTCAAACGGTCGTATCAGCTTTTTTCTTCCACGCTTTTTTGGTGGTCGCTTTTGCTTCTTCCGTGGTTTGTTCTGCTTCGGCAACACTTTCACCTCCGGCAGATTCGGATTCCATTCGGTCATGCTCTTTTATCTCTTCGGTTATTACTGGAACAGCTCTATATATCTTCTGTTCGTTGTCTTCAAGACCTTTGCGGTCTTTTGGGGATCTGAAAATTCTCATTGTGTTATACCATATATGTTAAAGTAAATCCAACAGCGTCATTGCCGCAATTGCCACGCCAAGTAACGTGACAATCTCTACTACCAGCGAAAATTCTGTAGAGCATCCAAGGGTCGCCGCAATAGCATACTTCAAATGTAGGCGGGTCTATCGTATTTGGAAGCGTGAACACTGTCTGTCCTGTAATGTACGTTCTTTGTATTACGCCTTGTACGTACACTATATTGCCAATCTGACGAGCGTACAAGCCTATCTCCAGTATTTTAATCCAGCCGGTATCCTTCAGCTTACCCTGAGCCTCTGACTTGCTGTATACGCCAATATTGTTACGTATAGCAGCTTTCTTGGCGTCGTTCGTTGCCATATCAGAAAGGCAATTCGACAGAGCTGCGTACTTGGTAAGGTCATCTGTCGTTGCCGCTCCTATCTGGTCGCACAGAGTGTTCTTTTCGATTTTGCCTACCGTAACATAATCATTAAATCCATTGGCAAGCTGGGAGAAGCGAGCGTCGGACTGTGACTTGTCGTATGTGTCCGCTTTCGTTGCAAGCGTCGAAACGGTAGAGTTGAAATTGGTTGAAAGAACATACTTCTGGGATAACGCTTGTCCGTTTTCTTTGATTGCCGGGCCAAGGTCTACGTAACTGTTAGAGCCTCCATATATGCTTATGCCTGCGAGCGTGTTCTTTATCTGGAATATTGCGTCTGTACTGTTGGCATAACCAATATTGCCCATTGTAGCTTGATTGGAGTCTCGCCACGTAATAGTCTTCTGGATACTCGCATCATCTTTTGCCTTGTCCGCCAAAACAACGATGCCTTCGGTTGCAGATGAAGGGGCTACTGTTACGGTTCCGTCTATTTTTACCGACTGCCGCTGTCCATTTACAGAAACGATTTCCTTGCCTTTGCCGTTACCGATAATTGTATTGCGGTAATACTGGAGACCACCGTTGTAGCCTACCATATTGACGTTAAGGCCAGCAGTATTGGTAGCTTCAGTACGATTGCAAATGTCGTTACTCTCTATGCCAACGCTACCAAGAACGCCAATAGAAGCTTGAACGTAGCCTGGAAGTGCCACACCATCTTCTCCTATTTGCGCTACGGAAGTTCCATTGACATACGCATTGAAGCCTACCCCATTCTCCATAGCCAATTTATAGACATTATTACTGCTATCGTATTGCGTCTGCAATGTAAGGCTACCGTTGTTGAAATACGCATCAAAAGCCGCCAGACTCTCTACAATACGATAACGGTTTTTAAGGCTCCGCACATTTCCAGTTACCTCCAAATCTCCGTTAATCTTTAGAGAACTGTTAAGTGCCTGTGAAAGGTTTGAAGGGTTGAGAACAAGGGCGTATTTGCCAAAGAACGCGTCCTTCATCAACGTACCGCCACTTTGCGCAACGGTCAAAGATGCCGGAGCCTTGCCAGTCAATGCGTCCGCAGTTGTAGGCACAGTCGAGCCTACCGAAACTCCATAGACATTGCGGCCAACCTTAGCGTGACCACTGGCATAGTTAACGCTCTCAGTCGTATTGCTTTCATACAAATACTGCGGCCATTTTGTAATGCCGCTAGCACCTGAGAAATGGCGTATCTTGCCGTTCAAATATACGTAGCCTGCACCAATAGAACTTCCAGATACTTCACAGCCGCTAATGATGAAGTTGTCGCACTCATCAAATATGTGGCTGAATACAAGCGCAAGGTCCTGCAAGTTGAGCACGTCATCTACATATACATAGCGACCGCCGGTTTGGGCGTTAAATTCAATCATTGCTTATATATATTATGTTGTATGTTTTACCGAAGATTTTGTACTTGTCAATATAGTACCGGAGCATCGTCTCATATTGCTTTTCTGAAATCAACGTGAGGTCTGGAGGGGGTGTGGACACAAGAAAACTCACTCGGTTCTTCTCGGTTTTCTCAGTCCTGTAACGTAGATTAACCGTTTCCCCACTCTCATTGCTACGGTACATTAACATGTGCTCTGTCTGCGGAATGGCTGCATTACCGTAATAGATAGGTACGCCCAGGTATTCGGTATTCTGAATGGATATACGGTGTTCCTTATTGGCAAAATACTTGCTGAACTTCCTGTTCAAATACCATTCGAACTTAAATTTCTGGGAAGTCATAGACGCTTCTATCTTGGTCTCTTTGGCATATTCCACAAACTCATCATTGACATCTTGTAGAGGCTTTATGATGGCTTGCAAATACAAGATTAGCTTCCGGCCTCCCATATAATATGGTACGTACCTATTTATAAGCTTGTCAAAATTTATGGAATATCTCATTGATTGTCCTCCAATTTCAGAATGATAGACTGCGCCCATGTCGGCAAATCCGCTTCATCTCCAGTGCCTGTACTCTGCTTTATATAGCCACTGTTAGGAGTAAAATAGCGATTGATTTTCTGTAATTTTGACCCCTCGCTGTCGACTATGAAATTATTGTCATCGTCGTACTGGGCGATGAAGATGCCCTGCTTGTCTGTAGCTTCGCTATCAATCTGGACATCTGTCACATGCTCTGCCGTTTGAATTGCGTCTATTATCTTCTGCGCATAAACTATACCGTCAAAGTTGATATTGTCGATGAAGTTGTTAAGCGCATCTTCTATATTCTGATAGACTTCATTTGCTTCCACCGCACCGTCGTAATATACAGTGACCTTGGGCACGATAATATCGCCCTTGCGACTTACGACAAACGAATGCTGACCGGCAAACGAAAGCTTGTCAATATAGGCTTTGATTTTCAGCAATTCGTCGCTTTCTATCTGACTATAGCTACCCGGCTCTCCAGTGGCAATCTTCAGAAAAAGCACCTTGTCGTTAAAGTTTTCCTCTGCAATCTCTGAATACGACACCTTTGTTACAATACGCTTTGACTCGTCAACAGTGGCATACGAGAAGCTTGTACCCTCATCGTTCATAACAAGTTCGTCTCCTGACTGATACTTGAGTAAAGCATTGGCGTAATAAGCTGGAGTGCCATTGATGCGGTTCTGAAGTTCCGCTGCCAAATCTACCTTGAATACGTCCATCAGGTTTTCGTGTGCCCAAATACAAGCTGCCGTCACCCATGTAAAAGCGTCCAGCACAGACAATTTGGAGCTATTGCTAAATTCTGTAAGCTCCAAGTAAGAGTCTCGTGTCTCTTTCGCTGTCGTATATATTTCGCTTAAAGTCCTTGCCATTATGCTTTGTATGTGTAAGTTTCTCCGTTAATGATGAATTTCCAAGGGTATGGACAATTCCATTCCTCTTCCCCCAGAATAGTATTAATTGCTGCCATTCCTGTCGCTGAAGGCATTGTGTCCAGATATACCGTGCAGCCTCTATGCGCTCCATAGTTATTGACAATATACTGCAAATAATCGTCCAATACACTGCTCTTGGTAAATAGAACTTGTCTTAGGTCCAACTCTTGAAGAGCCTTGTCTCCTAATGGCAGTAGATTTGAAACAGTACACCTCTGCAAATCTACTCGGTACAAGCTACCAAACAAGAATAGGCCGGTCAAGTTGTGGCCACAACTGGACGGGTTACAACCAAAGACCCGCCCAAATCTGTCGTGTTGAGATAAGTAAGTTTCATATCTCCATATATTTTAATACGACGTTCGTCTACGGTATTGTCAAAGCAATGGTTTATAGTTTTGTTCGTGTGGGTCAGCTGGACATATTCGAGTTCGCTGTTATCTCCCCAGTCAACAACCAATGTTCCTTCGCCGCCCACTATAAAGCTGGCGGTATATATAAGCGTGCTCACATCGCATATTATACACAAATCTTCTTTTGGCTTTTTGTAATACACATGACGCTCTGTGTTGGCTGGAATAATAGAGTCAGAAGATAAACCCGACACCACCGTTTCGTTAAGAACAAAGCCTTCGTGATATTCTAGTTCTTGGCCTGCAACCAAATCCGTGTCCATCTCAAGCCACGTATTCGTTATCAATAAATCAAATATCCCTTCAATCGTGCCATATAGCTGAAGGGATATGTCGAATATGTTTTGGGCCGGTCGTACTGTATAAGTTGCCATTCTAATCCGTGTTTGTGCAGTTAAGTTCCAGTCCGGTTATAGACTGCGTTTCATAATCATACGTTGCATTGTCGACTGTAACTCCATCTGCGGAGAACTCGCTTTGCAATCTTCGAGCCAAGTCTCCGGAACCAATGTGTCCAGAGTGCATCCAGCGTACCAGCCCTACTCCCATCAACGGATAACGATAGTTGTTGGAGGGAACACAGGCCAGCATACAGTTGGCGTTTTGTCTATTAGCATCTACAATATTGAAATCGCTCTGGCTTGCAGCATATAGTTCCAAATGACCTTCATTTATCATTCCAAAGTAGTCTTCGTCAGCTATCTGTACTAGCTGGGAAACCATTACGTTTTCAAAATTGCCATTGCCATATAGCTTTGATTTGACCGTGAACCATTCGCTGCCGTCCTTTTGATTCTGTAGATACACATACCGTTCATTGTCATACACGCGTCTGACCCTAACCATAAATTCTTGGTATTTTGGGGTGTAAGGTATTGAGAACGCAAAACCATTTTTTCGAACGGAAGCTTCGGTTACAACAGCTGGAATGTCTATCTCGCCATAGAGATAACGTGACAAACCGGTGCTGTTCGTCACCCATCTGAAGTCTCGCAACGTATATTTGTTTTGAGCTTCGATGGGTACGTCGTAGGTGTCAATATGTAGCTCTATATCTTTTCGCATTTACTATCGTCTATTTGTATGCAATAACGGGGTCACTCCAGTCTGACTCATCCCAGTTTCTGTAGGCTGCGCGTCCGGCTTCATCTGTTTTAAGATAACCGTTTTCGTCAATGTAGAACATTCTGCCCAACAGTATCAATGAATTGCGGTGAAGTCTGTCAACGCAAAGATACACACCGTTTGCCGTATTCCGGTAAGTGGCATCGTCCAAAGTATTGCCGTAAAGCATAATTCTATTGGTGTCCACTTCGGCAAGCCCAGCCGGTTTAAGTTCGCCTATGTCCGCTTCTCCGGTTGGAGCATACGACTTCAGATGAAAGCCTGTACTATTGACCATAGCCAAAGAACGCGAATTGAAGCCGGTAAAGGTTGTGAAATATGCCCAAACATACGGCTTCTCTTTTGTTGGCGTAGGAGGATAATCGTAAATGAAATCAGCGTATTCCGGCCCGCCTACCTGAGGTGATGTCTCGTACTCATACAAAGCAAAGTGGACTTGATAGAATGTTTCGGTTCCATCGTCAATAGTTGAGCTGTCAAGCCTCATAGACTTTCCAGTGTAGATTTCACCACCGCTCTTGACAAGCATATATTGGTCAGTATCTTTATAGCCATCGTGCCAATCTGCATTGTCGGAACTAAACTGCACATAGAAGCTTTCGTCGGACGCGTAGTTGGCTGAGAATACGACATTGACTATTTCATCGTTGTCTTCAATTCTGCCGCCGTTAGCTGCCGCCATAGCAAGGAACTGCTCGTCAAAGATATTGGTTACGTTGCGGACGCGAGTAAACCTGAACTTCTTGTAGTAGTCAGAAAGGCTGGTGCTTGTCGTCAACGTAGGCTCGAAATCAATATTCTGGAGTGTCAGCTTGCCCGTTGTGTCCCATCGTATATTGTCAGCTGCCAAAGAACCGGAGCCGTCCCCCTCCAGCCTCCATTTGTTTGCGCGGATACCTGAGCTGCTAATGGTTATGCTATCAGTGTTGGCGGTAAATGAACCAGTTGTAGTATTCTTGACTCCAGTGTATATGGCGCTACTGTCAAAATTCCAGCCTGCTATCAAGCCGTTCCCGCTACTCAGTCCAAATACCTTCTGTTGGCTTTGGTCGTATGCGGCAAACATAGCTTCATTGGACTGGATGGCCATATACATGCCGCCTTTCTCCTGAATTGTGTTTGATATGGCATTAGACTGAACCGTATTGAAGTCGACGTCACTGGAAGTGGACATATAGATGCCGGCATAATCGCTGTCCGATATGATTGCAACATTAGACGTAGAAAAGCGTTTTTCGTTTAGCTTCCAACCGACGATTGTACCGTCTTTGCTTTCTGACGAAAACATTATCTTTCCGTCCAAGAACGAAATGCTGCCGTCAGTATCTATAAACCAATGCTGGCCTCGCAAACCGTTAGAGCCTATGGTAATGCCGTCTGTAGTATAAGTTCCTGCGTTGTTGTTTTTGGTTCCGGACCACAACGCCTTGTCGTCAAATTGCCATGACGCTATCAGATTGCTAGAACCAAGTGCAAAAATGTTCGTTTCGCCATTGTAGCCTATGATACCCCAATCAGTTGAAGAAGTGCAATGCAAGGCAACTCCTCCCAATAACCGTATCTTAGGAAGCACATCCGTACCCTCTTTGTATTTGCCGCTTGCCAGTACAGCAATGGCTCTTTCTGCGGCGCTCATACATATATTTTCTTTGTATATGGCTACAGTATTTATATCCCAGCTTCCAATGTCTCCTTCTGCCGACTGTATCTTGCCGTTAAATTCAGCGTCACCGTTTGCGTAAAACTTCACGTTCTCTCTAGCAAACATAGCTGAGCCGTCTTCGTGAACTGCCCAAAGGTCGTTTCCATTGGCGTCCTTGGCGGCAATGCTACCGGTACTGAGAATGCTCATCATACCGGCTTGACTGTATATTCCGGTCTCGTTGATACTCCAGCCGCCAATCATTCCACCGTCATTATTCAAGTGGAATATTTCTTGGCTGTTTTTGTATCCGTAAATACCCGTACTGTCGGCATCCGGACCAATATATACGCCAGTCAATCCTGGGACTGAGGTTATCGAACCTACTGCTTTGTCGCCTCCTTCTGCATAGTCAGCAAAGTTGTCTTTTTTGCCAATAAACAATTTGGGGGTCATAATGTAAGTACCGCCAATTTTCGTTTTTCCGCTATCCCAGTCTCTAACCCAGTCCAGCATTGAAGTTTCCTTCATAACGCTGTAACTGAATATAACTTCCGTCGAATACCCGTCGTCGGTAGTGACGGTTGCGGATACGCTACCCTGTGCGGCATTTGCGGGCACGCCAATTATCTGAAGCGTATAACTTGTACGAGAAGCCGTACCTTCCAGAGTTGCATAAGTATTGTCTGACAATACGCAATCAAACTCCACAGATTTGCTGCCACGGAAAACCCTTATCGTTGTCTGCGCCCCTGTAAAATCTGAGACTGCACCATTGGCATCCGCTGCAAGAGAGCACGACGACCTGGAGAGCGATACTGAATAAGCATCGTTCACGCTGTTAAGTGCTATTGATCCCTTGGCGACATATCCCATATTGCAAAATCTTTATATTAGAATAGTCGGGCAGTAACTTTCACGTTTACCGCCCGACTATTTTGTTGGGTTATTCGTCGCTTACACAGAAGCATCAATGTTTCTACTTTACTAATTATCCCAGCAATCGGCAAAAGCTTTATCCATTTTCATATTGCTGGGAGATTTCTGCAATTATTTCTTTTGCCAATTTTTTCGCTTCAGCTCTCCACTCCTGCATTGCAGCCCACTCTATTTCGTGTTCTTCATCATTATCACCCATCAAGTGATTATTGATAAGAGCTGTCATTTGATTGTCATTGTATTTCCCCTTGACAATAGCAGCAACAACGTCTTCATATTTGGGCTTGCCTAGAGGCAAAGTTGCTTCTGTCCATTTGAAGCTTTGAGAAACCATGCGCTCTTCTGTTGTATTTTCTTCAACCGCAAACGCTATTATGTATTCGCGCTGGCCTAAACGAATTTTGTAATTTATTCGCTGAGGCGTTGCTTCTCCTTGTCTTTGAATTATCAGCATTTATTTCTTTTTAATTTTACAACTTCGAAATGACCTTGAACATAACATCTTTCCCAAAAGGCAAACATCATACA
>CAVJCD010000070.1:0-10683 GCA_963648005.1 Tannerellaceae bacterium | reverse complement strand
CAAACACTCCGGTTGCAGCCTTGTTTCGCTGGTCGATATACCGCAAGGACGATGCTGAGGATGCCTCGGAGGCAACCAAGCTGATAGAGTCGAACGAAGAGGAAGTGAACTACCTGTTCGAGCGCAACGGCACTTATACCATTTATCTTACGGTGTCGGACCGCACGTCGACATGTACCTGGGAGACGGATTCGCCCGTTACCGTCACCATATCCGATTCTTATATAGATGTGCCCAATGCTTTTTCGCCGGGCACCACGCCGGGAGTGAATGACGAGTTCAGGGTGGTCTACCGTTCGCTTACCAACTTCAAGTGTTGGATATTCAACCGTTGGGGGGCGCAGATGTACTACTGGAGTGACCCCTCGCAGGGATGGGATGGCAAGAAAGACGGGAAATATGTGGCTCCGGGAGTCTATTTCTACGTGATAGAAGCCACCGGCTCTAATGGCAAGACGATAAAGAAAAAAGGTTCAATCAATATTTTAAGGTCAAAGGAAATACAAGATGAAGTTGTCGAGTAGCAGTATATACGGTTTTTTGTTGGGTGTTCTGATTTGTCTGACCGCTTGTTTGTCTATCTCCTCGAGAGATTCGGAGCAGGTATTGCAGGAGCGTCCTGTTGTGTTGTCGATGACTTCGTCGCCCGATGTCCCCTCGTCGGTTACTTTCTGCGGCATGCCGATAGACCTTACGCGTTATAATATGCGGGAGGGCTTTGACAGGGAGCTGAGCAGTTTCACATATTTCCATTCAACAACGATGCTGCTGTTTAAGCGGGCCAACAGATACTTTCCGGTTATTGAGCCGATACTGAAGGCCAACGGCATCCCTGACGATTTCAAGTATTTGGCAGTGATAGAAAGCCATCTTGATGCACGGGTCACCTCTCCGGCACGTGCCGTGGGTATGTGGCAGATTATGGAGGCAACGGGCAGGCAATATGGGCTGACCGTCTCCTCCACGGTGGACGAACGTTGCAACGTGGAGAAGTCCACGGAGGTGGCTTGCAAGTATCTCAAGGATGCCTACGACAAATATGGCAATTGGGCAACCGTTGCCGCCTCTTATAATGCCGGCATGGCACGTATCTCCGGCGAACTGACAAAGCAGGGGGTGGACAATAGTTTCGACCTTTGGCTGGTGGAGGAGACAAGCCGCTACGTCTATCGCATCATGGCAATAAAGCAGATAATGGAGAACCCTTACAAATATGGTTTCGTGTTCCGGGCAGAGGACCTCTATAAGCCCATCGCATCCGAAGGCGTGGAGGTGAGTGGGGATATCCCCGACTTGTCGGCTTTTGCACGGGAGAGAAACATTACGTATGCCGATTTGAGACGTTTCAATCCATGGCTGCGCGACAAGAGTCTGCAGACCTCGGGCAAGACATATACGCTGCAGATTCCAAAAGAAAACGACATGTATTATAAGACACCCAATACATATGTGCACAATCCTTCTTGGGTGGCAAGATAAATTCTCTTGGTAGAAATGAATGACAAGAATGCATTGGAAGGCGGACGGGTATCCGTTCTTGGCGCCCGCGTTCATAATCTGAAGAATATAGATGTTGAGATACCGCGAAACAAACTCACCGTGATAACCGGCATGAGTGGCAGCGGTAAATCATCCCTGGCTTTTGATACGATTTTTGCGGAGGGGCAACGCCGCTATGTGGAGACATTCTCCGCCTATGCCCGCAACTTCCTTGGGGGGATGGAGCGTCCGGATGTGGACCAAATTACCGGTCTCAGTCCGGTGATTTCCATCGAGCAGAAGACAATAAACAAGAATCCCCGCTCCACGGTGGGTACAACAACCGAGGTCTACGATTTCCTCCGTCTGCTTTATGCCAGGGCAGGTGAGGCCTACTCGTATCTCAGTGGGGAAAAAATGGTAAAATATACCGAGGAGCAGGTGTTGGACCTGATTCTGGAGCACTACGAAGGGAAGAAAACCTATATGCTGTCGCCCTTGGTGCGCAACCGTAAGGGTCACTATAAGGAATTGTTTGAGCAGATTCGCAAGAAGGGATATCTCAATGTGCGAGTCGACGGAGAGATAAAGGAGGTGACCCACGGAATGAAGCTCGACCGTTATAAGATGCACAGCGTTGAGGTGGTTATCGACAAGCTGGTTGTCTCCTCGTCCGACAAGCGAAGGCTGAAGGAGAGTCTGCGTATAGCCATGAAGCAGGGCGACGGATTGGTGATGCTGCTGGATGCCGACACAGACGAACTGCGCCATTACAGCCGCCGTTTGATGGACCCGGTGACGGGCCTTTCGTATAGCGAGCCTGCCCCGCATAACTTCTCGTTCAACTCGCCGCAGGGCGCATGTCCAAGGTGCAAGGGCTTGGGGCAGGTTAGTCTGTTGGATATGGACAAGATTGTGCCCGACCCTTCGCTGAGTATATATGGCGGAGGCATTGTGGCTCTCGGCAAGTATAAGAACACTTGTATCTTTTGGCAGATTGATGCCATTTGCCGGAAACATGGCGTGAGCCTCAAGACACCCATCAAGGATATCCCGGCAGAGGCGATGGACGAGATTATGAACGGCACGGGCGAGCGTCTCAGGATAAAGAACGAATCGCTTGGCACTTCCAACTACTTCATGACCTACGAGGGGGTTGCCAAATATATATTGATGCAGCAGGATGGCGACGCTTCTGCCACTGCGCAGAAGTGGGCGGGGCAGTTTATCAAGACCTCCACTTGTCCGGAGTGCGAAGGCAGGAGGTTGAACAAGGAGGCGCTCCACTATCTTATTGCCGGCAAAAACATCGCGGAGGTCTCGGCGATGGGCATATCCGAGCTATATGAATGGCTCGACGGTTTGGAAGAGAAGCTCGACCCCAAGCAGAAGCAGATAGCCATGGAGGTATTGAAAGAGATACGTTCGCGCCTTAGGTTTATGAAGGACGTGGGGCTCGACTATCTTTCTCTCAACCGTGCATCGGCAAGTCTCTCAGGCGGTGAGAGCCAACGTATCCGTTTGGCAACGCAGATAGGCAGTCAGCTGGTGAATGTGCTCTATATCCTTGATGAGCCGAGCATCGGGCTTCACCAGCGTGATAACATGCGATTGATAAACTCTCTAAAGGAACTTCGTGACTCGGGCAACTCCGTTTTGGTTGTGGAGCACGACAAGGATATGATGCTGAATGCCGACTGGGTGGTAGACATGGGTCCCCGGGCAGGGCGCTTGGGCGGAGAGGTTGTATATGCCGGTACCCCTCAGGACATGCTGAATGCCGACACAATGACATCCGCCTATTTGAATGGAAAGACCCAGATAGCCGTCCCCAAAGAACGTCGCAATGGGAACGGCAAGCATATCACCATACGGGGGGCTTCGGGCAACAACCTCAAGGCGGTGGACGTTACTTTCCCGCTGGGCACGTTTATTTGCGTGACGGGTGTGTCGGGAAGTGGCAAGTCCACGCTGATAAACCGCACCCTTCAGCCCATCCTTAGCCAGCATTTCTATCGTTCGCTGGAAGACCCCTTGCCCTACAAGGCAATCGAGGGCATCGAGAATGTGGATAAGATAGTCAACGTTGACCAGTCGCCCATCGGACGTTCGCCGCGAAGCAATCCGGCAACGTATACGGGAGTGTTTTCCGACATACGTAATCTCTTTGTCAGTCTCCCCGAGGCAAAGGTGAGGGGATATAAGCCCGGACGTTTCTCGTTTAATGTCTCCGGCGGCCGCTGCGAGACCTGCAAGGGCAATGGCTACAAGACCATCGAGATGAACTTCCTGCCCGATGTGTTGGTGCCCTGCGAGGACTGTCACGGCAAGCGCTACAACCGCGAGACGCTTGAGGTGCGTTTCAAGGGGAAGTCCATAGCCGACGTGCTGGACATGACAATCAATATGGCGGTGGAGTTTTTCGAGAACATCCCGTCGATACTCTCCAAAATAAAGGTTCTTCAGGATGTGGGACTGGGATATGTAAAGCTGGGGCAGCCTTCAGCCACCTTGTCGGGCGGCGAGAGCCAAAGGGTGAAGCTTGCCGCCGAGCTGGCAAAGAAGGGTACGGGCAACACTCTGTATGTGCTGGATGAACCCACCACCGGTCTCCATTTCGAAGACATACGTGTTCTTTTGGATGTGCTCTATAGGTTGGTGGACAAGGGTAACACCGTTATAGTTATTGAGCATAACCTCGACGTGATTAAATGTGCCGACTATATTATCGACATGGGCCCTGAGGGTGGCGACGGAGGCGGACGGGTGCTTTTTACCGGT
The DNA here is from genome assembly GCA_963648005.1 of Tannerellaceae bacterium. Lineage (GTDB taxonomy): Bacteria > Bacteroidota > Bacteroidia > Bacteroidales > Tannerellaceae > Parabacteroides. The sequence continues at coordinate 6,423 of CAVJCD010000070.1, read as the reverse complement.
ACACCGGAAGAGATGGTTGCATCGAAACCTGAGGGTTATACCGCTCCGTTCCTCAAAGAAGAACTAAAAAACAAACAGATATGAAGAATCCAATCCAGATGATTAAGCAGTGCGTTGAGAAGGAAGAACCTTATTTCCTCTTGCGCGGACAAGACGTATGTGCCTTGGCGACCATCGAGACCTATTACGAAGAGGTGAAGAAGAAGGTGAAAGACCCTTACTTCATCGAAGAGATTGAAGAGATAATGAAAGACTTCCGGGCTTTCCGCGAAGAACAGGAAACCCATATCCCCGATTGATGGCAGAGGATACCTACAGAACAATCAAACAGACCTCCGAGGGCTATTACACGGAGAAGCGAAGCCGCTTCATCTCGTATGCCATCCCCGTGCGCTCTGTGGAGGAGGTGAAGGCTGAGGTGGAGAAATACCGCAGGCAATACTACGACGCGCGCCATGTGTGTTGGGCGTATATGCTGGGTGCCGAGAGGCAGACCTTTCGCGCAAACGACGACGGCGAACCTTCCTCCACTGCCGGCAAGCCCATCTTGGGGCAAATCAATTCGAACCTCCTTACAGACATTCTGATTGTTGTGGTGCGCTATTTCGGCGGCATAGAGCTGGGCACGGGCGGACTGATTGTGGCATACCGCACGGCTGCTGCCGAGGCCATTGCTGCTGCCTCGATAGAAGAACGTACGGTGGACGAGGATATCACCGTGGCCTTTGAATATCCCTTCTTGAACGGGATTATGCGTATAGTGAAGGAAGAAAACCCGACGGTGGTGTCGCAAAAGTTTGAGATGGACTGCGAGATGACTCTCCGCATACGCAAAGGGGCTGCCGAAAAGCTGAAGGCACGCCTGAGTAAGGTGGAGTCGGCTTACCTGAAGTAGCCATCTTTTCATCCCTTGTTTTTGAACTTGAATTTTGAAAGGTACGAACCTTTTGCCCGAAAGGTTCGTACCTCCGAAAAAACGAGTACCGATACTTTTGCCCCAAAGCACCGATACTTTTCATCAAAACCATCGATGGTCTTCGTTTTCTCCTCAGGAGGGTTTTTCCCAACTTGATATCAAGTTTGCTCGAATTTGATATCAAGTTTGTTTTTCACCCCCTAAGAGGCGACGGCTATTTTACTTCAAAAAATATCCTTCGTTGATTGCCCCGGTCGTCGATTAGTGTGAGCATATGTTTGCCCCGGGAGGCGGCGCACTCAATCTTATGCTCCCCTCGTGTCTCGCCAAGATAGGTGTCGTCGAGATGCCAATATATTGTTGCCTCGCCCCCGGCATGGGCTGCCTTGAAGATAAACTTCTCGCTCTTACCGGAGAAACCCTTGGGAAGGTAAAGCACGGCATTGTGCTCGGGGTAGATGATGTCTATCTGTCCGGAATTGGCTTGCTCGCATCCCGGCTTGAAAGGCGGGAGAGGAGTGTAGTCGATATTGTAGTTGCGGTAATAGTATTCCTGCGACGGAGGGAGAACAAACCACGAGCGGGTAATCATCCTCTCGGGCGACTCGCAAGAGCTGTTCACGCGGAAACGTCCGTCAGGGGAGAGATGCACCAAGCGGTGATATGGGCATACTGAAGTGCTCATCCCCGAGCGGGGGATATACACGCTGTCTACCTCGGGACTGCATATCTGCGAGGCTTTGTGACCACTATGGCGGCAGACGGCTGTCTTTTCCATCTCATCGTAGGGCATATCAAACCATCCTCCGCCGGGAAGAAGGGAGAACAAATCGAACAATACCGGGGCGGCAAACCCTACGCCGGTGAGCCCCGGACGGCCTTCGCCAGAGGCGTTGCCCACCCATACACCTACCACATAACGTGGCGTTGTGCCGATGGCCCAGGCATCACGGCCTCCATAGCTTGTCCCTGTCTTCCATGCAACACGTTTCATCGACTCAAACTGCTGCCAGTCGGCTTCCTCCTCGGGGCGGTTGAGAGCGGACATGGCCTCATAAGTAAACCATATGGATGCCGCAGAGAGAATGGGCTTGTCGTTAAGTCGCCTGTCGGCTATGGATTTGATGGGGTCTGTGTCCTTATAGGGGAAAGGTGTCAGCGGATGGATATCCCCGGGGTTGTATCTCCCGTTGTAAGGATGATAGTGGGCAAGCACCCTTGAGAGCGAGGCATACATGCCCGAGAGGTCCCACAATGTACCTTCGGCACCGCCAAGAATCAACGACGCCCCATAGTGCTCCTCCGAGAAACGAAGGGTGGTCATCCCAAGGGCCTTCAATAGTGTCATAAACCGCCCGGTGTTGTATTGCGACAGCATGCGAACCAAGGGCACGTTCAACGACCGCTCGATGGCTTGGTGGGCAGGCACGGCTCCGCTCCATGTCTTGTTGTAGTTCTGAGGCACGAAACCATTTATATTTAGCGGCACGTCGGGCACAAGAGTGGAGGGGAGTATCAGCCCGTCGTGGAGCATGCCGGCATAGAGGAAGGGCTTCAAGATGCTTCCTGTGCTGCGGGGGGAGGTGATGATGTCCACTTGGTTGCCTTGCCTTTGCTCGCTGCCAAAGCCAGTGTTCCCGGCATAAGCCAACACCTCGCCTGTCTCCACGTCGGCAATGATGGCAGCAATGTTGTGGATGAGGTTCGATGAATACTCCCCGGCATAATGGTCCACCAGGGCTTGTGTCTGCGTCTGCAGGGAGTGGTGCAATGATGTAGTGATGCTTGTCCCGGGGGTGATGGCTGCCAGGCGTTCCAACAAATGAGGTGCCTCGTTGGGTAGGGGGACGGGTGCTTCGGGCAGAGGCTCCATGCACGAGAGCTCGTATTCTGTATCATCTATTGTTCCCCGTTCCCTTAGTGCAAGAAGCAGTTTGTCGCGCTTTACCTTCAGTCGTTTGCGGTTTCTCCCCGGGTGGATTATGGCAGGTGAGTTGGGCAAGACGGCAAGAGTGGCGCTCTCTGCCCACGACAGCTCCGCTGCGCTACGTCCGAAATAACGCCATGCTGCAGTCTCCACACCTACCACATTCCCTCCAAACGGGGCATGGGAGGCATAGAGGCATAGTATCTCTTTCTTGCTATGGGTTGTCTCGAGGAAGAGAGCCCAGCTTATCTCTATGCCTTTCTCAACAAAGCTGCGGTTTCGGTTCTTCCTTGCCAAGCGAACCAGCTGCATCGTGAGTGTGCTCCCTCCGCTTACCACCTTATGATGCTTCATATTGAGATAGGCGGCACGAAGAATGGCTGCGGCATCCACACCCGGATGATAGAAGAATCGGCGGTCTTCGTAGGTGGTAAGGCAAGTGGCAAACTTCTTGCTTAGTGAGTTGGTTGGCGGGAACCGCCATTGTCCGTCGGAAGCAATACGCGCACCCAACAAATGATGCTCTGAGGAATAGAGCAAGGTGGAGTAGGGGTCGGGAAACAAGGTGCGGGGAACAATGAGCCGCATAATACCCCAAAGAAAAAAGAGAATCAGCAAAGGACAGACTATCCAAGCCTTATATTTGAATCCCTTCATTACGTCTAATCTCGATATCCGGATTGAACTTCTTCAAGAGTTTAACAAATTCCTGTTCGTTTTGCGGAGATATGAGCATCCACATCTTCCCCTCTTTCCATATAATGATTCTGTCGAGCGACAAGGCATAGCTTGAAACGGGGAGGATTGACGACTGTAGTGCCTCTATATCGGCAATGGCAATCTCTTTCTTTGGGAAGAAGCTACAGTGGAGCACCAATCTGCCATCACCCGTAACTACATAGAAGGTATTGAAAAATACGTGCAGAGCCAATGCGCTGGCAACCAACGATACGATAATCAGCGTTGCCCTCTGATGCAACACCGCCACGACGCACAGCGCCATCAACATGATTACCAATAGGTGATACCACCATCCTATCTTTGATTTGAAGACTCTGTCCATAACACGTGCCCTTTATATATAGGGGCGGCTGATTATCCTTCAGCCGCCGTTGTTCCTTCTGCCTTCGGAGCTTCTTCCTCCTCTTTCGGAGTGAAGTCCGTGATGTCGGCTTTGATTAACGTGTTATACCACGTCAACAGCTTCTTGATGTCGCTCGGATATACTCTCTCGCGGTCGAATTCGGGCAACACCTCAGCAAAGTAGGTGCGCAGGTCTTGGGCATCAGTAGGTACCGTAACCACAGCACCGTTCTCTTTTTCCTTCACCTTGGTGAGTACCTCGTGCAAAGGCACCTCTGCCTCGTTGGTATAGATAGCGATATCTCCAAGCGAGATGACTTTATCTCTTGCGTATATGGGTGTTCTTTTCTTATCTGCCAATGATTCTACAAACAACATGTTCTTCCCGTGGGAAACCAAACGAAACAATCCCGGCTTTCCCGAGACCGACAAAATAGTCTTCAACATAATCTTTTGCTCTCTTAATAATAGCGTTAAACTTCAGAGTCGCAAATGTAGCACAACTGCATGAGTTATCCCTACAATGCGGTTATAAATTTTTGGATTTGGGGTAGCAGGGCTTGCTTGCCGTCGTTGTAGATAATGTAGTCGGAGAGCTCCTTCTTTCTCTCGTCCGACATCTGGCTGTCGATGCGGCGGACGATATCCTCACGTGAAGCACCGTCGCGCAACGAGGCCCTCTCGATGCGTATCTCCCGCGGGGCATACACCATAAGGACTTTGTCTACCATCCGGTTGAAGCCCGACTCAAAGAGTATTGCCGACTCAATGGCGCCTACCTCCTTGCCTTGTGATTCCACCCAAGCCGAGAAATGCCGGTTTACTTCCGGGTGGATGATGGCATTTACCTTCTCCCTTAGTTTCGGGTCTGTGAATATGTAAGAGGCAAGCAGTTTTCGATTCAATCCCTTGTCGTCATAAATGTCGCTTCCGAACAGCGTAGTGAGTTTTTCTCTTATTACCGGGGAAGTGTCGACGAGTATCTTACTCTCCGTGTCTGCCACGTAGACGGGAACCCCATACAGCCCCAAAAGAGAGGCAACAACCGATTTGCCGCTCCCAATTCCGCCGGTTATCCCTACCTTAATCATTGATGGCTGCGGTTTTGTTCCAAGATAAACTCTATCTGGTCCGGAACGGGCGTTGCCGTGCTTACCCAATCAGGCTTCTTCGTCAGTTTGATAGGCAAAGTGCCCGATGCGTTTTGCTCCAGGTCTTTGAACGAGAATCTTATTTCGAAGGCATCTTCCGACAGGTCTTTGAACCGCGACAAGGGTACGCTGCACGTTACCTTTGCTACAGAAGGGAACGTGCGTAAGGTGTATTGCGAAGGCAGGTCGGTGCAGAGAATGGGTATCTCCAATGTCTTCTCGGCAAATTCCTCTATGGGGATTGTGACGGTTACGCTTGAGGGGTCGAACACTGCCTCACCATCCTTCCTTAGTTGCAGCGTCTTGGTGATGGTCTTATTGCCCTTCGTTATCTCTATAAATGACGTCTTTGCCGCGCTAAGTGTGTCGAGCACCACATCACTGGCATATACCCCAACCGTTGAAGGGGTGATTGTTATTTCTCCGGAGATATGAAATCCCGGAGCTGTTTGCACAACTCCGTCGAACACCACCGGTATCTCCTTCTTGCCGCGCTGGCTGTAGTGCACCTCAATATGCTGGGGCTCGAAGTCGATGAGTGAGGTGGTGGCCATCAGTTGCTTTTGGATATCGCTTTCGATGACCTTCTTGGTGATGGACAACGAGCCGCTCTTCTTCGCCAAACTCTTCATGTCCGTTTCGATGGGAGCAAATGCCTGTCCCATGGAATAGTTCAACAGAACGCTCCCTTTGTCTTTCACCGTGGCAATAACCTCCTGTGGGGGCGTATCAGTGAAAGATACATCGGGGGGGATATTCTTATACTTGACCGGAATGCTTACTGTTATCTCGTATTCCTGCTGAAGGCTCTGCAACAGCCAAAAGCCAAACGATAGCAATACAAAAAAGGAAAAGACCAATGCCTCTTTCCATCTCCTGCGATGAAAGAAATCACTAATCTTTGTCCCGGCAGGCTTGAACGGCCGATGCGTATTATCAAGCTGCGGCATATTCTTTAAAGGAGTTACTTGTTCTGCTGTGCGTCTTCGCTGGAAGCAAAGATGGAAGTCTTGTCAACACGGATGCGCACCCCGTCGGCAATCTCTATCAACATATAAGTGTCGCCAATATCTCTTATCTTGCCGTAGATACCTCCGGCGGTGATTACCTTGTCGCCTGTCTTCAATGCATCGCGCGACTTTTGTATCTCTTTCTGCTTCTTCTGCTGCGGACGAATCATAAAGAAATAGAAGATTGCAACGATAATTACCATCATTAGGATGCCTGACCATCCGGAGGATTGGCTACTGGGTTCTGCATTGAGTAGAATACTAACTAAGCTCATAACGGATAATGTGTTTTAGTTTATAATTTGTACTGAATTGATTAACGGCAAATGTAGAGAG
>CAVJCD010000069.1:0-10738 GCA_963648005.1 Tannerellaceae bacterium | reverse complement strand
AGAGTTCACTGCCACTACGGCTGTTCTGAAGGGCACTATCAAGGAGAAGGGAGAAGGCGAGATTAAGAAGATGGGCTTCCGTATCCATACGAGCGAAAGCGGGGACTTTACGGTGTATGTTGGCAAGAGCGATATGCCTACCGACTCTACGTTTGTCTATACCCTTACCAACCTGAAACCGGAGACTGAATACACGGTGGAAGCCATAGTGGAGAATGGCTTCGGTATGTTTAATACGAACAAGCAAACCTTCACCACACTGGATGGGCACCCTAAGGTAGAGGGGCTCGAGATGGTTAAGATAGACTATACGTATGCAACCATAAAGGCTCGCCTGACGGATATGGGCGAAGGGGAGTTGGATTCTGTCGGCTTCTGTTGGGGAACGGTGAAAGACGCTGGTCGCCCCAATATCACGGAGGATTCCATCATCAAGTGCACGGTTGACGAAGAAGGTTTCTTCACGGGTATGATATCCCATTTGGAGCCCGGTGTACAATACTCGGTGCGCGGCTTTGCAACCAATAAATTCGGTTCCGTTTATACTGAGCCGAGACTTGATTTCTATGCCAAGAGGGATGTCCCGACGGTTAGCATGAATGAGGCTTTGAGTTATACGATGGAGAACGGGATGGTGACTGTCGGCGGTGTGTTGGAGAGCGAGGGCAGGACCGAGGTGAAGGAGATTGTGGTCTATTGTTCTGAGGCAAACAACCCCGGGCCGGACGATGCAACAGCCCAAACCGATACCATCCTAAGGGAAGACCTGATTGACGGCAAGAAGTTTGAGGCAACCTTTACCCTGAAGGGCGAGAAGACGTATTATGTCAGGGCCTATGCCTTGAACGACAATGGCACGGAGGGCAGCAATACGGTATCGTTTAAGACACCCGATATAATCTATTCGGGTACCCCTCTTGCAAACTTCATTGGTGACGGGCGCATCAACTACAAGACCTTCACCTCAAGCGAGCAGCTCTTTGTGGTGGGCGGCGATTTGGGCCCGAGCAAGACGGGGGAACTATATGGTTACAACCCCACCTACGACGAATGGAAGTCGTTTGAGCCGTATCCCGTAGAGGCAATCAACATGGCTGTATGCACGAGGAGCGACACAGCCTACATCTTCGGCGGCAACACCAACTCGTTGACGAAGGACATTACCGAATGCTATTCCTACGCCAACAACGAGTGGACTGCCTTGCAGCCCTTGGAGGGCGGGAATATACGCAGCAAGGCGACCTGTTTCTCTTATGACGACAAGATTTACCTCATTGGTGGAAACAAGAAGGGTGTCCCCACAGACACAATCTGCTGCTATAACCCAGAAGAAAACAAATGGAGCAACCACGGGAAGTTTGCGACAGCCGTTGTTGGGGGTGTTGCTTTGGTGTCGGACACCGGTGAGGTGTTCGTGGGCTTGGGCGAGAAAGCTACCGGGCGAGGGCTGTGGAAGGCCACTGCGGAAGGTGGATTCAATACGTGGACTCCCCTGGCCGGGCTGCCAAGCATGATGGGTAACGTATTCTCCGGTGTTATTTATGGTAGAAGCATATACGTCATAGACGACTACGGCATAATATGGCAATACGACATGGATGGCGACGAGTGGCATCAGCGATATGCCTATTCGAAAGGTAGCAAAGGCTATAACATGTTCATGTTGGATGGGATTGTATATATCCTGAGCCTTGATTTCTATCAGAAGACATTGGTGACCTACGACCCGACCTGGGACAACTAAGCGGGACAAGAGAAACAGCCAACAATTCCATCGCGCGCAACTGCGGGATAGAATAAACGACAGATTATGCTTTGTTGAAACAGACGAAAACGGGAATGCAACAAGATATCCCTAAAACGGACCATTCCTTTATGTCCGCTTTGTTCTACTTTTGCCACCCGTCGTGGCGTGTGCCGTGTTTTTTTAAGAGTTTATTATGGAGATAGACAATCATACCGGACTTGTGTTGGAAGGAGGGGGGATGCGTGCCATATTTACGGCAGGGGTGTTGGATTGCTTCATGGACCATCAGCTGTGGTTTCCATATACCATAGGTGTGTCGGCGGGGGCAAGCAATGGCATCTCGTATGCTTCGCACCAGAGGGGGCGCTCCAAGTTTGGCACCATCGACCTGCTGAATATACGGAATTACATAGGCATGCGGCATTTCTTGTGCGGCAGGGGGTATATCGATATGAATTTCCTCTTCTATGTCTACCCTGACAAATACTATCCGCTCGATTATGATGCATGCTTTCAATCGAAAGACCGCTTCGTGATGGTTACGAGCAACTGTCTTACGGGCAAGGCGGAGTATTTCGAGGAGAAGAGCGACAAGGACCGCTTGGTGGATATCTGTTGTGCTTCGTGCACTCTGCCGGTGCTATGCCCCATTGCGTATGTCGACGGGGTGCCGATGGTGGATGGGGGTGTATGCGATGCCATACCCGTAAGGCATGCCATTGCCGAAGGCTTTACGAAGAATGTCATCGTTCTCACACGCAACAAGGGCTATCGCAAGGAGGATAAGGACTTCCATCTGCCGGGCTTCATCTACCGACAGTATCCCGCCATACGTGAGCAGCTCAAGACAAGATATAGGCGATACAATGCAACACTCGACTATATCGACGGCCTCGAGGCCGAGGGTCGGGTGCTCGTGATTCGCCCCGAGAAGAAACTACAGGTGGGCCGCACGGAGAGCAACCCTCAGAAGCTGGAAGCCCTCTACCACGAGGGCTACGCGCTTACCGAGAGCCTTATAGGGACATCTCTCACGTATGTACGATGAATTTCACTTCCTTTTGTAGTATTGCAAGGCCCGTTCCGGGTCGAGAGAGAGACTGAACTGGTCCTTCCAGCGCAGCTCCGTGCGGGCCTTGCTCAGTGCATTGTCGCGCACCTGTGCACCCGGGTGCCCCTTTGCCAGGTCTGCTGCGTGGGCAGCAATCTTATAAGCAACCAATCCGTTACGCATATCTTCCTTGCTGGGCAGCCCCAAGTGCTCCTTAGGTGTCACACAGCAAATCATGGATGCCCCGTGCCAAGTGATTTGTGCAGCACCGATAGCCGACGTGATATGGTCGTAGCCCGGCGCTATGTCCGTGGTAAGCGGCCCGATGGTATAGAACGGCGCACCATGGCAGGCATATTGCTGCTCCTTGGTGTTCTCTTGTATCTTGTTCATGGGTACATGCCCTGAGCCCTCAACCATCACCTGTACAAACACCTCCCAAGCCACCTGGGTCAGGCTTCCTATGGTGCGCAGCTCGGCAAACTGGGCAGTGTCGTTAGCGTCATATATAGACCCCGAACGAAGTCCGTTGCCAAGTGAGATGGCTGCATCGTATCTGCTCAGAATCTCACATATCTCCTCGAAATGCGTATAGAGGAAGTTTTCTTCATTATGCACCTGCATCCACCGGGCCATGATGCCGCCCCCGTGCGACACTATACCCGACAAGCGTGTAGCGGCAAGCTCAATATGGCTTCTCAGCATGCCTGCGTGGATGGTGAAGTAGTCAACTCCCTGCTCTGCCTGCTCTATGAGCGTATCGCGATAGACCTCCCAGCTCAGTTTCTCCACCTCTCCATCGACCTTTGCCAATGCTTCATAGATTGGTACAGTACCCATCGGCACCGGGCAGTTGCGGATAATCCACTCTCTCCTTTCGTAAATATTCTCGCCCGAAGACAGGTCCATCAGCGTATCGCTTCCCCACTTGCAGCCCCAAGCAACCTTCTCCACCGCATCGTTTATATCCAAGCTGCGGGTGTCGTTACTGATATTTGTGTTGGTCTTCACCAAAAATCTCCGCCCGATAATCATCGGTTCGGCTTCTGGGTGGTTGATGTTGGAGGGAATGATTGCCCGCCCGGCAGCTATCTCCTTGCGAACAAAATCAGGTGTGATATACGACTTCAACCCCAATGCCTCTATTTGTCGGTTCTCGCGTATGGCCACATATTCCATTTCCGGAGTGATGACACGGCGCTTGGCATAATACATCTGAGTGATGTTCTTGCCATCCTTGGCACGATAGGGTAGACGGAGTTGCGGGAAACGGATGGCGTCACGGTCATGGTCCGTCCTGCGCGTGCGGGCATATTCCGAAGAGGGTTCGCCCAGCTGCTCTATATCTCTACGCTTGCCATACCATTCCTCTCTTATACGAGGTATGCCTTTTGTGATATCAATGTCTGTCTTAGGGTCTGAGAATGGTCCGCTCGTGTCGTAGACTATCACCGGATTGTTCCTCTTCGACACCTTTTCTCCCTCCTTATTCGTAGTAACGCTATCTTGCAACTTAATCTTTCGCATCCCCACCCTTACCTTGTTGATTTCTCCCTCAACATACATCTTCTCCGACGACGGATAGGTGATACGCATCATGTTTTTTTTGTTTGTCATCATGCTCCCACTTTGACGGCAAAAGTACATAAAATCGAAACCTGCCTTTAGCCCTAATTGCCAAATTTAAGAATGATTAGATAAATGACAGGGTAGTTGTAAGGAAATAAACAAGTATATTTGCCCGTTCAAATTCGGGCGCTGTAGCGAATGTTTTTAGTTTTAATCGGAATACAATAGGTTCAATTTGGAACATTCAGAGAATGAAATCGGCTATAGCTTTGCGGCGTTTAACGAGAGGTTAATATAGAATGGGAAAAAGGATTGTTTTTATTCTGATGTTTGTCTTGACTGTTGTTGCATCAAAAGGTCAGAATACAATAATAAACGGTACAGTAAAGGATTCTATTACGGGAGAAACATTGCCTTATGTTTCTGTGATATTGAAAGGAACAACAATAGGGGCAATAACCGACGATGACGGTAAGTTTACGTTGACAACGTCGTCTAATGCCAAAATCTTGTCTGTATCCTATTTGGGGTATGAAGAGAAAGAGTTTAAGGTAGCCGTAGGCAAGAAGAACTATTTCGACGTGGCTTTGGCGCCCTCCACTTTCGCTATTTCGGAGGTCGTGGTCAAGCCCAAGAAAGAAAAATACAGTAAGAAAGAGAATCCGGCTGTTGAATTCGTAAAGCATGTGATTGACTCACGTGAGAGCAACGACCCCCGGGGGCACGACTACTTCAGTTATAGTCAGTACGAGAAGATGGTGTTCGCCATGAACGATTATCAGCCTAAACCAAAGAAGGATGGTAAGGTTGGTAAGTTTGACTTCTTGAGCGATTATATCGATACGTTGGATATAGGAAAGACCATTCTTCCGGTATCGGAGAAGGAGAAGGTGGAAGGAGTGTTCTACCGTAAAGACCCCAAAACAGAGAAGAGAGTGATATTGGGCACCAAGTCTGCCGGTGTTGACGAGGTGTTCTCTCGCGACGGTGTACAACAGTTGCTGAATGAAGTGTTCCGCGAGGTGGATATTTTCAAGAACGATATTCCTCTTTTCCTCCAACGTTTCGTTAGTCCGCTTTCAAGCATAGGTCCGAACTTCTACAAATATTACTTGCTCGACACATTGGAGGTGAACGGGCAGCAGTGTGTGGACTTGGGCTTTGTTCCGTTTGTGTCTGAAGGGTTCGGTTTTACGGGACATTTGTTCGTAACCCTTGATTCCACCTACTTTGTCAAGAAAGCCATCTTGAATGTACCCAAGAACATCAACCTGAACTTTGTCAGTGGTATGAAAATAGAGCAGACCTTTGAGAAGACAGAAGATGGGACGCGTATCATCACGAAAGACGATATAAATGTAGACTTCAAGATAACGGAGAAATCGAAGGGTATGTTTGCCCGACGCCTCAATATATATAGCGACCATTCATTCGCTCCGCCTGCAGATGAAAGCATTTTCAAGGAAAGTGCCTCTGTCATCACTTTGGAGGAAGCTTATAAGCAGTCGGACGACTTTTGGGACCAGAACCGCCCCGAAGAAGCCGGCAAACGAAAGCAGAATACGGTTGAGAAGTTGATGGCCAAGTTGCGTTCGGTTCCCGTATTCTATGTGACTGAAAAGGTGGTTAAAATCTTGACCTCCGGTTATATAGGAACGAGTAAAGACCCCGAGCACAATAAGTTTGAGTTCGGACCGGCAAATACGTTTATCAGTGGTAATGCCATTGAAGGTGCTCGTTTCCGCGTTGGAGGTACAACTACAACGGCTTTCAGCAAACGTTTGTTTATTGATGGATATGCTGCGTACGGAACAACCGACAGGAAGTTTAAATACGACGGCTTGGTGGAATACTCGTTTAACGACAAGAAGCAATATCGTAAGGAGTTCCCTGTTCACTCCATTCGTTTCGAGTACATGTATGATATCAACCAGCTTGGTCAGCAGTATATGTATACCAATAAGGATAATATCTTTTTGGCTTGGAAACGTCAGCGTGACACACGTGCCACTTATTTGAGAAATGCTGAGTTGACCTACTATCGCGAACACTACAATGGTATTTCCTATGGAGCTGTGCTTCGCAACTTGAAAGAATATTCAACCGACTATGCCGTATTTGATAGGATAGAAGCGGACGGGACGATTTCTCCTACAAAGTCTTATATGATGACGGAAATGGAATTCAAATTCCGTTTTGCTCCGAACGAGAAGTTCTATCAGACACGCAATTATCGTTACCCGATTACTTTCGATGCACCGGTGTTTACGCTCAATCATATAACAGCCAGAAAGGGTGTGGGTTCCGATTATACTTATAACCGTACGGATGTAGGTATACAGAAACGTTTTTGGTTCTCGGCTTTCGGATATATCGACATTATAGGTAAAGCCGGTAAGGTATGGGACAAGGTGCCTTATCCATTGTTGATTTTGCCGAATGCCAACCTGTCGTATACAATCCAACCGGAATCGTATACTAACATGAATGCAATGGAGTTTATTAGTGATGAGTATGCTTCCTGGGATGTTACTTACTTCATGAACGGACTTATATTGAATCGCTTGCCGCTGATAAAGAAACTGAAATGGAGAGAGGTGTTCTCGTTCCGCGGTATGTGGGGAAACTTGACGGATAAGAATAATCCGTATAGCGAAAACAACGAAGGCTTATATCAATTCCCGGAAGGCTCTTATACCTTGGGCAATACTCCATACATGGAAGTTGGTGTAGGTATCGAGAACATCTTTAAGTTCTTGCGTCTTGATTACGTATGGCGTCTTACTTATCGCGATAATCCCGGTATTCAGACAAGAGGTGTGCGTTTCATGATGAAGTTGTCGTTCTAACACACACAATCATTTCTTGTTGTTTGATAAATTTACCTTTGGGGGTAAAAAGAAAAAGATTGATTTATGAAGAAAGCTGCCGTTCTGATAACCTTTTTTCTTCTCTTTGGGCAACTTATTACTGCCCAGAAGGTGGGAGTGGTATTGAGTGGAGGAGGAGCAAAGGGCGCTGCACACATCGGAGTGATAAAGGCGTTGGAAGAAAATGGGATACCTATCGATTACATAGCCGGTACTTCCATCGGTTCCATTATCGGCAGTCTGTATGCTATGGGGTATACTCCGGAAGAGATGCTGGCATTAATGCTATCCGAAGAGTTTGGCTATTGGCAGACGGGAACGGTTGAGAGCGAATACAAGTATTACTTCAAGAGTCCGGACCCGACTCCCGATTTTGGTCATTTCTCTATAGATATGACCGATTCACTGCAAATAAAGGCGAACTTCTTGCCACAAAGTCTCATCAACCCCATCCAGATGAATCAAGCCTTTATGGCGCTTTTTTCACAAGCAACGGCTAAGGCGGGGTGGAACTTTGATAATCTGTTTGTCCCGTTCAGATGTGTCGGTTCCGATATTTATAACAAGAAAGCTGTAGTCTTCAAGAATGGAGATTTGGGGGATGCTGTCCGGGCTTCCATGACTTTTCCTTTCGTCTTCCAACCAATATGGAAAGATAGTGTTCCTTTGTTCGATGGCGGTATCTACGACAATTTTCCTGTCGGCCCGATGAAGGATGCTTTTCATCCGGATTTTGTCTTTGGCTCAGTTGTGTCGGGAGGAAACAACAAACCATCCAGTAATGCGTATAATCAATTGGAGACAATGATTATGCAAAAGACAGACTACGATGTTGCCGAGGAAGATGGGATGATGATTAAATTCGATTTCCCTACGGTTTCCTTATTGGACTTTCCCAAGGCAAAGGAGCTTATGGATATCGGCTATAAGCAAACGATGGAAATGATGGACTCCATCAAACAAAGAGTTCCTCGTAGGATATCGCTCGAAGAGGTGAACAAACGAAGGGCTGAGTATAAGGAAAGTCTTCCTCCACTAATCTTTCATAATATTTACATGACCGGAGTCTCTGAAGCACAGCGTAAGTATATCGAATCGCAGCTACATCGCGACATTAATCGTGATTTCTCAATGGAAGAGTTCAAGCAGGCTTATTTCAAGATGCTTACTTCCTCAAAGATTAAGGAGATTATGCCACATGCCGTCTACAATCGCAAAGAGAAAAAATTTGACCTCTACTTGGATGTAAAGATGAAAGAGGAGATAACGGTGGCTTTCGGCGGTAACATCTCATCCCATCAGGCAAACCAGTTGTTCTTGGGACTGGGCTATCAATACTTGGGTCGCTTTGCTGCGGATGTAAACACGAATTTCCAGGTGGGAAACTCTTTTAGTGGGGTGTTGTTGAACGGACGAATATATTTGCAGACCAAAATACCTACTTATCTCAACTTCGAGGGAGTGTATTCCTACAAGAAATATCAAGAGAGCCAATCACTCTTCTATGAAGATGTTTTGCCGGCTTTCATACAGCAAAAAGAATTGTATGCGAGGGTTAAGTTGGGATTCCCGTTCTTGAACAAAGCGAAATCGGAGATAGGGTTTGCCTATGGGCAATTGAATGATTATTACTATCAAAGCAATAGTATGCTGATTCCGAACTCCACGTTTGACCATAGTTGGTATAATTTGTTTATCGGTTCGCTCAATATTGAACAGAATTCATTGGATGCAAAACAATATCCTATATCCGGACAAAAGCAACAATTGATTGCACAGTATGTCACAGGTACGGAGAACTACAATCCTTCCTCTCCAACAGACGAGAATAGTTACTTTGAGGGGAATGTACACAGTTGGTTGCAGCTGAAAGGGGAGTGGCAGCAATATCAGGTGTTGAGCAATCGCTTTAACCTTGGTCTGCGGGGAGAGTTGGTGGTGTCAAGTAAAAATCTGATGAGCAGCTATACGGCATCAGTTTTGCAAGCACCGGCATTTACACCTACGCCACATAGCAAGATTGTCTTCAACGAAGCTTTTAGAGCAAACCAGTATTTTGCTGCAGGTATTTCTCCCATTTGTAAACTGAGCAAACTTCTGCATTTTAGGTTAGACCTGTATGGCTTTGCTCCGCTATATGAAATAAAGAAAGAGATCAAAAGTGAGAACCCATATGTGGCAACTCCTTATTATGGCAAGTTTCTTCATTCGTTTAAATATATGGGCGAGGCTGCTTTGGTTCTTCAGTTGCCATTTGCTTCAATTAGCTTGTATGCCAATGGATATAGTTATCCGTCAAAGAATTTCAACTTCGGATTGAATATCGGTTATCTTATCTTCAATCCGAAAATGTTGGATAATTAGAAAAAATATAAGGCTGAAGTCTTGCAGGATTGAAAGAAACCCGCTACATTCGCAGCCGAAATCAAGAAGAAAAAGAGGCCGCGTAGCTCAACTGAATAGAGTAGCTGACTACGGATCAGCCGGTTACAGGTTTGAATCCTGTCGCGGTCACTATCTAAGATTATTTCCCTTTTACATTATCGTCTTCAATATTTGCCATAGGGTGGGTTATGTTGTATTGCATACTTGCGTTAAGTATGCTATCTTTGTGGTATATCTTTCATCGTTTCACAGTTGTGGAACGTTCGTTCAACAATAGTGGATCGAACGTATCACAGTTGTGATTCAATCGCACCACAGCTGTTGGACGATAATAAGATGCGCTCACGAACGAGAAGGATTAACCAAATATATACGAATATGAAAGCTGAATACGACTTCTATCAAAGCCCCGTTCCCAAAGGAAGCAATCGCAAACCCTGTCTGCATGCCCGTATCGTACCAGGTGGAACCGTTGATTCTAACCTGCTGGCCAAAGAGATACATGAGGCTTGTAGCCTTACTGTAGGCGACGTGGAAGCAGCCATCTTGATGCTGGGAAAAGTAATGGTTCAGAACCTCAAGGAAGGAAAAAGAATACATATCAAAGGTTTGGGTTACTTCGAGATGACCCTTCAATGCCCGCAGATTACAGATGCGAAAGAGATACGAGCCGAGTCTGTTCGGTTCAAATCGTTGGCTTTTCGCCCGGAAGTGGCATTAAAAAAGGAATTAAGCACAACGAAGTTCGTCCGAGTCTCTCGCAAACGGCATTCAAAAGATTATGCCGCAGACAAGATAGAAGAACTGCTTACAGGCTATTATGCCAATCATGAGACACTAAGTCGTTTGGATTTCCAACAATTGTGCGGACTTACAAAAGGTACGGCAAGTCGTCGTTTGTCTGAACTGGTTAAAGCCGGAAAGTTGAAAAAAGAAGGTCTATACAAATTCCCGGTATACGTGCCAATGAAAGGCCATTTTGGGAAATGATGAGTAAACGATTCTTTGGTTCAAGGCTGATAACCTTGGCTGAAAAATGTCCTGTATAATTTTTTATAATTACCATTATGTTTAATAGTAATTATCCGCTTGTGGATGGACTTGTGGTTCGTAAGG
>CAVJCD010000068.1:534-10744 GCA_963648005.1 Tannerellaceae bacterium | reverse complement strand
ATCTTAACCGTTTCACCTCCGTAGAGGAGTTGTGCTCCCGTTACGAACCAGATTTCAAAATTCTCGAATGCTTTAATCATGATATTATGTTTTTAGTTGTTTTGTACTGTTTGTCTTGTTGTGTCAGCGTTTTTTCTTCTGCCCGTAGTAGGCATTGGCACCGTGCTTGCGGCTGAAGTGTTTCTCTATGAGCAAGGGATTCATGGTTGTTTGTGGGTTCACGCTGAAGGAGACGAACGCCATCTTGGCTACCTGTTCAGCCACCACAGCATGATAGACTGCCTCATCGGCATCCTTACCCCAAGTGAAGGGACCATGGTTTTTGACAAGCACTCCCGGGGTGTGTACCGGATTGATATCACCCTTCTTGAAGCGGTCCACGATAACAACGCCTGTGTTGTACTCGTATTCAGCCATCATATCTTCGGTCATGGCCTCCGTGCACGGGATGCTGTCGTGGAAATAGTCGGCATGCGTGGTGCCTATATTCGGGATGTCCTTACCTGCCTGAGCCCATGCCGTGGCGTAGGTGGAGTGGGTATGAACCACACCGCCAATCTGAGGGAAGGCACGATAGAGCACCAGATGCGTCGGGGTGTCGGACGAAGGATTCAAATCGCCTTCCACCACCTTACCGGTTGCAAGGTCCACCACCACCATATCCCCGGTCTTCATCTTGTCGTAGCCTACACCCGAAGGCTTGATTACAACGAGACCCTTCTCGCGGTCAACGCCACTCACGTTGCCCCAAGTGAAGAGCACCAAACCATGCCCTACGAGGTCGAGATTGGCCTTAAACACTTTCTCTTTTAATTCTTCCAGCATAGTTGTCTTTTTGTTTGAGGGGATGTTTACCAGAAGTATGCATAGAAGGCAGCACAGAGGGCAACCACTACGAGCGACCCAACGATGTCCCATACGCCCCAGCTCTCGCGGATGGTCTTGCGATAGTCGGCTGTAAAGGTGATGGCATCTATCTGTTCCTTGCTCGGAGCCTTGGTGAAGCACGACACTACCACCATCATGGCAATGATGAAGACAAGCAGCCAGCACTCAAACACGAGCCAGTTGGTTTGCCAGAACCATGCCGTATAATCCCAGAAGGCGCCGTCCATCGCCGCCTTGCCTGTATCCGTAAGCACGTTGGTGACCAAACGGAGCATACCGATAACAAAACCGCCAATCATACCCCACTCACCGGCTTTGGGAGTAATCCTCTTGGAGAATATACCGAGGGTGAACACTGCCACCATAGCCGGAGCAAGCAACGACTGTATGCCCTGCAGATAATCGTATAGCGAACCGAGGTTCATCATCACCGGAATCCAAAGGAAGCCGAGTATCACCACAACGACGGTAGCCACACGGCCCACCAATATATAATGTTTCTCGCTCTTGCCCGGCTTCATCGGCTTGTAGAAGTCTTCGGTGAAGAGGGTTGCGCAAGAGTTGAAGAACGCTGCCAGAGATGCCACGAGGGCATAAACGAATCCGATGGTAACAATGCCCTTTATACCGGCAGGAAGGATGTGCTTCACCATAATGGCGTAGGCGGCATCGTTGTTGTCGAGAGCAATATCCCCACGCGCAGCCAAAGCGGCACACACCATACCCGGAATCAGGAACATGAAGCATGGAAGTATCTTGAAGAAACCTGCCGCAATGGTACCACGGCGGGCACGGGCTATAACAACGCCATTGTCTTCGTTCTTGGTCTGGCCCAATACACGCTGTACGATATGTTGGTCGGTACACCAATACCAGAACCCGATGATGGAAGCACCGAGGAAGACAACAAATCCGGGATAGTCCTGATACATCGAGTCACCCTCTTCCCAGTGGAACATATGGGTGGTGCCGTAACCGTTGTTGAGCTGACCGCAATAGTCCATCATGCTTTCCCAGCCTGCAGTTATGCTACCGCCGCCAAGAGCGGAAAGACCGAGGAACAATACAAGGAAAGAGCCCACTATCAATATCGGCGTTTGTATGGACGACAATGTCATCACACCTTTCATACCGCCAAACACCGTGAATACGCAAGTGATAAGAATCAAGCCAATGGCTCCGTACCAAAACGGAATGCCCAGCAGGAATTCAAAGAATATACCGCCCGTGTAGGCTGTAACGCTCACCTTGGTCAATACATATGCCACCAGGGTTATAATCGACAGCCAAGAACCCGTGCGCTTCGTGTAGCGAAACTTCAGGAAGTCGGGCATCGTAATGATTTTGCCCAGCTTGTTGTTCAGCAGCTGGTAGAACGGCACGAACAGCCATCCGAGGAAGAGAATCATCCAGCCCTGCATCTCCCAGTGAGCCATACCCACACCGCTCTTTGCTCCCGTTCCTGCCAAACCTACAAGGTGCTCCGAGCCGATGTTGGCGGCAAAGATTGCCATACCGATTACATACCAAGGCTCGCCCTTACCGAAGAGGTAGTCGGAGGAGGTCTCGCCTCCGGATGCCTTTTTGTCCTTTACTATTGTTCGCCACACTGCCCATATCACACCTATGACACCTATGGCGAGGATGACCCAATCAAGCCAAATGAATTCTTGCGCAGACCAATTTATGTTCATATCCGTTTTAGGTTAAATGTTGTTTTTGTTTGGGGTGTAAGATTACAACATTTATGGTAAACGGCAAAGCTTCCCCTGCGATTTTTGACCTTGGGAGGTTATTTTAGAGGCCAAACCGTGAGGAAGAACATACCCTCCCACACCATAACCAATCCTTCGATACTGTCATTACGGGTTGCCCCCCCGGAATGACAAAGGCGCGGGGCGGCGTGATATGTGAAAGGTGTGGGCTCTTTTACCGGGAATGGCAAACGCACAAAAAAAACAGTGTTTCTTGGAACTTACACGCCATGTATGGAGCTAAAAATGGTGTTTCTTGGAACTCACATGTCATGTATGAAGCTATAAACGGCGTTTTTTGGAACTTACATGTCATGTATGAAGCAATAAACGGTGCTACTTGGAACTTACATGTCATGTATGAAGCAATAAACGGTGCTACTTGGAACTTACATGTCATGTATGAAGCAATAAACGGTGCTACTTGGAACTTACATGTCATGTATGAAGCTATAAACGGTGCTACTTGGAACTTGCACGCCATGCATGAAGCTATAAACAGTGTTTCTTGGAACTTACACCTCATGTATGAAGCTATAAAACGCCATCTTGCATCGCCTGCACCACGTGCAGCAGGCAAGAAACAGTGTTCTTGCCGTTCAGCGCCACGCGCGGAAACAAAGACGTTCATTCATCCTCTTAGAAGAAGCGACCGATATAAGGCAGTTCGCGGAGCGGGAGGTCGCGCCTTATGATGATGAAGGCAAAGAGGCAAAGCAGCAGAGTGCGGTAACCAAGGCGCAGCATCTCCGAGTCAATCTCCGGCAGCATCCCCGCCGCATAGAAAGCCGCCGCAAGAACGCCATAGAAGGCAGCCGAGCCGAGGTCGTAGTGTATCGGGAACTTCCTCTGACCAACAAGATAAGAGAGAACCATCATGACGAGGTTGCTGGCAAACGATGCCCACGCGCAAGCCATATACCCGAAACGGGGAGCAAACAATACCACAATCAAGACCGTCGACACGCATCCTATGATGGAGAAGTAGGCGCCCCACTGGGTCTTGTCGATTAGCTTATACCAAAACGAGAGGTTGAAATAAATCCCGAAGAACAACTCTCCCAGCATGACGATGGGCACAACCCTCAGTCCCTCGTAGTAGCTCTCGGGCACAAAATGCTTCAGTATGTCGATATAATACATCACGCCAAGGAAGATAAACAAGGCGAAGATGACGAAATACTTCATGGCCTCGGAGTACGACTTCTTGCTGTCGTCGTCTTTGTTCTTGGCGAAGATAAACGGCTCGTAGGCATATCGGAACGCTTGGGTAAACATGACGAGCACCACGGCAATCTTGAAGCAGGCACCATAGATGCCCAGTTGGGCGTTTGCCATTTCTTTGTCTTCGAAGAGGAAGGGGAAGAGTATCTTGTCGGCTGTCTGGTTGAATATGCCGGCAATACCCAAGATAAGTATGGGGAACGAGTAGCGCAGCATCTGCCTCAGCAAGCCGAAGTTTGCCTTCTCGCGCAGCCCCGGAAGCATGTCGGGGACAAGCAAGAGAAGCGTAACGAGGGTGGTCACGGCATTCGCCACAAAGATATAGCCCACCTGATAGTCCGGCGCATAAAACCAGCTGACAGTGGCGGGAGCATGCTCCTCAAGCCACGGGCAAGCAAGGAGGAAGAACAAAACCAGGATGATGTTGAGGAATATGTTCAACAGCTTGAGGATGGCAAACCTCACGGCTTTACGTTGGTAGCGAAGGAAGGCAAAGGGGATGCAGCAGAAAGCATCCACAGCCACTATGCAAGCCATCATCCCCACAAACTCCGGGTGCTCTTCGTAGCCCAATGCCCGGCTGACGGAGGTAAGAGAGCATAGCAACAGAATCATAAACATCACGGAAGTAAACGCCACGCTGCTCAGCGTTGTGGCATATACCCGCATCGGCTGCTGCTCTTCCTTCTTGTTGATGAAACGGAAGAAGCCCGTCTCCATCCCGTAGGTGAGTATAACCATCAAGAGAGCCGTCCAGGCATACAGGTTGGTTACAATCCCATAGTCGCTCTCTGCCGACAGCACGCGCGTATAGATGGGCACGAGCATCCAGTTCAGGAACCTCCCGACGATGCTGCTGATGCCGTAAATCGCAGTCTCTCCTGCGAGCCGCTTCATTCCTCCAGCCATAATGATTTAATCGAATAAAAACCCCTGTCGTTCGTCACGCTTGCGCCCCAGGTGAGTATAAGCCAGCTCTGTCACCTCGCGGCCTCGCGGCGTACGTTTGATAAAGCCTTCTTTGATGAGGAAGGGCTCGTATACATCCTCTATAGTCCCCGGGTCTTCGCCCAGTGCCGTGGCGATGGTGGTAAGCCCGACAGGTCCGCCGCCAAACTTGTCGATGATGGTTGTAAGCAGCTTGTTGTCTATCTGGTCCAGCCCGTAACGGTCGATATTCAATGCCTCCAGGGCATAGCAGGCAATGGCCTTGTCGATTTCTCCCGAGCCTTTCACCTGTGCAAAGTCGCGCACACGGCGCAGCAGTGCATTGGCAATACGTGGCGTGCCACGGCTGCGGGAAGCAATCTCGCAGGCTGCACTCGTATCGCACTTCACATTCAATATCTCTGCACTGCGGAGCACAATCTTTGTCAGTGTCTCCATCTCGTAGTATTCGAGGTGCATGTTGATGCCGAAACGGGCACGCAACGGGCTTGTAAGCAATCCGCTTCGGGTGGTTGCCCCCACCAGGGTGAACGGCGCCAGGTCTATCTGAATGGAACGGGCGCTGGGCCCCTTGTCTATCATTATATCTATGCGGAAATCCTCCATTGCCGAATAGAGATACTCCTCCACCACGGGACTGAGGCGGTGAATCTCGTCGATGAAAAGCACATCGTTCTTATCCAAAGAAGTCAACACGCCTGCCAGGTCGCCCGGCTTGTCGAGCACCGGACCGGATGTTACCTTGAACCCCACGCCCAGTTCGTTGGCAATGATGTTCGACAGCGTTGTCTTGCCCAATCCTGGAGGACCGTGCAGCAACACATGGTCCAATGCCTCCTTACGCATACGGGCAGCCATAACGAAGACTTTAAGGTTCTCCACCACCTTGGCTTGTCCGCTGAAGTCGTGAAAGGAAAGAGGGCGGAGCGCGTTCTCGTATTCACGTTCGCTTTCCGGCATGTGGGTGTCTCTTATATCAAACTCGTCATCCATAGTTTTGTTCATTATGTCGGCAAATTTAGACAAAAACCGCCTATCGCATGGTTGCCATCCCGCAAAAATGGTAAGCATGTCCGCATTCCGTATATGTTTCCTTTACATGTGTTTTATCTACTTTTGCGGCGATGTAGCGAAATCATAGAAGAACCAATATATTAAGATGCTTAGAAAAATCAGACTGACGTTGGCTGTGCTGTTCTTTGTGGCAGTGACGGCTTTGTTCCTCGACTTTACGGGGACAATCCACGCATGGCTGGGTTGGACGGCAAAGATGCAACTGCTGCCTGCCGTCTTGGCTTTGAATGTGGGGGTGGTGTTGGGCCTCGTGGTGCTCACACTGGTGATGGGACGCATGTATTGCTCCGTGATATGCCCCATGGGCGTGTTCCAGGACATCATATCGTGGGTGAGCTCACGGCGCAAGAAAAAGAAGTATCGCTTCAGCTACTCGCCTGCCAAGACGTGGCTGCGCTATGGAGTGTTGGCTGTGTTCGTTGTGGCAATGGTGGCAGGCGTAGGGTCTTTGGCGGCATTGCTTGCGCCTTACAGCTCATACGGACGTATTGTGCAAAACCTCTTTGCCCCGCTCTACGGATGGGGAAACAATCTATTGGCATACTTGGCAGAGCGCGCCGGGAGCTATGCCTTCTACGAAAGAGATGTGTGGATGCGCAGTCTGGCTACCTTCCTCATAGCCGTGGCTACCTTCCTCGTGATAGTTGTTTTGGCTTGGAGAGGTGGAAGGACTTATTGCAACACCGTCTGTCCGGTGGGCACAGTGCTTGGCTTCCTCTCCCGCTTCTCGCTGCTTCGC
The DNA here is from genome assembly GCA_963648005.1 of Tannerellaceae bacterium. Classification (GTDB taxonomy): domain Bacteria; phylum Bacteroidota; class Bacteroidia; order Bacteroidales; family Tannerellaceae; genus Parabacteroides. The sequence continues at coordinate 4,117 of CAVJCD010000068.1, read as the reverse complement.
CCGGTGATTGATGCCGAAAAATGCAAGAATTGCAGCCTGTGCGCCCGGGGGTGCAAGGCTTCGTGCATCGATTATAAGAACCATAATATAGACTACAGCCGCTGCGTGGCTTGTATGGACTGCATCGGCAACTGCAAACACGGGGCACTGCACCTGAGATATCTCCCCGGGAAGGGGAAGAAGAACGATGCCGTGCGCGATGCCACCCGCCGTACCTTCCTTATGGGCACGGCTCTTGCCACAGCCTCGGCTGCAATGGCGCAGGAGAAGAAGGTGGACGGCGGACTTGCTGCCATCGTGGACAAGAAAGTGCCCAAGCGCAGCACTCCCATAACACCTCCGGGCTCCCTCTCGGCAAAGAACATGGCGCAGCACTGCACTGCCTGCCAGCTCTGCGTCTCTGCCTGCCCCAACGACGTGCTTCGCCCCTCTACAGACCTCATGAAGCTGATGCAGCCCACGATGTCGTACGAACGGGGCTACTGCCGTCCGGAGTGCACCAAATGTAGCGAGGTGTGTCCCGCCGGGGCTATCCGCCCTATTGACCTCGCAGACAAATCCTCAACGCAGATAGGTCATGCCGTATGGGTGAAGGAGAACTGCGTGCCGCTGACCGACGGAGTGGAGTGTGGCAACTGTGCCCGTCACTGTCCCTCGAGAGCCATCACGATGATACCCTCAGACAAGGACGACCCCCACTCGCCAAAGATTCCGGCAATCAACACCGAGCGATGCATTGGCTGTGGGGCTTGCGAGAATCTTTGCCCCTCGCGCCCGCTTAGTGCCATCTACGTGGAAGGGCACGAGATGCACCGCATTATCTAATCACAAGAAAAAGGACAAGACAATGGATAAAGAAATAAACAGAAGAGCCTTCCTGAGAGTATTGGGAGGCAACACCGTGGCAGCGTCGGCTGCGCTGACTGCCTGCGGAGGAAACAATAACAGCCGGGTGGCAACCCAAACGGAACCCCCGAAAGGGAAAATGACTTACCGCACAAACCCAAATACCGGCGACAAGGTGTCTTTGCTGGGCTACGGCATGATGCGCCTGCCGGTGGAGGGCGGAGGCTCCGGACGCGAGAATCCCAACGCCGGGATAGACCAAGAGATGGTGAACCGCCAGGTGGATTATGCCCTGGAGCACGGAGTGAACTACTTCGATACGTCCCCCGCTTATTGCCAGGGGCGTTCGGAACATGCCACAGGCATTGCCCTCAGTCGCCACAAGCGTTCGGAGTTTTTCATTGCCACAAAACTATCCAACTTCGCACCCTCTTCGTGGAGCCGCGAGGCATCCATCGAGATGTTCGAGAATTCGCTGCGTGAGCTGCAGGTGGACTATGTGGACTACCTCCTGTTGCATGGCATCGGCATGGGAGGCGACGGCATGGCGGACTTCTACCACCGTTATATGGACAATGGTATCCTCGACTGGCTGGTTGAGCAACGCAAGAAGGGACGTATACGCAACCTCGGCTTCTCCTATCACGGCGACATCAAGGTGTACGACCTTGCCCTTAGTTGGCACGACGAAGGTCGCTATCATTGGGACTTTGCCCAGATAGAGCTCAACTACCTTGACTGGAACTATGCCGACGAGATAAACAGCCGTAATACGGATGCCGTATATCTCTATGGCGAACTCCGGAAACGGGGTATACCTTCCATCATCATGGAGCCGTTGCTTGGCGGACGGCTTGCCAATGTGCCCGACAGGATAGTGGTGAAGATGAAACAACGCGAGCCGGAGAGCAGTGTGGCAAGCTGGGCATTCCGCTTTGCCGGAACGCCCGAAGGGGTGCTGACGGTGCTCAGCGGCATGACGTATATGGAGAATCTTCGCGAGAACCTGTACACCTATTCGCCGCTGCGTCCCATTAGCGAGGAAGAGAATGCCTTTCTGATGGAGATAGCCGGCGATATCTACAACCTGAAGACTATCCCGTGCAACGAATGCAACTACTGCCTGCCTTGCCCCTACGGCATCAACATCCCGGCAGTGCTTACACACTATAACAAATGTATAAAGGAGGGTAACCTGCCCAATAAAGGTATCGACGACCCGGACTATAAGCGTGCACGGCATGCCTTCCTTGTGGGGTACGACCGCGACGTGCCACGTCTACGGCAGGCAAACCACTGCATCGGATGCGGGCAGTGCGTGCCTCATTGTCCGCAACGCATACAAATACCTCAGGAGATGCAACGCATCGACCAATTTGTGGAGCAGCTGAAACAACAGAAGCTATGATTTCTTTACGGGAGGATAGTCCAAAGTGTAGTGCAACCCGCGGCTTTCCTTCCTCTCAATGGCTTGGCGCATGATGAGGTAGCCCACGTTAATCATGTTGCGCAGCTCACAGATATCTTTCGAGGCGACCGAGCGTTTAAACAAACTCTCGGTCTCTTCGTATATGATATCCAGTCTGTCCCATGCACGTTTGAGCCTTAGGTCGGAGCGGACAATACCTACGTATGTGCTCATAATCTGTCCCACCTCTTTCACGCTTTGAGTGATAAGAACCATCTCCTCGAGCGAGGTCGTGCCCTCGTCGTTCCACTCGGGGATGTTCTCCTGATAGCTCAGCGAGTCGATAATGCTGAGGCTGTGTTTGGCTGCCGCATCAGCATATACAACGGCTTCGATAAGCGAGTTGGAGGCTAACCTGTTACCGCCGTGCAAACCTGTGCACGAGCATTCGCCCACGGCATACAAGCGGTTGATGGACGAACGGGCATCAAGGTCAACCTTTATTCCTCCGCATAGATAGTGGGCGGCAGGTGCCACCGGGATATAGTCTTTGGTGATATCGATGCCGAGGCTGAGGCATTTCTCGTAGATATTGGGGAAATGCTTCTTCGTTTCTTCCGGGTCTTTGTGCGTGACGTCGAGATACACATGGTCGCAGCCATGAATATCCATCTCGTTCTTGATGGCACGTGCCACGATGTCGCGCGGAGCCAACGACAGGCGTTTGTCGTATTTCTGCATGAATTCTTTGCCGTCCAAGGTGCGAAGTATGCCACCATAGCCGCGCATAGCCTCCGTGATAAGGAAAGAGGGACGGTCGCCGGGATGATACAATGCCGTGGGGTGGAACTGCACAAACTCCATGTCCTTTACTGTCCCCTTGGCACGGTAGACCATCGCGATGCCGTCGCCGGTGGCAACCAAAGGGTTGGTGGTTGTATGGTAAACGGCTCCCACACCGCCGGTGGCAATCAGCGTAACCTTCGAAAGGAAGGTGTCGATTTTCCCCTTCTCGTCCATTATATAAGCCCCGTAGCATTCTATGTCCGAAGTCTGGCGGGTGACGGTGACGCCCAAGTGATGTTGCGTCAGTATCTCTATGGCAAAATGATTCTCGAATACAGTGATGTTGGGATGCTTCTGGATGGCCTTGATAAGGCTGTCTTGTATCTCCGCCCCGGTGTTGTCTTTATGGTGTAGGATACGGAACTCGGAATGCCCTCCCTCGCGGTGGAGGTCGAAGTTGCCCTTCTCATCTTTGTCGAAATCGACACCCCAGCTAATCAGTTCCTTTATCTGCTGAGGTGCGTTACGTACCACCTTCTCCAC
>CAVJCD010000068.1:0-524 GCA_963648005.1 Tannerellaceae bacterium | reverse complement strand
GAGCAAAATAGGTGTTGGCTTCCTCCAGATTGGTCTTGCAAACCAAGGCCACCTTACCTTTATGTGCCACCTTAAGGGCAAAACTCATTCCCGCAATGCCGGAACCAATAACTAAGAAATCGAATCTTTGTACCATAAGACAATACTTGTTTTTAAGGCCTCAAAGTTAGATATTAACTTGGATGGTTGTACCCACGGGGCCTTCTCTTTCTGTTTAAACGCCGCTCAAATTCCCGCAACGCAACCGGAAAGTCCGCTTTCTTGTTCCCCTCAAGCCTCATCATGAGATTCCGTCAAGCCCGGAATGACAGTATGGTAAGGGGCCGACGTGTTATAGGTGGGTAAATGTTGCGATTTCTGATACTCGTGCAATTTGCATGGAACAAGAAACACGCATCAAGGGTCTCATGCAATCTGCACGGGGCTAGAAACGCGGTTCTCGCTGCTGGTGTATCATGTATGGAGGTGGTTTTTCGTGACAGGAGGGCAAAAAGAAACCCCGGCAGGCACTTGGGCTTGTCGGG
>CAVJCD010000067.1:0-10778 GCA_963648005.1 Tannerellaceae bacterium | reverse complement strand
GATGAGAACTACGACGTGATTATCAATCCCGAGAAGGGAGACTTCGAAATCTGGAGGAATCGTCAGGTTGTGGCAGATGATGAACTTGAGGACTCTAACCGACAGTTGACACTGACGGAGGCTCGTAAGATAGATGGTGATTGTGAAGTGGGAGAGGAAGTGACCGACGAGGTGCATTTCGCTGATTTTGGCCGTCGCGCCATCTTGAATCTGCGTCAGACATTGGCTTCGAAGATACTTGAATTGCAAAAAGACAGCTTGTATGCCAAATATAAAGATGAGATAGGGTCGGTTATCTCTGCTGAAGTCTATCAGGTGTGGAAGAAAGAAATCCTTTTGCTTGATGATGATGGGAACGAATTGATTTTGCCGAAATCGGAACAAATCCCATCTGATTTCTATCGTAAGGGAGAGACTGTTCGTGCGGTGATATTGAGAGTGGACAATGTTAACAACAATCCGAAGATTATTCTTTCGCGTACGGACAAGACATTCCTTCAGCGTTTGTTTGAGTTGGAGGTGCCGGAGATTGGTGATGGGTTGATTACAATAAAGGCTATTGCGCGTATCCCGGGAGAGAGGGCCAAGGTGGCTGTTGAGTCTTACGACGACCGCATCGACCCGGTGGGTGCCTGCGTTGGAATGAAGGGCTCGCGTATTCATGGTATCGTACGTGAGTTGCGCAACGAAAACATCGATGTAATCAACTATACTTCCAATGTGTCACTGTTTATCCAGAGGGCTTTGAGCCCGGCAAAGATTTCATCGATACATGTAAACGAGGAAGAGCGCAAAGCCGAGGTTTACCTTCGTCCCGAAGAGGTGTCGTTGGCAATTGGTAAGAGTGGTTTGAATATCAAGCTTGCCAGCATGTTGACAAACTATACGATTGATGTATTCCGTGATGTGGACGATGCTGATGAGGAAGATATCTATCTCGATGAGTTTGCCGATGAAATAGATGGTTGGGTAATAGATGCGCTAAAGAACATAGGTTGCTATACAGCGAAGAATGTGTTGGCTTTGAGCCGCGAGGAAATTATTGAACGGGCAGATTTGGAAGAGTCGACCGTTGACGATGTGCTCGCAATCTTGTCTGCCGAATTTGAAGATGAAAGTCAGGAATAACGATAAAACCAGTATATGCCTATAAAATTAATACAAATACAACGAAAATTGAACGTGGGAATCAACACAGTGGTTGAGTTCCTACACAAAAAAGGTCATCCTGTTGAGGATAATCCCAACACGAGGATAAGTGACGAACAATATGCTTTGCTCGTAAAAGAGTTTGGCAAAGACCTACCGGAAGACCGTCTCAAACGTCCGCAGACAGAGCATCGACTAGACAAGGAGAAAGAAAAAGTTTCTCCTACGTTAAAGGATGAAAAAGCTCCGGAAGTAATAACGGAGGTTCCGAAGATACCGAAAATCAATTTGGTAGGGCATATTGATTTGGATGGGCTATACAAAAAACAAGAGACTCCTGATACTAAAGAAAAAATAGAGGTAGAACCTGCACCAACGCAGGAGGAAAACATAGCCACAGGGAAAGAACCGGTTGCCACCGCACCCGAGAATACAACCGAGGATGTGAACGAAGAAAAAGAAACCATTGTGGAGAAAGAAAGCATCGAGAACAAAGAACCGGAGGCGACAGACGGCGTTTCTGAGAAAGTGGATGAAACGCCGACAGAGAGCCAACCCTCCGGGCAGGGCGATGATACGGTGTTTCGTATCAACACTCCGAAGTTTGAATCGGGCATAAAGGTGACCGGCAAGATTGACCTTGAGGCGCTCAACCAGTCTACTCGTCCGAAGAAGAAAACTAAGGACGAGAAACGTAAAGAACGCGAAGATAAACGTGATAGAGTTGTTGGTGGAGACCATTCGGGGCAGTTTGGAGTATATAAGGGGCAGAAAGATGCCGCTGTGAAGCCGGGTGAAGGTGGTGTGTCAGATACGAAGAAGAAACGCAACCGTATAAAGAAAGACCGTGTGGACGTGAACAATGTTCAGGGAACAAGCTACAACCGTCCGACGGGTCAACGTGATGATCGGGGCAAACAACGTCTTAAAAAACCTGTGCGCGTAGAGGTAAGCGATGAGGATGTACAGAAGCAGATAAAAGAGACGCTTGCCCGCCTTACCAGCAAGGGAGGTAAGAGTAGTAAGGGTGCCAAGTATCGTCGCGACAAACGTGATGCTGCCGTCAAGCGTGAGCACGAGTTGATGGAGCAGGAAGAACGCGAAAGCAAGGTTTTGAAGTTGACTGAATTTGTGACAGCAAACGACCTCGCCAACATGATGGACGTACCGGTGACGAAGGTTATCGCTACGTGTATGAGTATCGGTATCATGGTGTCCATCAATCAACGTTTGGATGCAGAGACAATCAATATTGTTGCCGACGAGTTCGGTTTCAAGACCGAATATGTCAGTGCCGATGTGGTTGAAGCCATCCATGCCGATGAGGAAGAAGACAATGAAGAAGATTGGGTGGAACGTCCGCCTATTGTAACGGTGATGGGTCATGTTGACCATGGTAAAACATCACTGCTTGATAATATCCGTAATGCCAATGTGATTGCCGGAGAAGCCGGAGGAATCACCCAGCATATCGGTGCATATAATGTAAAGCTCGCTAACGGGCGTCGTATTACCTTCCTCGACACACCAGGTCATGAGGCATTTACCGCCATGCGTGCCCGTGGAGCTAAGGTTACAGATATCGCTATTATCATTGTGGCAGCCGATGATGCTGTTATGCCGCAGACAATTGAGGCAATCAATCATGCTTCGGCAGCCGGCGTTCCGATTGTCTTTGCCATAAACAAGGTGGACAAGCCGCATGCCAATCCTGACAAGATTAAGGAGGAGTTGGCAAACTTGAACTACTTGGTGGAAGACTGGGGTGGTAAGTATCAGAGTCAGGACATCTCTGCCAAGAAAGGTACGGGTGTGGAAGAACTTCTCGAGAAGGTGCTCTTGGAGGCTGATATGCTGAACTTGAAAGCCAACCCGCAGCGGAGGGCAACGGGCTCAATCATTGAGTCATCGCTTGACAAGGGTCGTGGATATGTGGCAACAGTGCTGGTTGAGAACGGAACATTGAAGACGGGTGATATCGTGTTGGCAGGAACACATCACGGACGTATCAAGGCCATGTTCAACGAGCGTAATCAGCGTGTTGATAAGGCTGGGCCTTCCGAGCCGGTATTGATTCTTGGTCTGAATGGTGCACCGCAGGCAGGCGATACTTTCCATGTGCTTGAGACAGAACAGGAGGCACGTGAGATTGCTACCCGCCGCGAACAGTTGCAACGTGAGTTGGGAATCCGTACGCAGAAGATGTTGACATTGGATGATATCGGCCGTCGTATCGCTGTGGGTAACTTCCAGGAACTGAATGTTATTGTGAAGGGTGACGTTGACGGATCGGTTGAGGCATTGTCGGATTCTCTGATTCGTTTGTCAACGGAAGAGATACAGGTGAACGTGATTCACAAGGCAGTTGGTCAGATATCTGAATCGGATGTGGTTTTGGCTGCTGCTTCGAATGCCATCATCATCGGATTCCAGGTGCGTCCTTCGGTGCAGGCTCGCCGCAACGCAGAGCGCGAAGGTGTTGAGATACGCCTCTACTCAATCATTTACGATGCTATTGAGGAAGTGAAGAGCGCAATGGAAGGAATGCTTTCGCCGGAAATCAAGGAAGAGATTACCGCTTATGTGGAAGTACAACAGGTATTCAAAATCTCGAAGGTGGGTATGGTTGCCGGTTGTATGGTGAAGGAAGGAAAGATAAAGCGTTCAAACAAAATCCGTTTGATTCGAGATGGTATTGTTATTTATTCCGGTGAGCTCGGTTCTCTGAAGCGTTTCAAAGACGATGTGAAGGAGGTTGTTGCCGGGTTGGATTGCGGTTTGAACATCACAAACTTCAACGACATTCAGGTGGGTGATGTGATTGAATCATACGAAGAAACAGAAATAAAGAAAACACTCTAAGGAGATGAACTGGTTAGACATTGTATTTGTATGTCTGGCAGGAATAGGATTTGCGAAAGGCCTGTTTGATGGCGTTATCAAACAGGTTGTTTCGCTTATAGCCCTTGTGGCCGCCATATTTTTCTGCACTAAGGCGGCTGTTTTTGTGAGAGGATATATCGTGGCAGCAGGCTTCCCGGAAGAGAGCGTAACCATCGTCAGTAATATAGTGGGATTCGCCTTGATTATGGGCGTGGTGATATTTGCAGGTCGGATTGTGCACCGGGTGATAGGCATGACGCCGCTCGGCGTGTTGAACCATCTTGCCGGGGGAGTGTTCGGACTATGTGTGACGGCTTTGTTTGTCAGTCTGCTGTTGAATGTGATAGAGGTGGCGGACCGCCATTCGGTATTGGTTTCTCGTGAGCTGAAGGTGGAGTCGCGCTTTTATGAACCATTGAGAGAAATCCTTCTGGGCTTATACCCCGGGGATTTGTGTTTTTGGAAGAAGTAGAAAAGAAACTATGCAGGAGTCGGATAAAATAATCAAAGATGTGACCAACAGTGACTATAAATACGGTTTCGTCACCGCTATTGATACGGATGTGATTCATCGTGGATTGGATGAGGAAACCATTCGTATCATCTCTGTCAAGAAAGAGGAGCCTGAGTGGTTGTTGGAGTTCCGCCTGAAGGCATTCCACTATTGGCAGACCTTGGAGATGCCTTCGTGGGCACATCTGAGGATTCCCCCAATCGATTACCAAGACATTATATATTATGCTGCGCCGAAGATAAACGAGAATCCTAAAGGTCAAGGCGAGGTGGACGCAGAGCTTATGAAGACATTCGACAAATTGGGTATCCCCTTGCAGGAACGTGCTCAGCTGTCGGGTATGGCGGTTGATGCCGTGATGGACAGTGTCTCTGTGAAGACAACATTCAAAGAAACTCTGGCAGAGAAGGGCATTATCTTCTGCTCGTTCAATGAGGCGGTGTGCCGTTATCCGGATTTGGTGCAACAGTACCTTGGGAGTGTGGTGAGTTATCGTGATAACTTCTTTGCCGCCCTCAACTCGGCTGTCTTCTCCGACGGTTCGTTTGTTTATATACCTAAGGGTGTACGTTGTCCGATGGAACTGTCCACCTATTTCCGTATCAATGCAGCCAACACTGGGCAGTTCGAGCGTACGCTTATCGTAGCCGACGATGAGGCGTATGTCAGCTACTTGGAGGGATGTACGGCTCCGATGCGCGATGAGAACCAATTGCATGCTGCGATTGTTGAGATTGTTGCCGGGGAACATGCCGAAGTGAAATATTCTACGGTGCAGAACTGGTATCCGGGTGACAAGGATGGTAAGGGTGGCATCTACAATTTCGTAACCAAGCGCGGATTGTGTAAGGGCGAAGGCAGTAAGATTTCGTGGACGCAGGTGGAGACCGGCTCGGCAATCACATGGAAGTACCCGAGTTGTGTGCTTGCGGGCGACAATTCTGTAGGTGAGTTCTATTCTGTGGCAGTCACCAACAACTATCAGCAAGCCGACACCGGTACGAAGATGATACATATAGGTAAGAACACGAGGAGCACGATTGTGTCGAAAGGTATCTCTGCCGGTCATAGCGAGAATAGCTATCGTGGATTGGTGAAGGTGTCGCCGAAGGCCGAAGGAGCCCGAAACCATAGCCAGTGCGACAGCCTGCTCCTCAGCTCCACCTGTGGGGCGCATACCTTCCCGTATGCCGACATACAGAACGAGACGGCGGTTGTTGAACACGAAGCCACGACCAGCAAGATTAGCGAGGAGCAGTTGTTTTATTGCCGCCAAAGAGGAATCTCCGTGGAGGAGGCTGTGGGGCTGATTGTAAACGGATATGCCCGTGAGGTGATGAACAAGCTGCCTATGGAATTTGCCGTTGAGGCGCAGAAACTGCTTACTATATCGCTGGAGAGCAGTATTGGGTAAATCAAATTGTCAATTCATAAAGTTATGTTAGAGATAAAGAACTTGCATGCCAACATTAATGGCAAAGAGATATTGAAGGGAATCAACCTCGTTGTAAAGGCAGGTGAGGTGCATGCCATCATGGGGCCTAACGGTTCGGGCAAGAGCACGCTCAGCAGTGTGCTTGTGGGTAATCCGGCTTATGATGTGACCGAAGGGGAGGTTACCTTCAATGGAAAGAACCTTTTGGCTTTGGCTCCCGAAGACCGCAGTCGCGAGGGGATATTTCTCAGCTTCCAATACCCGGTGGAAATCCCGGGCGTCAGCATGGTTAACTTTATGCGTGCCGCGCTGAACGAGCACCGCAAGTATCGTGGCCAGGAGCCGGTGTCGGCTACCGACTTCCTTAAGTTGATGCGCGAGAAGCGTGCCATCGTTGAATTGGACAACAAACTGGCGAGCCGTAGTGTGAACGAAGGCTTCTCCGGAGGAGAGAAGAAACGCAACGAGATATTCCAGATGGCGATGCTTGAGCCCAAACTGGCTATCCTTGATGAGACCGACAGCGGCTTGGATATAGATGCCCTCCGTATTGTGGCGCGCGGCGTGAACCAACTGCGTACACCCGAGAATGCTGCGATTGTTATTACGCACTACCAGCGTTTGTTGGACTATATCAAGCCTGACGTGGTACATGTGCTCTATAAGGGACGTATTGTGAAGACTGCCGGTCCGGAACTTGCCCTCGAGTTGGAAGAGAAGGGCTATGATTGGATAAAGAAAGAGATGGGAGATGCCTAAGATGAGAGCCGAACAACAATATATCGACCTCTTTACCCGCTACGAGGACTTGGTAAGTAAGCATAGCGCTGCGGTGATGAACGCGCCGAGGGCTGAGGCTTTTGCCAACTTCGAACGCATGGGATTCCCTTCGGTGAAGAGCGAAGATTATAAATACACGGATGTAGAGCAGGCCTTTGCTCCCGATTATGGGGTCAACATCAACCGCCTGGCAATCCCTGTGAACCCTTATGATGTGTTCCGTTGCGATGTTCCCAACCTCAGTACTTCCCTCTATTTCGTTGTCAACGACTCCTTCTACGAGAAGATGATGCCCAAGGCGCATCTCCCGGAGGGCGTTTATGCCGGAGGGTTGAAGCGTTTTGCCGAGGAGTATCCCGAGGTGGCAGCCCGCTATTATGGGAAGGTGGCGCAGAGTAGCCACGACGGCCTCATTGCTCTCAATACCATGCTGGCGCAAGACGGCTTTGTGCTATATGTGCCGGAGGGCATAACCCTTGAGAGACCCATCCAGCTGATTAACATACTGCGCAGCGATGTGGATACGATGGCAAACCGCCGTGTGTTGGTTATTATGGAGCCGCGTTCCATGGCCAAGCTGTTGGTGTGCGACCACAGCATCGACGACGTGAAGTTTCTTGCCACACAGGTTGTGGAGGTCTTTGCCGGCGAAGGGGCTTACTTCGACTACTACGACTTGGAGGAGAGCAGTGTCTCCACCACTCGTTTTGCCTCGGTACATGTGAAACAGGAGGCCATGAGCAATGTCTTGATTAACGGCATCACTCTCAACAACGGACTTACGCGCAACAACTATTATATTGAGCTCTGCGGCGAACATGCGGAAACGGCGTTGTGCGGACTGTCGGTGGCAGACCGTGAACAGCATGTCGACACCTACAGCCTTATCACGCATGCCGTGCCCAATTGCACGAGCAACGAATTGTTTAAATATATCCTCAACGATAGGGCAGTGGGAGCCTTCAGCGGACGTATCCTGGTGAAGGAAGGAGCCGAGAACACAACAGCCTATCAAGCCAACCGTAACCTCTGTGCCACCCGTGAGGCACGTATGTATAGCAAGCCGCAACTGGAGATTTATGCCGACGACGTGAAATGCTCGCATGGCATGACCACCGGACAGCTCGACGAGAATGCCCTCTTCTATATGCGTAGCCGCGGCATTCCGCTCAATGAGGCGCGAATGATGCTGAGTGTGGCATTCACGGCGGATGTAATCGATTGCGTAAGGCTGGATGTGCTGAAAGACCGTCTGCACAAATTGGTGGAGAAACGTTTCCGCGGTGAGTTGGCGCGTTGTGCCGATTGCCACATATGTAAGTAACCATAGGCCCCCCATTTGGGGGAACATATATATGTTTCGAGCAAAAGGTATAAACCTTTTAACGAAAAGGTTTATACCTCATAAAAACAGAGTGGGAGGAAAGCTGTTTCGTTTTCCTCCCACTTTATGTCTAAAGAGACTGTCCTTATAATGTTTCGAAGACGGCAAAGTTCTTTATCTGCGGCTTTGCCTTCGATTCTTCTACAACAAGCTTGATGGCCTCAAGGGGCTGTGCGTCGAAGCGCTCGATATGCTTATGGCCGATGCACGAGCCTGTGGTGAGGTTCACCCATTCGCCGTTCTTCTGACCCTTCAAGGTATATTTCAAGACGCGTTCGCCCTCGGCGATGTTCTCCTGAAGGATTACGCGGTTCACGCTGGTGGGTTTGTCGAATGTGATGACAAGCTCATTACCCTTGCCGGAAGTCTGCTTGAGCGGGTTGCCATACTGACGGGCTATCTCCTTTCCGAGGAGTTCCACCTGATGAACATCGGCATCGGGGATAAGGCCGCGGTTGTCCACTACCAATCCGAGCAACATATTTGTGTTTCTTCCAACGCTGGTCTCATACTTGACAAGCAACTCTGGGATGGTGAACATCATGCTGTCCTGTCCGGCAGTCCAGAACCAACCACCTTGGAACGAACGATTCCATCTCAAAGTGAAGTCCGACTCTCCGGGACACCAGAAGGGCGCGTCGGGTCTGCCGTTCAAACCGTTTACCACGAGTGTTCCGTCGGAATTCGTAGTAGAGTCTGCAGTGGCCCAACAGGGATATGGGGCAACACCTTCTTCATTTCCCACCCAACGAATCAAGTTGGGATGCCCGTATGGACCTTGGAAAGCAATGGCCTTTGGCTGCAGTTTCTCAACGAGAGCCAAAGCGTCGAAGCCACCCTTGTCTTTCGACAATACACCGCCATCGAACCAAATCTCAAACAACTCGCCATAGTTGCTCCACAGCTCGGTGAGCTGCTTCTGCACTATCTTGTTGTATTCCTCTTGTGATACGGGGCCATTCTTCTGCACGAGTCCGGGATTGTCTGCAAACAAAAATCCGTTGGCTGTGGTGCTGGCGTAGATACCCGGCTTGATGCCGAACTTCTTACAGGAGGCAACAAAGTCTGCCACGATATCGCCCTTGCCGTCCTTCCAAGGTGACTGCTTTATGCTGTATTCGTGCGCCTCGGTGGGCCATAGACTGAAGCCGCTGCAGTGCTTGGCTACGAGTACGGCATACTTGGCTCCCAACTTGTGTGCCGTCTCGAGCCACTGGTCGGTGTTCAACTCGGTGGGGTTGAAGGTGACGGCATCAGGGTGTGTGCCCCAGTTTCTGAAGTTATACTCCGGGTGATATACCGGCATGTCGAAGTGAATCAACACGCCAACCTCGGCATCTGCCCATGCCAACTGATGGTCGTTGGGCTTTACAATCTGCTCAGTCTCGCCGGAAGAGCAAGACGTTAGAACGGCCAACGCCGCCATGATTCCTAAGAAAGTCTTTTTCATAGCTATATGGTTTTAATGGTTGATGTACAAATATCGTAATAAAAAAGAGAAAGCCAAAAACGGGTGAGTCTTTGGCTTCCTCTCCCCGGTTTATGCCGGGGGCATATCGTTAGTTATTCTCCCCAACCCGGATTCTGAGGTAACAGATTCGGATTGTATGTGAGTTCTGCTGTTGGTATCGGATAGAGATACTGACGGTCGTTCCACGTACGTGTCATACCCGGATAAACCTCTTTGTATTCACCTGTGGCAGGGTCACGCGGACCAAGGTAAGTCTTGGGGTTCTCTAACAGCTTGCCGGCTTTCCAACGACAGAGGTCGTTCCAACGAAGTCCTTCGCTTGCCAACTCAACGCGGCGTTCACGGCGAATCTCGTTAATCAGCGGAGATACGGAAACTTCCCATTTCGGCCAGTTGGGGTCGGTGAAGCCAACCTCAGTTGTCATATGAGGCATACCAACGCGGTCGCGCAGCTTGTTTATTGTCTTGTCCAAAACAGCTTGGTCGCATTCGCCCAATTCGGCCTTTGCTTCTACGTAGTTGAGCAATACCTCGCCATAGCGGTAAATCAAGTCGTCCAACGTACATTTGATATACTCGTTGTCTTCAGCCAATGGAGAATACATCTTGTACATACGATACCCCGTGTTCGACATGTTCGAAAATACGGGTGAGTCCTCGTATTCTTCGGAACCGTCAGCCAGGATAGCTATCGGGCGGTCAGGTGTATAGACACATTGTTTCAGACGCGGGTCGCGGTTCTCGAACTCATCCATGAACTTGGCATCACCCTTATAAAGATTACTCAAAGCAATAGGCTTACCATCGCTGCAGAGGAACGACTCAACGAAGTCCTTAGTCATACCGCTCTTTGATTCACGGCACGAACGTGGACGGTTGTTCATACGCTTGTCGGTTATATAAGCCACGTAGAAAATAGCTTCCTTGTTGTTGGCATAATCCTGCTGGTTGAACAAAGCATGATAATCGTCTTCAATATTACCGGTAGAGTAGATATCGAATTTCCCACTGTTCATAACCTTCTCGGCAGCCTCCACACATAGGCGAAGATACTTGTCCGCATTCTCAAGGTTACGGTATTTCCTCCAAGTTCCTTCAAACAGGCAAACTCTGGATTTCAATGCCAACGCAGAATATCTGCTGAGCCTTGTGTCGTTCATTG
>CAVJCD010000066.1:470-11021 GCA_963648005.1 Tannerellaceae bacterium | reverse complement strand
CTTCGATGTCGTTTACGTATATCACCAAGCCATCAATGTAGTAGTCCTGCGACCATTCCTGATATAGAGTTTGACACAGCTCTTTTGTTAGGTCTTTGACTTTGATGCAGTGATACAGTAGTGGCTGGTGGTAGTCGCTGCACAAACGCTTGTATAATTGCTCATAGCGCTTAAAGCCCAAGTCTTGCATAGAGTCAGCGTCGACACCATATCTAAAGAAGTCAACATACTGGAGACCTTCGGACGGCTCTGCCCTATTTAGAAGCCCGGCAGCTGTGTTACGTGGAGATTTGTATGGTTCTCCGGTGTCTGGAGACTTCTTGCCGGCAAAGTTTCTTGTCCAAGAACTTCTGCTGAATACATATTCCCCGAATGTGAAGTGGAATTTGGTCTGAATGTTTCTTATGTTGGTGGCTGCTTCATAATGTGCTGAACAGTCTTGTCCCTCGTTTTCAGCACCGCCGCGCGAATAAGCTTTTCCAGCTCTCTCGTCACGAAGCAGAGACAAACCATCAAATTTAGGAGTTACTACGATTGTGGCGGTTGACGTAAGTCCTATTGATTTCGCCCAACCCTGTAAAGCCTGAATATCTTTGACTTTGTTGAGCGACTTCATTGGTATTGGTAAAGACACTTTACGGCTTTTGGCTACCGGCGATGGCTCTATTTGTTTGAACCATTCGTCGTCTGGGCTGATTCGTCGAAGTTCTTCTACTAACCTGTCGTATTCGGCGTCTGGAATTTGCGTGTTTCCTGACCTATACGCCTGGTTGTATTCTTGGATTGTGGCGCGTAGTTTTTCTACTTTGTTCATAACTATAAAATTATGGGTGCGCCGTATATGACGCACCCGATGATAAGTATTGTTTATTTTGTGCCCGTATGACCGAAGCCTCCTTCGCCACGCTCTGTGTCGTCGAGCGTTGTGTTCACCTCCATTCCGATGATGCTGTAAGGAGCTATGACGAGCTGTGCGATACGAGTGCCGCGAGCCACAACGAATGGGGCGGTCTCATTGCTCTTTATAAGCACGCCAACGCAACCACGATAGTCACTGTCGATAGTGCCAAGCAGCACATCTGCGTCGTAGCGTTTCGCCTCTTCGCTTAGATTGGCTACTGAGTTCTCGTCTACGTAGGTATGACCCTCCATACCTTTTGCAGAGAAGCCGGAACGAGGACGAATCTGGCCTTCTAAGCCACGGGGTATGGCCAGAGAAATATTAAGAGGCACGATGTTGCGGCCTGGGTTGATTACGGTGTTGCTTGGAACGTAGAGGTCAAAGCCTGCTGCCTGCTCTGTTGCTTTTGTTGGCACCTGTGCGCCTTCTGACAATAGTTTTACTTTCATAATTATTTTTTGGTTTTGTATTTCATGCCTGTACGTGACATCTCTTTGTTTGGATAATACTTGCGCTTGAGTCCCATAAGCTTGTCGTAGTCTTCAAGCCGAAGGGTGCCAAGGTCTTCCAGCGTGTCAATTTCAATCTTGTCTTCGTAGAGATGGCGGAAATACATATTGCAACTGGAGATGTTTTTGCCTGTGCAAGCATCGTGTATGCTGACTATCGACGTGTTGAATGCCGATGCCGCAGCTGTACTTGATTGGAATATTGCGACGAGTCGTTTAAGCGGATTGAATACAAGGATTCTTTTACGACTTTCTATTGGACTGTTCGTCGTCATTGTTTATCGCTTTTAATACTTCTTTTGACAATCTCTCGCGGGCTGAACTGAGGAGGTACGTGTCTGAAACTGTCACGCCCTTTTCGAAGAGCTCGTTGATCCGGTCGAATATGTATCCAAAGAAATTGGGGTCAGTAAATGCGATAAACAGGTAAGTAAAATTACCGTCAATTAGGAAATGCCCCTTTTTATTAATTTTGCAAAAGTCTTTGTATTGAATATCGTAAGCTTCGCACAAGGACTCTATAGGCTTTTTATAGAGTGAGAAGAAGTGTTGGATATTCTTTTCCGGGGCGGACTTTTGAAGATATACGGTGGCATCAAAGAATGGTCTGCCACTTTCAATTTCGGTTCCGAAGAGCAAGTTCGGAAATTCTGGAATGGATTGCTCAGTACAAGTTAGGTCTATGCCATTCTCTTGCTTGCCTAGCATTTGTCTGCATCGAACGCTTTTGCCTTGAGCTCGTGAATAGACACTGGCCAATAAATAGCTTCGGCTTTGTCAAAGCGAGTATCGCGGATTACAAACTCGCATCCAGTGCTTCGCATTGCCTTTTCTACTCGCTTGGTCGCATCTGCATTGGAAGTTGCTGGAACAAAGATTGTCTGAGGTGTACGCTTTGTCTTGCCGGTCTTCTCGTCTATCATAATGAAGACAACCTTTACCATATAGAGACCGAAGCCGCTATCTTCAGATTCCTCGAAGTAGTTGCAGATAAGGCCGCGAGTTGTAGTGTCTTCTTGAACGAGAATATCATTGAAGACCACGTCATTGATTTTGGTCTTGATAATCTCGATGTTGATGCTGCCATAGCGCTCGCGCTGCTGGTCTTCTGCGATAGTGTAAGCGACTTGTTCTGCCTCTGTGTAGCTTGTTGCCATCACAAGCTCTTCGGTCTTTACTTTGGCGAGGTCGCCCGTCTCGCCTTCCTTGGTCCATTCAGTCTTGATTCTGAAAAAACTGAGGCCTTCAATCGTTGTTTCTTTTTCCATAAAGATTGAAATTTGTTTGACAATAGGTTTATCGGTGCAAAGGTAATAAAAATTTCGCACGCATAAAGCATAAATCTGTCTTTTTAACATTTGTTTTTGCGTATATGGCTGTTTTCTTCGCGTTTAGAGTACGGCTTTCGTTCTTGTCATTCCGATATTTTGTTAGTTTGAACTTGCGAATTTGGGTTCCCTATCTTATTTTAAGCAAACTGCCGTTTCGGTTGTAGGCTATTCTTCAGAAAAACATCACCATAATGTCTGATAAAGAAACCAAGTTAGATGTAAATCTTCTGGAGAGCATCTTCCAGACATCTAAAAAGACGATTCAAGAATATATCAGGGAGTTGCAACGTCATTGCAGATTCCAGTCTTCGTATAGACACTTGAACAACGGCACGGTGCTTGATGACCGAGGCCGGCTTATTGATTTGTATGATGCGTGTGTTCAACAGGACGCGCACTTAGCCGGTGTGCTCGAAACCCTAAAGTCCCAGATAATCGGAGAGAGATATATGCTGGCCTCTCAGAACGAAAAGGGACGTTATATAAAGAATATAGAGGAGACGAAGAAAATACAGGGGGTAGAGTTCATCAAGATTATCAATGGCATTGTTGAGTCCAAGCTATATGGATACACAGGTCTTTACATAGATCCGTCTGTTGACCCTGAGTCAGGCAAGCTTTGCAATGTGGTAAGTATCGAGCGCCGTAACATACTGCCGGACCAGCGTCGCATCGTACAGCGCCAAAGTATTTGGTCTCCAGGTTGGAGCTTTGATGACCCCAAATACAAGAATAACTATATCCTTATTAATAGCGGTACACTGGGATTGTTCTCCGCTACTACGCCGTCTATCCTTGCAAAGAAGTTCACTATGGCCAACTATGTGAATTTCTCCCATACTTATGGCCAGCCGATTATTCACGGCAAGTGCGAGTCTGAGAATCAGGCCGACCGTCAGCGATTGGCTAATGATATTGCGAGTGCGGCACAGAATAAGGTGGTAGTAACCGGTCTCAGTGACGATGTTGACATCAAGACCTTTACGATGTCAAACTCTGAACATATCTTTACCGGTCTGATTTCCCTTGTCGATAAGGATGTGTCGAATTTGATATTGGGCTCCCAGTCTGTTGCCGGTGAACAACAGGCATACGTGGGTTCCGCCAAAACCCACGAGAACATCTTTAGGGACCGCATTGAAGTGTACCGTGATTATATCGAGCTGGTTATGAATGAGCTTGTCGTTCCCCGCTTGGTTAAAATGGGCTACATTAAACCGGGACTCGAGTTCAAGTATGCTAAGCGTATTGAGATGTCAGACGAAGACAAGATACGTTTGTTTCAGGTTCTTGGCACACAGTGGGAGATGGACCCGGATTCAATTGAAAGTGAATTTGGCATCAAGGTAAAACGTCAGCTAAACTTGATGACTGGAGTAGGCGGCGCTGGCGGTTATTCTGGTGGGGTAGACGAAAGAGCGTCACGCCATCTTACTGACGAGGAATACTACAGGAGATATGGACATCCTCGCGAAACCAAAAATTTTTTGAGGGAGAGGGGCAAGTAGCGCCGCAGTCCCTCTCCGAAATTTTGGCACAGAGACTGCCCAGCAACGACAAAGAAAAACACGAAGAAGAAGTCGCTGCGATGTTGGTGCTGTTCAAAAAGCTCATACAAAGCGTGAAAGACACTGAAGGCGAATGGGAATCATTAGAGGAACTGATGAAAGCTCGTGCTGACTTTGCTATTCGACACGCTTTCGAAGGGTTTGGCGTTAGTTACGACGATGCGCTAGAATTGTTGAACAAGTCAGAAGACTTGACAGACGAGGAGCGCACACGGCGCGATATTTTAGTGGCCGCTGTGGATAACCTTGTAGACTTTTCGGTTGCGGAAGAGTACCAAGTCGCCGATGAAGTTGCTGATTATGCAGATGAACTGGACGAGCTGGATGAAGACTCTGAGGAGTATGACGAATTGATGGCCATACTTTTAAGCGTCAACAGCAAATATAATGACAGGTATGCGTATGTCGAAAATATGGATATTGAGTACGCTATGATTGTGGCAGCTTATCTTTCCAGCTTGAGAGACGATACAGTACTGACGTATATGACTATGGGCGACGAGCGTGTCCGTCCTTGGCATTTGCAATATGAAGGCTACACGGCGCCCCGTTCTCAGTTTCCAGCTTGGCTGATACCTCCAATCGAACATCAATGTCGTTGTTATTTGGTTGAGGACTCGCGTTCGTCTGTGTTCTCGCAAGTTCAAGCACAAAAGACTCCAGAAATGCCGGATTGGTTTGACAGAACTTTCAAGGAAAGCGTTGCCAATGGCGGACGGATATTCTCAGACGAGCATTCGTATTTCAAAATTGATAGCAAGCATATAGAAAGGCTTAGTGCAATTTCCGACAAAATAAAGGCTGGATATTATGGCAGCAGCAACAACACCGACTAGTTTAGGCGTAGTTTTGACTCCCAAGCAGTTTGCCGTGCAATGGAAAACTTTACCTCATAAGTTTCAAGTTAATCTTTGGAATTTTGAGGTAAAGGCTGGTAAGGCAGCTAAAGAAGGATTCCAGAAGTCTTTTGATATAAAAAAGTTCAACTCTAAGGGTAGCACTGCTTGGGCATCTCGTTCAAAACACAACAAAGCGACTCACCCCTTAATGGTTGAGACCGGGTCGCTGAAGAACTCTATAAAATGGAAGCATAGCGGCGATAAAGATAACCCAAGCGGCGTACTGGTGTACACTGACCCGAAAGGCTTTGCGCACACCAAAAGACATAAGGGCTTTTGTTATGCGGCAGTGCATAACGGACCGAAGACTTTTAGGAGAGGTAAGGTGCGCAATATGTCACGCAGACAGTTTATGGGCTATTCTTCAGAGGTAAAAGATGAATTGCTGAAATTATCACACGTAATATTCCAAGGTTTTCCTAAATGATAGTAGATAAACATAAGAACGAACAATTGGCTGAGGAGCCGGTTATGCCAATAGATGAGGACGTCTCTTCGGATGCTGCTGAGACCATAGAAGAGGTAATAGATGAGAACCCTATGGTTGGTGCATACAAGGCCATTAGAGAGATTCTTGCAGCCATCCCCAGCGACCCCAATGATGAGAATAGCGAGCCGTTGTTCAAGACAATTAAGCTAGACAACGGTCAGCTGGACAGAATCAAAATGAATACTTATAATAATGAATATGGCATCGCTTTTCCTGCTGTGTTTATACATTATATTGATATTTATTATAATGTGGGGGCTGCACGAATAGCAGAGGGTAGGGGAACGATGCGTATACATTATGTATTGAACCGTTTGAACAATAGCGATGATGGCGAAGAAGGCGAGCTGGAAGGTTTTGAAGTCTACCGTCGTATCATTTCAGCTATAGAATCAAAGAAAGCGACGTTCCCATCTCTCATCAACCGTTTTCAGTTGCAGTATTGGGACCAGCCGGAATCGTTTGATGACGGTCTTCAACCATATTGGATTGACTATCAGATATGGTTTAACGACTACACGGCATACAGGTACAAAGATTATGTGGACGTATATGCCGTACAGCCACCATACACCAACTTCAGTGACCAGAACGAGACAGCTAACCCGGACGGCACGCCAGACGACCATACGATAACGTATGAGGCTACGTCGGGTCTAAAAATTATTTGATGTTTAACCTATAGAAAAAGATAATTTCTATTCTTTGAAAACGAGAACAAAATGGATATTAACAACTTAAAGTATGTCGTAGGCCAGACGAAGAAAAACGAACCTGCGATTATCCGTTTCTTCGGCTCTGTTAGTTCTGACTCTACACGCGAGTTCAACGATGAGTTCTTGTGGCTTCAGAATTATGTAGAACCTTCGAAGATTGTTGTAATGATTAATTCGGAGGGTGGGTCTGTCTTGTACGGTATGAGCACCTTCTCCATTATTCAGGCGTGCCCAATTGAGGTTGACTGTATTGTTGAAGGCATAGCGGCTTCAATGGCTTCAGTTTTGTGGGCGGCAGGAAGCAATTTGTATATGCACGATTATTCCCTGTTGATGATACACAATCCGTTCAACAGTTGCTGCGACGATGAAGGGGCCGATCAGTCTGTGAAGGCTTTTAGAAGTCAGCTAGAGACGATTTATCGCAAGCGTTTCGGAATGAGCAAGGAACAGGTACGCGATATTATGGATGGCAAGGAAGGTGCAGATGGCACGTTCTTTACTGCCCAGGAAGCGGTTAAAAACGGCTTCTTGCCTTCGGACCATATAATCAAAACTTCCAAAGCGGTAAGGGACAAGGTCAAGAACCAAATTGACGGAATTGATGATGCGGCTTCTTTACGTGACGCTATGTCATCGGTAGCGGCAAGTTTGGATGAAAATAAACTTATCGCAGAAATCACGGCTATTCATAATCAAAATGACAACAATCCACAATTTCAAGAATCAAATATAAAAAACACAATGGAAAATCAGGTTTTAGAAACTATTTCCGCACAGCTTGGATTCTCGAAAGACACTCAGGCAGATGCTGTTAAGGCTCGTATCACTGAGCTTGTAAACACCGAGGCTTCTCTCAAGGAGCTTCAGAACAAGTTCACCGCGCTTGAAATCAAGGCAAAGGGTACAGAGGCAGAACTTGCTAATACCAAGAGTGAACTTGAGCAGACTCAGGCTTCGCTGAAAAAGTATCAGGACGCAGAAATCGCTGCGCATGAGGCAGAGATTAACGCTCTCATTGAGGACGCAATCAACGCTGGCAAAATTGAAGCCGCTTCTAAGGAGTCTTGGGCAAACCTTGCTCACAATGACTTTGAGACAGTAAAGGCTACTCTCGCATCTATTCAGGGACGTGACAATGTTCTCGCACAAATCGCTAATGACCCTGCCAATGTGAAGGGCGCTCAGGACAATATGACTGTTGCTGAGAAGGAACTTGACGACAAAATCAAGGCTGTATGCGGCGAGCAGTTTACTCTCAAGAAGTTCTAGGAAATAAACAAATAAAACATAAGGTATAAATGGCAACAATTAATTTTGCGGGCAATATCTACTCTGGTGAGGTTCTTGAAGACCTCCTTGTATATACCGCGCAGGGTAACGATACCTATCAGGAAGGCCTTATCCACATCAAGCCGGGTGTGCAGAAGAAGTACACTCTTCCACACGTATCTCTTAACAAGATTATTCAGGACAACGTAGCTACCCCTACAGCTACTAACGGCGCCGCTGCTGGCGATTACAACCAGTACACTTATAGCGAGCGTTATCTGGAGCCTGGCGACTTCATGGTTTATGTTCGCTTTAACCCTCGCGAGTTCGAGGAGGTATGGCGCCCATTCCAGCCAACAGGCCCACTTGTATTCCGCGAGCTTGACCCATCTGTACAGGCAAAGATGCTCCATCTTCTTATCGACAAGAAGGACCAGTATCTCAACGACAGTATCTGGTGCGGTCGCAAGGGTGGCATAGATGCTGCTACTGTAAAGGCTCCAACTGGAGGCATTGATCTTGGCGGCGAGAATGCTGCTGGCCCAATGAAGTATTTCGATGGCTTCCTTGCTCGTGTACTTGCTAATGTCAAGGCTTCTGCTGTAGCCGCTGCTAGCCGTTCTGAGGCTCAGAAGAACGAGGTTGCTTCTGGTGAGGTGATTCTCGCAGGCAACACTGAGCTTACTACTGGTGAGCAGGTTGAGCAGGCCCTCTATGCAATATGGAAGAAGACTCCAAAGAATATCCGCAAGAAGAGAGGCATGAAGTTCATTATCAGCTGGGAGCTCTGGGACCTCTATGACGAGTACCTGACTTCTAAGCAGCAGAAGTATGTTGAGAATGCTGAGTTGAATACTCGTCGCTTCAAGGGCAAGGAGATTAAGGTTATCGACGGTCTGCCTGAGCACAGCATCTTCTTCGGCAACTTCACTACTGGCTCTGATTCTTGCCTCTGGATGGCTGTCGACTACGCTACCGACCAGGAGAGCGTTAAGGTTATGCCACTTCAGAATGACTCTGAGGAATGGTTCTTCCAGATGCGCATGAAGGTCGACGTTAACATCGCACTTCCGGGTGAGATTGTCGTATGGACCGCATACAAGAACGTGTAATCTACCAGTAGATAAACCGTAATACTAACCGGGGGAGTGGGGTTGATACTCCTCTCCCCCTTTTAATTTGCATTAATTATGGCAAAGCTAAAGACAGCTGCATCGGAAGAGGCGGCAGAGCAGATAAAAGACGCAAATATAGAGACTACAGAAACACAGTCTGTCGAAGAGCCAGCGTCGGAAGAGGCGGTCTCTGCAACAACTGAGAATACCACCATCCCTGAACACGCGGATAAGATTCTGAAGAAGTACCCAAATTACGCTAAGCTGGTCATTGATTCGCAGGGCGGCGTGTACACTGAGGATTCACAACATCTGGCAAAGGGTGGCGCTATTCTTTATCAGAATCCATATTATAAACATTAAAAACACAAATCGAAATGGCATTAGGAGAAGTAACTATGACCGACACCGATGGCAACATTGGTTCTACCATCACTTCCGATGTTGAGAAAATCTGCGGTTTGCTTTTTGATATTTCAGGCCAAGAGGACTTCTGGACCAAGGGACAGGGCGTTAACGCTGCTGAATATCTGAAAGACACAGTTGTTGAGCTGAACAGCTTGGACGATGCAGAGAAGCTTGGCATCACACCTTATTCAACTGAGGATGCAAGCACAAGTCTGCTTGCCGGCATCCCTTATTACCATATTGACCAGTTCTTTACAATGGCTGGCGGTACCGGACGTCTGTTTATCTCTTTCGCTGACTGTTCTAAGGATTGGAACGCTATCAAAGATATGCAGAGGGCTTCGAACGGCATAATCAGCCAGTTTGGAGTTTGGACTGAGCAGAAGATATGGAAGAAGATGGACAGCACCGCTAATCAGTACACTATCGCTATTGTTGGCGATTTGGAGTCTGTTGCGGAAGACATGGCCAACAACTACCACGCGCCTGCTTGCATCCTTCTCAGCGGAAACTCTTCAAGGGTAAGCACTGCCAGCGGGGAGGAGACCACAGTTGTCTTCAGTCAGATTGCAGATGCAGTTATAGACGCTCGTTACGTCAGCGTACTCCTCTCGCAGGCTGTAGATACCGGCGTTCAGGAAATGCAGGCATCGCTCAAGTCTACTACCCCCGTGGGCACTATTGGTCTTGCACTGGGAACCCTCACACAGGCTAGCGTAGGCGAAAGCCTTGCTTGGGTAAGCAAGTTTGACATTGTCAACTATGTTCCAGCAATTGAGATGGGCTTTGGCGATGCAACTCTGGAGAACAATAAGTTGAAGAACTCGACTGCTTATTCTGCGCTTACCAAGTACCAGCTTGACGCGCTTGATGAGAAGGGCTATATCTTTATGCGTACATACGCAGGTCTGGAAGGTCACGTATACTTTACCAAAGACCAGACTTGTTCGAATGGCGACTATTGCACCATCGCACGCAACCGCGCTATCAACAAGTCACGCCGACTGATACGCAAGGCGCTTCTGCCGTACGTGAACTCTCCAGTTAAGGTAGACCCTTCAACAGGAAACCTTTCTTCTGCACAGGCAACTGTCTACAAGAACCTCATACAAGATGTCCTTTCGGGCATGGAGACTGCGGAAGAGATAAGCTCAGTCGGAACCATCAACGTGCCTACCTCTCAGAATATTCTAAAAACCAAAAAGCTGACATTCTCTTACACCTTGATTCCTCTTGGTTGCGCTGAGACGATTACAGTAAGCGAGGGTCTTGCTATCAGTAAATAAATACGACAATGATTGTAAATAACGTAGCTTATTCATGGTCAATGGTTGAGTTGACC
>CAVJCD010000066.1:0-460 GCA_963648005.1 Tannerellaceae bacterium | reverse complement strand
GTTGACCAGTTCAGCACTTACCGGCTCTTCCAGCGCCAACCCAACAATTCTGTCGGGTGTATCTGCGATCAAGTGGAATATCGAGCATAAGGTAGAGACCAACTACGGTCTTGGCGGTCAGCCGGTGAACCGTGGCTTTGGCAACACAACGTATACCGCATCAATCACGATGGACTACAACACTCAGGTTCAGCTTCGCGCTCTCAAGGGTTCTCTTATGGAGCTTGGCGAGTTTGATTTGATTGTGTCGTTCTCTAACGATTTGGGTTCGGATGATTGGTCTGAAGAGACTGTAACTCTGAAGGGATGCCTCTTTAACGAGGATGGCCTGGAGGTTTCTCAGGACGATACCAACATCACTAAGGAGTTTGAGCTCAATCCATTTAAGATTGAGATTTCTACAGGCGCTTCAGCTTAGTTTTCACGAGTCAATATATCAAATCGGCAAGCACTTAATTGT
>CAVJCD010000065.1:0-11212 GCA_963648005.1 Tannerellaceae bacterium | reverse complement strand
TTCCTTTGCACTGCAAAATTAAAAAGTATATTCTATTTATTAATCTAAATTGAAAAAGTTATGTCTGAAGTTGCATCTAAAGTAAAGGCTATCATCGTTGACAAGTTGAATGTTGAAGAAACAGAAGTTACAAACGAAGCAAGCTTTACTAATGATTTAGGAGCAGACTCTCTTGACACCGTGGAACTGATTATGGAATTCGAGAAGGAATTCGGTATTTCAATTCCTGATGATCAGGCAGAAAAGATTACAACAGTGGGCGATGCAATCGCTTATGTCGAAGCTAACGCGAAGTAATCAATCCTTTTTTAAGGTATGGAACTAAAAAGAGTTGTAGTGACAGGTCTTGGTGCCATCACTCCTCTTGGTAATACCCTCTCAGAAACATGGGAGGGTATTATCCAAGGGAGGAGTGGAGCTTGTCCTATCACGCAGTTTGATGCATCCAAATTCAAGACACAGTTTGCATGCGAAGTGAAGGGCTTCGATCCGCTTACGATAATGGACCGAAAGGAAGCCCGCAAATGCGATAGATATAGTTTGTTTGCTATATATTCCGCCAAGCAAGCCATCGAAGATGCTGCTATGGACCTCGACAAAGAAGACAAGAACCGTATAGGTGTAATCTTCGCTTCGGGTATCGGTGGCATCAAGACGTTTGATGAGGAGTGGTTGGCGTATTCGAAGATAAAAGACACTATCGGACCAAGATTCAATCCGTTCTTCATTCCGAAGATGATTTCGGATATCGCAGCCGGACATATCTCAATGTTGTATGGCTTTCATGGTCCCAATTTTGCAACGGTGTCGGCTTGTGCCTCTTCTACCAACGCACTTGCAGATGCCTACAATTACATCCGTTTGGGTAAAGCGAATGTGATTGTGACCGGTGGTGCGGAAGCAGCCATTACAGATTCCGGTGTCGGAGGGTTCAATTCGATGAATGCGTTGTCAACGCGTAACGATTCGCCCGAAACCGCCTCTCGTCCGTTCAGCGCAAGCCGTGATGGTTTCGTGATGGGAGAAGGTGGAGCTTGTCTTGTTTTGGAAGAGATGGAGCATGCTTTGGCTCGCGGAGCCAAAATATATGCGGAAGTTGCCGGAACGGGGTTGTCTGCCGATGCATATCACCTTACGGCTTCTCACCCTGAGGGATTGGGAGCGAAGTTGGTTATGCGTAATGCCTTGGAGGATGCCGGGATGATGCCTAAAGACATTGATTATATCAACGTTCACGGAACATCAACACCGGTGGGAGACATATCGGAAGTGAAGGCAATCAAGGAAGTCTTCGGGGATGATGCCTATAAACTGAATATAAGTTCAACGAAGTCTATGACAGGTCACCTCTTGGGTGCGGCAGGAGCCGTTGAAGCAATATTCTGTATCATGGCTATTAAGGACGGAATCGTTCCTCCGACAATCAACCATGCTGATGGCGACGAAGATTCTGAGATAGATTATAATTTAAATTTCACATTCAACAAGGCAGAGAAGCGTGAAATACGGGCGGCTTTGTCGAACACGTTTGGATTTGGTGGTCATAACGCTTGTGCTATAGTTAAAAAATTTGTGGAGTAACCGTGTTAACGCAGTTATACAAAAAGATAAGGCTTCTTATGTGTCGTAATAAGGAGCCTTATCTTTCTTTATATAAGGTGTTGGGGTTTTATCCTATGAATGTTCGTATCTACGAACAGGCTTTTGTGCACAAATCTTCCTCGTTAGAAGAATCCGGCAGAAGACGAAACAACGAGCGATTGGAGTTCTTGGGCGATGCCATGTTGTCGGCTGTTGTGGCAGATATGGTGTATAGGCATTTCGAGAACAAGCAGGAGGGTTTTCTTACCAATACGCGCTCAAAGATTGTTCAGCGCGAAACGCTCAATCATATTGCCGTTGAGATGGGGCTCGACAAGATGATTGTTTATTCCGTTAAAAGGAGTAACGTACATAACAACCATATATATGGTAACGCACTTGAGGCGCTGATTGGAGCCGTTTATTTGGACCAAGGCTACCATATTTGTTTCCGCTTTGTGGAGAACATGATTGTCAGAAAATATATAGACCTTGACAACATTGCCCGCAAAGAGGTCAACTTTAAATCCAGGCTGATTGAATGGAGTCAGAAACACAAGTTGGAGATTACATTCAAAGTGATGGAGTCGTTTATCGACGACGACGGATGTCCGGTGTTCCAAACGGGGGTGATGCTGTCGGATGAACTTATTGGGATGGGCTCAGGATATTCCAAAAAGGAATCACAACAACACGCTGCAATGGTGGCGATGAAGAAACTACGTAAAGACAAAGCTTTCCGGGAGGCCGTTTTAAGTCGGATGGAACAAACCCAAGAAGTGGATAGCACGTCTTCGCAAAACACTGACGAACGGGACAATTCGTGAAAAGTCCCTTCCCCATGGGTTATCTGCCGAATGAAACACCCATTCTTTTCCCTTGAACAATCAATTCGTTGTCCGGAGTGACCAATTTTAGTTTGCCGATTACTTCAGAGAGAGCGATGGACTCCACTTTGTTTCCTTTCAAACAAACCATACGTCCGAACTGGTGATTGGCAATCAGTTCTGTGGCATGTCCACCCAAACGAGTAGCCAAATTACGGTCGAAAGGCGAGGGGTTGCCGCCTCGTTGAATATATCCCAATACAGTGTCGCGCGATTCAATGCCGGTAGCCGCCTCTATTGTGCGTGTGATGTAGTCGGAGGGACGTTTCTTTTCCGGTGTTTCCACTCCTTCGGCAACGACAACAATGGAATAAGGTTTACCGCGATGGGCTCGGTCGAGAATGGCTTGTATCACCTTGTCGATATCATATCCCAGTTCGGGCAACAAAATCACATCGGCTCCGCCCGCCATACCTGCATACAAGGCAATCCATCCTGCATGATGTCCCATGACTTCAACCACCATTACCCGTTTATGGGAACTTGCGGTTGAATGCAGGCGGTCGATGGCGTCAGTTGCGATATTTACTGCCGTGTCGAAGCCGAAAGTTATGTCTGTTCCCCAAACATCGTTGTCGATGGTTTTGGGTACACCAATGATGTTCAAGCCAATAGCCGACAGCAAGCCGGCTGTTTTCTGTGTGCCATTCCCGCCGATACATACCAGGCAGTCTAATCCCAATTCGTCGTAATTCTGCTTGATGATTTGCGGCTTGTCGCTATCACCGGATGCAAGAAGCTTGCGAAACGGTTTTTCGCGAGAAGTACCCAAGATGGTTCCCCCCAAGTTAAGGATGCCGGACAAACTACGCTCGTCGAAGGGCTGGATATCCTTGTTTAGCAATCCTACAAAGCCGCTGTGGATGCCAATCACTTCCATACCGTATTGCATGATGGCAGTCTTGCCGACCCCGCGAATCGTCGCATTTATGCCGGGGCAATCGCCACCGGAAGAAAGGATACCTATTCTCATTGTTTTGTTTCTTATAGAACCGGACGAGTATTGCTTAGTCTAACGTGATAACCTCATATTTCGGGACCAACATCTTTATGATTACCCACCCGATGAGGTAAGAAACGGAGCATACGCAGAAGATGATGAAGTAACCGGCAGGTTTCCCTTCGAAGCCCATAAACACCATCTGCGTTTCATCGGCATAGACAAACAAGTCGCCCGCCACCTTCTGGAGTATCATCGAACTGATACCGCCCGCCATACCACCGATGCCGGTTACACTCGCAATTGCTGACTTGGGGAACATATCGCCCACAGTGGAATAGATGTTGGCAGACCATGATTGGTGGGCAGCACATCCGATACCTATCAATATAACGGGAAACCAAGGGGAGATTGTACCCAATGGTTGTGCCAACAACACTACCAACGGGAAGAAAGCGAAAATCAACATCGCCTTCATACGTGCCGCATAAGGATTCATCCCGGTACGATTGATAAAGATGGTTGGGAGTTTACCGCCGTAGATGGAAAGCATCGTTATGGCATAGAGCGTAAAGATGAGCGCCATACCCAATGGGTCGGATGTCTTGATACCAAATTGCGTATTCAGGTAAGAAGGCGTCCAGAAGAGGAAGAACCACCATACACCGTCGGTCATGAATTTGCCGACAATGAATGCCCACGTCTGCCTAAAGGTGAAACATTTCCATAGACTGATTTTCTTCTGTTCTTCTTCCGAAGGCTCCGAGATGTCTTCCTGTTGCCCGTCTTGCTCGATATAGGCAAGTTCGGCAGCATTTACATATTTGCTTTTGGCAGGCGAGGTGTATAAGAATACCCATAGACCCATCCAAATGAAGCCGAGTGCACCGATGACGATAAATGCCATCTCCCATCCCAGATGTTTAGCCAAGAGAGGAATCGTTAGAGGAGCAACCAAAGCGCCGATAGAAGCGCCGGAGTTGAATATAGATGTTGCGTATGCACGGTCTTTCTTGGGGAAATATTCGGCGGTCACCTTAATGGCTGCCGGGAAGTTGCCCGACTCACCCAATGCCAATACGCAGCGGGCAACCAAGAAGCAATACATACTGACGGTGGCCAAAACCACTACCACATCACCTGTGGCGGAAACCATCTCGGTTACACTGCTCATACCTACGTAGTGCTCTGTTATGACGCCACACAAGGCATGCATACAGGCGCCCACCGACCAAACGCCAATAGCCCAAAGGTAGCCCTTCTTCGTACCCATCCAGTCGACAAACCTGCCGGCAAACAACATACATATTGCATAAACAATTGAGAATACGGAAGTGATGGTTCCATAATGGGATTCGTTCCAATGGAATTCGGGTTTGATAAATTCGTCCCAGGTTAGTGATAAGACCTGACGGTCGAGATAGTTTACTGTTGTTGCAAGAAACAACATCGCACAGATTGTCCATCTGTATTGGGTCATCTTTTGGCCTACTTTACCTAATGTGTTCATTCTTTTTGTGTGTTTTCATGATTTACGGCAAATATAATCATTTTTAGAATAACGGATTGCTTGGCTTATACGGGAAACCAGGATTATTTCCTTTTAGCAATACTGTAGTGGGATAGGATGGACAATCATGTGGTGTCGTAAATTACATTACCTTTGTATCAGAATTGAAAATGAGATACCATGAAAAAGTTAGTTCGTCTGATTGCGCTCTTTCTGATTGTCAGTTTTGGCAGTAGTGCGCAGGAGGCCACAGAGGTTATTCGTGTGGCATGTGTTGGAAACAGTATAACATACGGGGCAGGGATTACGAATCGCGACCGCGATAGTTATCCGTCGGTTCTCGGGCAGATGCTTGGGAAAGGGTATGATGTCCGGAATTATGGCTTTAGTGCCCGTACTATGCTGATGAAAGGGGATTATCCTTATATGAAGGAGCAAATGTTTAAGGATGCCCTCAGCTATAATCCCAATATCGTCATCATTAAGTTGGGGACAAACGATTCCAAGTCGTTCAATTGGAAATACAAAGCCGAGTTCCCCAAGGATGTTCAGACAATGGTCAACGCATTCAAGGCTATTCCCTCAAAGCCGAAGATATATTTGTGTTATCCACCTAAAGCCTACTTGTTGCAATATAGCATCAACGACAGCATTATCGAGAATGGGGTTATCCCGGTAATCGACCGGGTGGCAAAGAAAAACGGACTACCGATTATTGACTTGCATAGTGCCACTACCGGCATGGAGGAGCATTTCCCCGATAAGATTCATCCCGACCCTGTTGGTGCGCATAAGATTGCCGAGACAGTCTATAAGGCCATTACCGGCAAGGAGACCACGCATCAGATGCAGGCGTTCCCCGGACAAAAGAGCGAGTGGAGCGGATGCGACCGCTATGACTTCAAATTCAAGGACCGCAGTGCAACGGTTGTTGTCCCCAAGAAGGCCGCAGAAGGGAATCCATGGATATGGCGTCCGGCATTCTTCGATGCCTTCCCGAGTGTAGACAAGGCCTTGTTGGAAAAAGGCTTCCATGTGGTATACTACGACGTGACGCATTGTTATGGCAGCCCGCGTTCAGTGACTCTGGGTACGGAGTTCTATAATTATATGAAGGACTATTATGGTCTCTCGCCGAAAGTAACTCTTGAAGGATTCAGTCGCGGCGGACTGTATGCATTGAACTGGGCAATCCGAAACACGGATAAGGTGGCATGTATATATATTGATGCTCCGGTATGCGACGTATTCAGTTGGCCCGGAAGGAAGAGGGGAGAACTGTGGAACGACTTCTTGAAGGAATGGAACCTGACGGAAGAAGACATGAAATCGTTTAAAGGCAACCCAACCGACAACCTTGAGCCCTTGGCAAAAGCCGGGATACCTATTATCAGTGTCTGCGGTGATGCCGATAAGGTTGTCCCCTTCAAAGAGAATATGGACATTGTGCGTTCTCGCTACTTGGCTCTTGGCGGACCGGTTGAGGTGATAATCAAGCCGGGCGTAGACCATCATCCTCATAGCTTGGAGAACCCTGAACCGGTGGTGGACTTCATCCTTCGCTATCAGCCGGAGTATGAGAAGAACTTGCACTACAACGTGCGTGGCAGCCTGCAGAACTCTTTTGTCAAGTTTGAGAAAGAGAGAAAGGGCCGTGTTGCCTTCGTGGGCGGTTCTATCACGGAGATGGAGGGCTGGAAAGACATGATTGAAAAGCAGCTGAAGCAACGGTTCCCTTATACGAGTTTCGATTTCGTGGAGGCTGGTATCAGTTCCACGGGAACAACGCCGGGGGCTTTCCGCCTACAGAACGACGTTCTGAGCAAGGGTAAGGTTGACTTGCTCTTTGTGGAAGCTGCCGTGAACGACCACACAAACTACTTCACCCCACAGCAGCAAGTGCGTGGCATGGAAGGGGAAGTGCGTCATGCCTTATTGAGCAACCCTGAGATGGATATCGTTATGCTTCATTTTATCTATGACCCGTTTATACCGATGGTTGCCAAGAAACAGCAGCCGGACGTGATACTTAACCACGAACGTGTGGCAAACCACTATCTGATTCCGTCCATCAATCTGGTTCAGGAGATAGGTGAGCGGATGCAAGAGGGTGAATTCTCTTGGCAGCAGTTCGGCGGTACCCATCCTCTGCCGTTCGGGCATAAGTTCTATGCCGCCGCCATCAACCGCTTGTTCGACGCAATGTGGAAGGGCATAACCCCCAATAGCCCTATCGTTGCCCACGAGATACCTTCGCAGCCGCTCGATGAGTATAGCTACTATGGTGGCGATTTCATCCCCTTGGAGGAGGCAAAGCTTGCCAAGGGTTGGAAATACATCCCTTCGTGGCATCCGGACAATAATGTAGGGAAGAGAAAAGGCTTCGTAGACGTCCCCATGTTGGAGGCAACCCATCCGGGAGACAAGCTGACGCTTGATTTCACAGGAAAAGCAATCGGTATATTCTGTGTGCCCGGTCCCTCGGCAGGAATCCTTGAGTATAGCGTTGATGGCGCTCCGTTCAAGAAACTTGATACATACACGGAGTGGAGCGAGGGTCTCTACATCCCTTGGGTGTATATGTTGGAGACGGAGCTGAGCGACGCTTCCCACAAGTTGGTGCTCCGCATCTCGAAAGACAAGAACGCCCGCTCCTCGGGTACCGAATGTCAGATACGAAACTTCGTTGTGAACAGATAAAATTCATCATTCAAACGTCACCCGCCAAAGAGGGGTGAAATCGAAAGGACCGACCCTTTTGGTCAAAAGGGTCGGTCCTTCGGTTTTTCCTAAGGTTCGAACCTCTTGAAAAATTCCATTAATAGCTTTGCCCAATTCCATTAATAGATTTCATCAAAACTATTAATCCCGTTTGGGCGGTTATTCGAATAAATCGGGCGAACTATTCGTATAACCGTTTCGGGAGATATATATGTTTTCGCCAAAAGGTATATATCCTCCCCTCAAGGAGGCTATAAAAACAAAAGAGCAACCGTTTGTTCAACGACTGCTCTCTTATTGGAGGTGGTCCCACTTGGGCTTGAACCAAGGACTCCCTGATTATGAGTCAGGTGCTCTGACCAACTGAGCTATGGGACCGATATTTCAGATATATTTCCTCTGAAATCGGCTGCAATGTTACGACTTTTGAGCGGTTAACACAAGTTTTCCGAAGAAAACTTTACTTCTCATTGCCATCTTCACCGCCGAATTCCATCAAGTATGCTTTGATGAATTCATCTATCTTACCGTCCATAACGCCATTGACGTCCGATGTCTGATAGTTCGTGCGATGGTCTTTCACCCTGCGGTCGTCGAAGACGTAACTGCGGATTTGCGACCCCCATTCAATCTTCTTCTTACCTGCCTCTATCTTAGCCTGCTCTGCCATACGATGCTTCAGCTCCTTGTCATACAAGATTGAACGCAGTTGGCGTATGGCATTATCGCGGTTCTTTGGCTGGTCGCGCGTCTCGGTATTCTCAATCAGAATCTCTTCCTCCTCACCTGTGTAAGGGTCTTTGAACTGATACCGCAAGCGTACCCCAGACTCCACCTTGTTAACATTCTGTCCACCGGCACCGCCTGAGCGGAAGGTATCCCACGAAATAGCCGCCGGGTCGACCTTCACTTCAATCGTGTCGTCCACCAACGGGGTGACAAATACCGAAGCAAAAGATGTCATTCGTTTACCTTGTGCATTATAAGGGGAAACACGAACCAAGCGATGTACCCCATTCTCACTCTTCAAGTAGCCGAACGCATAGTCGCCTTCGATATTGATGGTAACTGTCTTGATGCCCGCTTCGTCACCCTCCTGCAGGTTGGCTATGGATATCTTATAGTTGTGGGCCTCGGCATAGCGCATATACATACGCATCAGCATAGATGCCCAATCCTGACTTTCTGTGCCGCCCGCTCCGGAGTTTATCTTGAGCACACAACTCATCTGGTCGGCTTCGTCGCGAAGCATATTGCGGAACTCAAGGTTCTCTACCAATTCCAATGCCTTGGCATAAGCTTCGTTGACTTCTTCTTCGGTGGTGACTCCCTCCTTGGCATATTCGTAAGACAACTGTAATTCTTCGGCGGAGGCATTTACTTCGTTGTACAAGTCAATCCACTTCTTCAGTTCCCTTACTTTCTTCATTTGGATTTCTGCCTGCTTGGCATTCTCCCAAAATCCGGGGTCTTGTGTACGCAATTCTTCTTCTTTCAACTGGATGGTCTTGCCATCTATGTCAAAGATACCCCCTCAGCGCTTGCTCGCGCTCCAGTACGTTCTGTAGCTGGTCTGATGTTATCATATACTATTGTTTTGTGATTTATACGAATTGTTTGTTTGGCGGTATCCCAATCACTCGGCATACATGGCATCTATCACCTCAGCATATTTCTGCAAGATGACAGGACGGCGTAACTTCAATGTGTCGGTCAGTTCGCGTCCTTCCATAGTGAATGGCTGTGGAAGCAAGGTGAACCGTTTGATTTTCTCATACGAAGCCAAATTCTTCTGACGTTCTTCCACGTGCGTTTCAATCAGACGGATTATCTCGTGATTGCGAACCAATTCCTCGCGGCTGCCATAGGATATATCTTTGCTTTCGGCGTATGCCTCCAAAAGCGGATACGATGGAACGATTAAGGCGCTGACGAACTTGCGTTGGTCTCCTATGATAGCTATCTGTTCGATATACTTATCACTACTCATTTCCATCTCAATGGCTTGCGGAGCTATATATTTACCGTTAGATGTCTTGTAGAGGTCCTTGATGCGTTCGGTGAAGAACAACACATTGCCCTCCATTCGTCCGGCATCTCCGGTTCTGAAATAACCGTCTTCGGTAAAAGAACGGGCATTTTCTTCCGGCTTGTTATAGTAGCCCGAGGTAACAGTCTTACCCTTTACAAGGATTTCTCCGTTGTTTTCATCGATTTTAACCTTCAAGTCCGGCATAATCTCACCAACGGAACCGATATGAAACCCGGTGCGAGGGTAGAAGCAAACTGTTGCCGTTGTCTCACTCAGACCATAGCCATAGGCAAGCGGGATGCCTACCGATTGCAGAAACTCGTTGACAGTGTCAGACAATGGTGCCCCTGCCACCGGGAACAAACGGCCTTTCTCGATACCCAAGACTTTCTTCAAAAGCAGAAAAACGGTCTTATCATAAAGTTTATATTTGATGTTTGTGGACCAAGGCGCTTTCAACCCCTTGTTTTTGTATTCCAAATTATATGAATGCCCCGTCTCAATTGCATCCAAGAATATTTTCTTCAGCAATTTAGGTGAGGAGTTTATCTTCTCACGAACGCCAACATAGACTTTCTCCCAAAAACGTGGCACGTTACACATTACAGATGGGTGAACCTCCGGTAATGTCTTTTGTATCATCTTTGGGTCTAGGTTGACAGCAACCGTTATTCCCTTATGAAGACAATAATATGTCCATCCCTTCTCAAATATATGTGTCAACGGAAGGAAGCACATCGACAAGTCCTTGTCAGTTACGAATGGCAGACGTATATCATGAGTCCGCATGGCCTCCAAGTAATTATAATGGTGAAGAATCACCCCTTTCGATTCGCCGGTCGTACCGGACGTATATATTATGGTGGCAATGTCTTCGGGAACTGCTTCGCCCATTCGGATTTTTACAGTCGTTTCAGCATGTGCGCTGTCTCCCAAGCGCAAGAAATCATCGAAGTAGATGGAAGTCTTGTCCTCAGGATTCAATTTGACATTACGGTCGAAAACAATCAATCGTTTCAATACATCCGTTCCCTTTTGTACCTTGAATGCATTGTTGTATTGGAGTTGCTCGCCGACAAATAGAGTGTGAATCTTTGCATCATTGATGATATACTCGATTTGAGCTGGAGAATTTGTGGCATACATTGGAATTGATATCACCCTGTTTCCATATGCTCCGAAATCAGTAAACAAACATTGGGGCATATTCTGCGAATAAACACCAATTTTCTCTTGTACCTCTATTCCGAATTCGGCAATTGCCTTAGCTGTAAGCATTACCTTCTCGGAAAATTCTTTCCATGAGATTTTTAACCATTTACCGCTTTCATTATCGCGATACTTCAATGCGGTACGTAATCCGTACTTTTCAGCCTGTCGGTGAATCAACTCGGCGTAGTGATAATATACCATAGATTACTTATTTTGTGTTGATACAACAAAAGTACAGCTTTCCTACCAAAAATAGTAATGCACCCCGTTTTTTACACCGGAAAGCATCCTCTACACTTAGTAAAAGAGGGCATATGCATAAATAATGT
>CAVJCD010000064.1:4209-11303 GCA_963648005.1 Tannerellaceae bacterium | reverse complement strand
CGCATAAGGAATAGCTGTATCAGCGAAATGTTGACACCCGAGACCTTTGCCGAAATCCACAAAAGGAACGGCACATAATAAAAGAAAACAGCCAGTAGTATGACTACCGCGCCCAATATGATAACGGGCAAAAAGTTCAATTCTTCCATATACATTCTATTAAGCGTGAGTTTCTGAGGGTTCTGTTCTTGTCACCAAAACGTTGTATCCGTCTACGCGCAACACCTTGACGGGGGTGTTCTCGTCGATAAATTCGCCCGTGGACTTGGCTTCAACTTCAACATCGTTGATGAGGGCTTTGCCGATGGGTGCAAGGCGTGAGAGGGTTGTCCCTTCATCGCCCGGCTTGATTCCCAGCTCGCGGCTTGAGGTGAGTTTAGAGTCGACATCTGTTTTCAAGGCAACCTTGCGAAGCGAACGCGAGCGCATGAGCCACACGAACGCCACGATGAAGGCGATGGGCGAGATGAGCAATGTGAGGTGCCCCACTATATCGCCAACGTTGTAGGCATAGATGATACCTGCCGTAGCAAAGAGGGCTCCTCCGATGCCTGCAAGCGTTATCCCCGGAAGGAGGAATATCTCCAGGAGGATAAGCACGATGGCTATCAGCATCAGGACGGTAATGATGGCTATTTGTAGAATCATACTAAACGAAAGGTTTGTTTTATTTCTTCTTCAGGTAGTTTATCTCGGCATTGCGCGCCTTCTTTTCCAGGTCTTCCAC
Source organism: Tannerellaceae bacterium (assembly GCA_963648005.1). Lineage (GTDB taxonomy): Bacteria > Bacteroidota > Bacteroidia > Bacteroidales > Tannerellaceae > Parabacteroides. The sequence continues at coordinate 10,576 of CAVJCD010000064.1, read as the reverse complement.
TTGGTCGGAAAGCTCGCTGAGCTGCGTTTCGGCTTCGAGGATGGAGGGCTTAAGCTGTCCCTTCTTTGCTTTGTCGCCCGAGGAATAGGCCACTCTCATGTCTGCCAGCTTACCGCTCAGTTCCTTTATCTGCTTGTGCATGGCAACCACCTTGCTGTAGGTGTTTTTTGCGTCCGTGCTCTTTATCTCGCTGAGCCGATAGTAGGTCAGATTGTTGTTTATCACAAACTCGAAGTCTTTCTTCACCTTGACTTCTCCGAAGGGGATTTCCTTGTGAGAGAGCTCCACCAAGTTGCTGTAGTTGCTCCCTTGTTTCCACGAATTCTTGATGGAGAAGACTGCGGCACGCGAACGTTTAAGTTTCAAGTCTTCGCTTGTCACACGGTTGTGCTCGTTGTTGGGGATGAAGAGGTAGACACACACCTTGCCTTCGGGTTGAAAGCGGTCGGATACAAACCATCCCAACCCTTTCGTCTCGTCGTATACAATCATGTAGTCGTTGAAGGGTGAGTTGAACGGCATGCCCAGCTGCTCAGGTGCCAAATATGTGTCGGATTTGATATTGTAGCGGGTAACAAACAGGTCGTAACCGCCAATCGAGTTGTTTCCCGTTGAAGCATAATAGACAGTAACCCCATCGGTCATTACAAAGGGATAGTTGTTGTCAACGCCCGTGTCCGAACCTATCGTCAGTTGCTTCTCGTCGCCCCATTTGTCAATCAACTTGGACTGAGAGAAGAGGCAGTATTTGCCGCTGTCGGCTGTGTGGGCGTAGTATATCTTGTCGCCTTTTTGGTTCATGTAAACGGAGGAAGAGACAGATTCGTTGGTCTGGAAGAAGTCCTTGAAGGAGGTCAGCGTTCCGCACTCTTCACTCAGCGTGTAGGCAGAGAGGAAATCGCTTTTTTTCACCACCATGCTGTCGATAATCTGCACGTCTTCGGTCTTCTCCATCATACGCAGGGCATCTTCAACCAAGTCGAGCTTGTCTTCTGAGGCTTGCGTGTCTTGTTTCTTTTTTGTCAACAGGTCGATGTGGTCTTCCAGCATCTCGGCTGCCTCATCGAAGCGATATGTGCGGTAGTAGATATCTGCAAGATAGCGATAGGCATCCATCACCTTACGCTTGACAGCCACCTTGAGATACTTCTCGGCGCCTTCAATGTCGCCCGTCTCGTAGCAGCAGACACCATACCAGAGATTGTAGGAGGGGTTGCTCGGGGCTTGCTTCACAAGCTTTTCCAAAGCCGGCTTTGCCTCGGCATATTGACCTTCGTTGTATAATTTCTTTGCCTGGTCAAGGCTCTGAGCCTGCATGAAGCAGCAGAGCGACGCAAGGCTTATGACGTAAAACAGTTTCTTGGATAACCGGTTCATGGTTTGTTTTTGATGTGATGTGATATGATATACTCTTGATTAAGCAGTTCAAAGGTATGAATATTTTCGGTGACGCATGCAATACCAAAGGGGGTAAATATCTGTTTCGTGGATTCCTACTCTTGGCGGGATATGGCATTGTCGATATAGCTCATAATCTCCGACTCTTCTTCCGGATGAAACCAACGGATATCTTCGTCGCGTTTAAACCACGACATTTGTTTGCGGGCATAGACGCGGGTGTTGCGTTTGATTTTTTCAATAGCCACGAGGAGTGGCCATTGACCTTCGATGTAGTGAAACAGCTCCTTGTAGCCAACGGTGTTGAGAGAGTTGAGGTGGCGAAGGGGATACACCCTGCGTGCTTCTTCCACAAACCCGTTCTCAATCATGCTGTCGACGCGGCTGTTTATGCGCTCGTAGAGTTCCTCTCTGTCGCGCGCAAGTCCCACCTTGATAATCTTGAATGGTCGTTTCTTAGTGCTGTTTGTGCGGAAAGAGGAGTAGGGCTTTCCCGTCATGCGGCATATCTCCACGGCATGGATAACCCTCTTGTGGTTCATCCTGTCCACTTCCTCATAATGCACGGGGTCCGATTCTTTCAGTTCCCTGAGGATGTTCTCCAGGCCTTCTTGCTCGAACTGTTTGTGTAGTGCTTCGCGCACTGCGGGGGTTACCGTTGGAATATCGTCGATGCCTTTGCATACGGCATCGATATACATCATCGACCCCCCGGTCATGAGCACCGAGGGGATTGTCTTATGCAGCTCCTCAAGGAGTTTGATGGTGTCTTCTTCGAAGTTGCTGGCGCTGTAGTAGTCGGAGAGGGCCAGCGTGCCCACCATATAATGTTTCACCCTTGCCCTCTGCTCCGCCGTGGGCGCCGCCGTCCCAATGGGGATGTCCTTATAAATCTGCCGGGAGTCGGAAGAGATGATGGGCGAGCCGAGATGCTCTGCCACACGCAAACTCAACTCGGTCTTCCCTACGCCTGTCGGCCCGAGCAAAACGACAAGTGACGGCATTGCTTAGTAACGTTCGTCGTAGGGGTTGTCCATCGAGTCTTCGCCGAAATCGCTGAACCCTTCGTTGTCCAACTCATCCGCGTCGTATTCCGAATCACCATAGAAATCTTCGTCCAAGTCTGTGCTCCCTGTGCTTTTGGGTTCAAACTTTTCGAAGTCCACGGTTTGTTGGGGAGGGGTGCCCATCGATTTGCTTACAATGGGTTTGTCGAGGCTTTTGCCCGGGAAAATCTCGCGAAGTTCCATGAAGAAGGCCCTTTCGGTCATGTAGTCGAAAACGAAAAGCAACTTCTGATGTACGTCCTCAAGCAATTCTTCCAGGCGGGTATCTTCCATGACATAACTGTCCTCTTCCGAGGAAGTGTCCATCTCTATCAATGTTATTTCTGTGTTTTTACTCCAGTCGTCGTCGCAAACGAAGAAAGAACACATCTGGTCTTTCGTGTAGCCAACCGAGTCGAGGATTGTGTCGCGAAGTTCGAGGAATGTTGCCTCGGAATCAATCTTTATCTCGCGCTTGAAATCATCCACCTCGTCGGATAGAATAAGAAATCTGTATACCATATTAGTTTTTGTTTTTAGCAGTTCAAAAGTAGTGAAAATTATTAACGGACATAAAATCGCCTTTAAATTTTTGTGGAGGGCATCTTTTCCGAGCACTTTGACACGACGCAAATGCAACGCTTTGTGCCTTCCGAGTGCTCTGAATGGATGCAAATGCAACACTTTTTGCTTTCCGAGCACTTTGAATGGATGCAAATGCAACGTTTTGTGCTTTTTCAGCACTGAGGATAGATGCAAATGCAACGTTTTGGATAATTCAAGCACTAAAATTGTGTGCAAATGCAACGCTTTTTGCTTTCCGAGCACTCGTGGGATGTGCAAATGCAACGTTTTATGCTTTTTCTGCACTGAAAATGTGTGCAAATGCAACGTCTGGTCGCAGATGCGTCAGTTTCTAGTGTGCAAATGCAACGTTTGGTCGCAAATGCAACGCTGTTTTGGATGCAAATGCAACAATTTGACGCAAATGCAACGCTTTCTTGCATGAAAATCGTGAAAAGGATGCTTTAGAGGCAAAAAAAGTGAGCAAATGCAACCCCCTGGGGGCGCATTTGCATCACTTAAAGGTGTGTTTTCATGGTAAAAGATAATTTCTTCCGCCTCGGAGGCTATGCCCCGGAGGTTTTATACGTCGATAGACCCTCTTACGATGCCACGCTTGGAGGTCTTGATGAAATTGAGAATCAAATCTCTCTCCAAGGACGGCTCATACTCGGTTTCGATGGCCTTGAGGGCGTCGGAGTTGTTGAGCCCGCGAGTATAGAGGGTACGATAGATATCTTGGATGAGGAACACCTGTTGGTTGGTGAAACCTCTGCGGCGCAACCCAACGATATTGATTCCGCAGTATACAATAGGGTCGCGACCAATCAGCGTGTAGGGCGGGATGTCCTTACCAATGCGCGAGCCCCCCTGAATCATCACGTGCTGTGAGATGCGTGTGAACTGGTGAACAAGGCTTCCGCCGCTGACGATGGCATAGTCGTCAATTTCCACCTCTCCGGCAATCTGGGAGGCGTTGCCGATAATGATATGGTCTTTCAGCACGCAGTCGTGAGCAATGTGAGAGTATGCCATGATGAGGCAGTCGTTGCCCACAACGGTTTTGCCCTTCGAAGCTGTTCCGCGGTTGACGGTAACGCACTCGCGGATGGTTGTGTTGTTGCCTATCTCGGCTGTTGTTGTCTCGCCTTTGAACTTAAGGTCCTGCGGGATGCCGGCAATCACTGCCCCGGGAAAGACGGAACAGTTGTTGCCAATCCTCGCCCCGTCGAGAATGATGGCGTGAGGGTAGATGTGGCAGTTGTCGCCTATGACTACGTCCTTCTCAATCACTGCGAAGGGGTCTATCGTTACGTTCTCGCCGATTTTTGCTTCGGGGTGAACTACAGCTAAAGGAGATTGATTCATATGTTTTGTGTCTGTTATTTGTTCTTGATGATTTGTGCCATAAACTCAGCTTCGCAGACCAACTTGTCGCCCACAAAGATGTATCCCTTCATTGTGGAAATGCCGCGTCGGATGGGGGCCAAGAGCTCGAGGCGTAGCATAAGCGTGTCGCCCGGCACAACCTTCTGACGGAACTTCACTCCGTCTATCTTCATAAAGTAAGTGGAATAGCGTTCGGGCTCGTCCACTGAGTTGAGCACGAGGAGACCACCCGTCTGAGCCATTGCTTCCACCAGCAATACTCCCGGCATTACCGGCTCCTGGGGGAAGTGGCCTATGAAGAACGGCTCGTTTGTGGTGACGTTCTTTACCCCGACGATGTAGTCGCCGCCTATCTCAATAATCTTGTCCACCAAAAGGAACGGATAGCGGTGGGGCAATAGCTCCCGGATGCGGTTGATGTCCATCACCGGTGTAGTGTTGGGGTCGTAGACAGGTGCCTGCTTTTCGTTGAACTTGATGTCCTTGCGGATTACACGTGCAAGCTGGTTGTTTATTTTGTGGCCCGGGCAGGTGGCAATGACGCGCCCACGGATGGGCTTGCCAATGAGAGCAAGGTCGCCGAGCACGTCGATGAGCTTATGCCGTGCAGGCTCGTTGTCGAACTTAAGCGGACGGTTGTTGATATATCCCAGCTCGTGCACATTCTTGTGGGCTAAGCCCATCTCGTCTGCCAACTTGTCGAGAGTCTCCTGCGGCACCTTTTGGTCGTAGATAACAATTGCGTTGTCGAGGTCGCCACCCTTGATGAGGTTGTTCTGAAGAAGCATCTCCACCTCGCGCACAAATACAAAGGTGCGAGAGTCGGCTATCTCAGATGGGAACTCACTAAGGTCGCCGAGTGAGGCATATTGGTTCGACAATACCGGGGAGTTGAACGAGATAAGGACGTTTGCGCAGAACTTGTCGTCGGGGAGAACAATAAGCGAAGAGCCCGTCTCCTCGTCCTTTACCTCAATCTTATGCTTCACAATATAGAAGTCACGCGGGGCATTCTGCTCCACTGTGCCTGCTTTCTGTATCTCTTCGGAGAAGAAACGCGAACTACCGTCCATGATGGGGAACTCGGGTGCGTTCACTTCAATCAAACAGTTGTCAATCTCGTAGGCATACAAAGCTGCCATGGCATGTTCTATGGTACTTACCTGAATGCCGTTCTTTGACAACACGGTACCTCTCTGTGTGCCGGCAACGTTCTCTGCCAAGGCGTCGATGACGGGCTCGCCCTCCAAGTCCACGCGCTTGATTTTGTATCCGTGATTCTCCGGTGCCGGGTTAAACGTAATCTGAATGTCAAGCCCTGTATGCAAGCCTTTGCCTTGCATCGAGAAACTACGGGCCAACGTTTTTTGTTTTTGCATACGTATATTATTTTTGAATCTCTTTCTTCAGTTGTTCTATCTCACGCTGCATCTGCCCCATGGTGCGATACATATCCGGCAGGCGGTTGAATATGGCACTCGAACGCATGAACCCTTTGGCATCGATGGCCGGCGCGCCCAACACTGTCTTCGCCTCCTTGATGTCGCTGATGACACCAGCCTGTGCACCAAACACCACGTGGTCGGCTATATGGATATGTCCCGCCAAGCCCACCTGTCCGCCAAACATACAATGGCTGCCAATCTTTGTTGAGCCGGCAATGCCCACCTGGGCTGCCATTACGGTGTTTTCGCCTACCTCCACATTATGGGCAATCTGTATGAGATTGTCGAGCTTCACTCCGCGATGGATAATGGTAGACCCCATTACGGCGCGGTCGACAGTGGTGTTGGCTCCAATCTCCACATTGTCTTCCAAAACAACATTCCCCAACTGCGGAATCTTCTTATAGTCCTCGCCCTCGGGAGCAAACCCAAAGCCGTCGGAACCGATAACCGAGCCGGCATGAAGGATACAGCCGTTGCCAACCTTACAACCTTGGTAGACGGTGGTGTGGGGATAGAGTATAC
>CAVJCD010000064.1:0-4199 GCA_963648005.1 Tannerellaceae bacterium | reverse complement strand
GAGTATACAGCCATCGCCAATGGTCACGTTGTCGCCAACATAGGCATGGGGATAGATTTGGCAGTTTTTACCCACGCGGGCATTCTCGCCGATGTAGGCAAAGTTGCCCACATAACAACTTTCTTCCACTGTGGCACTTGTGGCAATGAATGCGGCAGAGGAGATGCCTGCCTTCTTGGGCTTCGACTGCTCCACCAAGTTGAGCAACATGGCCAAGGATACATACGCGTTCTCCACCTTTACCAATGTGGCGGAAAGAGGTTCGGAGGGCGTGAAGTCGTTGTTCACCAAAACAACACTCGCCTTTGTGGTATAGATAAAATGCTCGTACTTGGGGTTGGCCAAGAACGTGAGCGTACCCGGACGGCCCTCTTCTATCTTCGAAAAGTTGCTGACCTTTACCTCGGGGTTACCCTCTACCTTCCCGCCAAGGAAGTCGGCTATCTGTTGTGCTGAAAACTCCATTGCTTAATCTTGTTTGATTGCGTTTATAATTCCTTTGTCAAGCAGGTATCCTGCCATCTCGCGCTGCACTGTCTGCGCTGCTTTGCGGGAGAAGGAGGCAAACTGCTCCGTCTTGTCTGCGTAGATGATGGCTCGCGAGGAGTTGACCAACAAGCCGCACTGGCTGTTCATCCCATACTCGGCAACTTCGCGCAAACTGCCTCCCTGAGCACCCACGCCGGGCACCAAGAGGAAATGGTTGGGGGCATGACGGCGGATATCCAAGAACATTTTCCCTTGGGTTGCACCAACCACATACATCATCTGTTCGTCGGACGCCCATTCTTGGGACTTCTTCAATACCTTTTCAAACAATCTCTCGCCCGTGGCATCTTCCGTCATCTGGAAGTCTTGCGAACCCTTGTTTGATGTCAATGCCAACAATATCACCCATGCCTCGGGATAGATGAGGAACGGCTTCACACTGTCTTCACCCATATAAGGCGCCACCGTCACGGCATCCACGCGTATATGGTCGAAGAACGAACGGGCATACATCTCGGAGGTGTTGCCTATGTCGCCGCGCTTTGCATCGGCAATGATAAACTGGTCAGGGTATTGCTCCCTGAGATACTTGACGGTCTTCTCGAAGGCAAGTATTCCTTCCACGCCCATACTCTCGTAGAACGCCATATTGGGCTTGTAGGCAACGCAGAAGTCTGCCGTGGCGTCGACAATCGCCTTGTTGAAAGCAAAAATCGGGTCTTCTTCCGTGAGCAGATGCTGCGGAATTTTCTTTATGTCGGTGTCCAACCCAACGCAGAGGAAGGATTGTTTCTTCTTGATATTCTCGAATAGTTCTTGTTTGTTCATCTTCTCTTGTGTTATTACAATTCGGCTTCTTTCAATCGTTCTGCATTCTCGGCAATGGTGAGCTTGTCGATGCAGGTCTGAATGTCGCCATCCATGAATGCCGACAGATTATAAATCGTGTAGTTGATGCGATGGTCGGTGACGCGCCCCTGCGGATAGTTGTAGGTGCGAATCTTTGCCGAGCGGTCGCCCGAGGAGACCATTGTCTTGCGCCTTGAGGCAATGTCGTCCATGTATTTCTGATGTTCCTTGTCGTAGATGAAAGAACGCAGGCGGGCAAGTGCACGCTCTTTGTTCTTTGGCTGGTCGCGAGTCTCGGTACATTCAATGAGAATCTCTTCGCTCACTCCGGTGTTGGGGTTCTTCCATACGTAGCGCAAACGTACTCCGGACTCCACCTTATTCACGTTCTGACCGCCGGCACCACCCGAACGGAACGTATCCCATTTTATTTCTCCCTCGTTTATTTCAACATCAAACTCGTCAGCCTCGGGGAGCACAGCCACGGTGGCTGCCGAGGTATGTACACGTCCCTGTGTCTCGGTGACGGGCACGCGCTGAACACGGTGTACTCCCGATTCATATTTGAGGGTGCCATACACCTTTTCGCCGCTTACGGAGAAGATTATCTCCTTGAAACCGCCCGAGGAACCTTCGCTGAAGCTCGAGAGGGCAACCTTCCATCCCTTTGCCTCGCAATATTTCACATACATACGATAGAGGTCTCCGGCAAACAATGCTGCCTCGTCGCCTCCCGTGCCGCCACGTATCTCAACGATGGCGTTCTTGTCGTCTTCAGGGTCACCGGGGATAAGCAGCAGTTTGATATCTTCTTCCAGCTCCGGAATACGGGCATTGCAGGCATCCAATTCTTCGCGAGCCATCTCCCTCATCTCGGCATCCTGCTCCGTATCCAACAACTCACGCGCTTCCTTTATCCCGTTCAGTGTGTCGATATATTTGTTGCGTGTGGCAACAATCTTCTCCAGGTCGCGATATTCCTTGTTGAGTTTCACAAACCGCTTGATATCGGCAATCACTGCCGGGTCGGCAATAAGTGTGCCTACCTCCTCAAAACGGCTTGCCAGCCCATCCAGTCTCTCTAATAAACTATTGTCGGCCATCTCCCGGAATCAATATACAAAGCGACCCTTTTCGCTTTCAATAATCAGTTCGTTCTTGTCTGCCTCTTCCACGAAGCCAATCACTTGAGCATCGATATTGAAACTCTTGGCTATGCTTATTACTTCTTCGGCATAGTTGGGCGAGAGGTATACTTCCATGCGATGACCCATATTGAATACCTTATACATCTCGCTCCAAGAGGTTCCGCTCTGCTCTTGTATGATACGGAAGAGGGGAGGGATGGGGAAAAGGTTGTTTTTTGTTACCCGTTTGTTGTCCACAAAATGCATCACCTTGGTCTGTGCTCCGCCGGAGCAATGTACCATGCCGTGGATTTGCGGACGCAGATTGTCTAACACGGCCTTAATTACCGGAGCATATGTGCGGGTAGGAGAGAGCACCAGCTTACCGGCATCTATTCCCAACTCCTCTATCTTGTCGGTCAGTTTCAGATGGCCCGAATAAACCAGTTCGTCGGGCACGGCAGCGTCGTAGCTCTCCGGATATTTCGTTGCCAGATATTTGGCAAACACATCGTGGCGCGCTGAGGTCAGTCCGTTGCTGCCCGTGCCGCCGTTATATTGTTTCTCGTAGGTGGACTGTCCGTAGGATGCCATGCCCACAATCACGTCGCCACCTTGTATGTTGCGGTTATCAACCACGTCGGCACGTTTCATACGGCATGTCACTGTGCTGTCCACAATGATGGTACGCACCAAATCGCCCACGTCGGCAGTCTCGCCTCCGGTGGCATAACAACCCACGCCCATATCACGAAGTTCGGCAAGCAATTCGTCCGTCCCGTTGATGATGGCTGAGATAACCTCTCCCGGAATCAACAGCTTGTTGCGCCCGATGGTGGACGACACCAATATATTGTCCACTGCACCTACACACAGCAAATCGTCGATGTTCATAATCAGAGCATCCTGCGCAATGCCTTTCCATACCGACAGGTCGCCGGTCTCTTTCCAATACATATAAGCCAGAGACGACTTTGTTCCGGCACCGTCGGCATGCATGATGTTGCAATACTCCGGGTCTCCGCCCAATATGTCGGGGATAATCTTGCAAAATGCTTTTGGAAATATGCCTTTGTCGATGTTCTTTATGGCATTGTGAACATCTTCTTTCGAAGCGGATACACCGCGCAAGTTGTAACGTTGGTCACTCATTATTTTACGTGTTTAGGCGGCAAATGTACATAAAAACGTTCTATTTCCGTATGGCCCGGGCAAAATAACCCCCCTCAGACATAAGGATACTCCCCGGCTGTGTGAGAGCATGCAAAGAAAGATTGGTTAACCAATTTGCCCGAATTGGTTAACCAATCGGCGTGGAAGGATTACCGGAGTTTTAGGACATCGCCTTCTTCGGGGGTGTAGTCCCAGTCCTTCTTGTTCATGCGGTACAGGCTCTTGATTTGTATGCCGTACTTCTGAGCGATGCTGTGCATGGACTCACCGATTTGCACAACGTGTTCGTAGTTCGGCTTGTCGGCCTTTTTCTTTTTCTTTTGCAGATAAACGATATCGCCCTTTTGGAGAGGGAAGTCTTCGGGCACTTCGTTGAACTTCTTCAGCTCCTTCACGCTGAAGCCGGTGCTCTCGGAAATATCTTCAAAGCTGTCGTTCTCCTTGGCGTAGACATACAAGAGTCCGAACGTACGATATATGGTATGTTCTTCGGCTGAGACCCTCTTGCGTTTCTTTTCGGTGCGGACAACTTTCTTGGTCTTTGCCGAATCGTAGCGATAG
>CAVJCD010000063.1:5878-11339 GCA_963648005.1 Tannerellaceae bacterium | reverse complement strand
ATGCTCGCAGATGCTATTTTTGTGGTCAAAAACAGCTGTTGCATGCTCGCAGATGCTATTTTTGGAGTCAAAAAGAAGTGTTGCATGCTTGCAAAGGTTGTTTTTGTGGTCAAAAACAGCTGTTGCATGCTCGCAAAGGTTATTTTTGTGGTCAAAAACAACTGTTGCATGCTCGCAATGCGTCTTCGTGTGGTCACGAAAAGCTATTGCAAGATAAAAACAAAAAGAGTCCGTAGGGGGTATTCCCCTTCGGACTCTTCTAAATAATGTTGATTGCGTTTCTTACTTCGGCAGATTGAAGGCTCTTGTCATCTCCTTCATCTCCTCCTGGCTCATGCCGTCAGGCTCATAACCCATGCACTTGGCACTAAGGTAAATCTTGGCGCTCTTGGAGAGAACGTCAATCTGGTCGAAGGCATCAATCACGTCGAGACCTTTGGCAAAGGCACCATGCTTCTCCCACATCACTACGTCATAGTCCTCAAGTTGCTTCAGCGTACCTTCGGCAAGGGCGATGCTTCCGGGTAACTCATAAGGTACCATACCCAAACCCAGTGGGCAGAACGCCTTGGTTTCCGGTATCATGCTCCAAAGGAGGTTTGTAAGCACATCCTTACCCATGAATTTCTTGTTATGGCTCAGGGCTATCAGCTCTATAGGGTGTGTGTGCAAGGTTGCCTTGTAGTTCGAACCTTTCTCAATGAGACGAGCGTGCACCATCAAGTGGCTTGGCAGCTCCGAGGTGGTCATCACGGGGTTGTCGGCTATGATAACGTAGCTGGCACAATCGTCAAGAATACGGATAACAGCACCATTGTCCATAGGCCAACGGGCAAGGTCGCGCATGCGCTTCCCGGTTCCCTTGCAAAAGAAATAACAGCCTTTCAAAGACGGCAGTGTGGTACCAATCTGCAAAACCTCGCTTATGGCAGGGAGCGATTTGATTTCATCGTCCACCAAGTCGGTTATGTTCACCGTGATGTTCCCGCCGTTACGCTCTGCCCATCCGTTCTGCCAGAGGTATCCGGCTACTTCTGCAACTTTGTCCACTTCCTTTTTCAAGGCTGTGCGACCGTCTAAAATACTACTCATTTTGTTTTTTATTTTGATATAACATTGATTCATATGAGTTGAGGCAGGAAGCTCGACGCAATCAATACGATGATTCCCACTATCAATGTGGCAATGGTCTTGCGCGAACAACCTTTCCATTCCTTCAGGATTATTCCCCATACGTTGGAGAACACCACGTTGAGCGCCATAAGGATGCAGAACGAGAGTGTCATGAGTGTAGGCGACTGGGTGAGAAATCCCTGTCCCAACGACAATCCGAAGAACTGGCTATACCACAAAGCTCCGGCCAAGGCGCAAAACAAGACATTGTTGCCCCACACATGGACCTTCTTATAGTCACCCCAAGTATGGTTTTTACTGTTCTGATAGAAGCAATATATGGCATTGGTCATAAAACCGCCCAATGTTACGAGCAACGTGGCGGGCAGTCCCTTGAACATCGGGTCGGTGCCTTCGAAGTAAAGTCCGTCGCCAAAGGTCAGACCTACATTGAAGCATCCGCTCATAAAGCCTGCGAGCAGAGCAATGGCCAAACCTTTGGGGAAGTTGAAATCCTTCACGGCAGCCTTCTTCTCTTCCTCAGAGAGGGTGGCACTCTTCATCGACCCCGCTACACCAATGATGGCAATACCAACGAGGGTAACCACTACGCCCAAGATGACGGCAAAGGTGAGCTTTGAAAGAGCATCCATCTCGGGAAAGAAGATGTTGAGCAATACAGGCCCCATTATGGTGCCAAGCCCGGCACATGTGCCAAGGGCTATGCTCTGCCCCAAAGCCACGCCGAGGTAACGCATGGAGAGACCGAAGGTGAGTCCGCCAACGCCCCACAATACCCCGAAGAACATTGTCATAAGGATGTTGAACCCATGTCCTTGAGTCAACTCAAACAATGAGTGGCCAGAGGGAACAGCCAACATGGCTCCCAAGAAGGGTAATAAGAGCCAGGCAAATACACCTTGTACAATCCAGTACGATTCCCAGCTCCATTCTTTTATCTTGTTGATGGGAACATAGCTGCTGGACTGGCAAAAAGCACCGACAGCTATGATTAAAAGTCCGATTAATATATCCATCTCGTTACTTGTTCTTCGTTCTCTATCTTACTTTCTCTTCGACAAAACCTCGCTTTCATACTTCTCAATAACCGAGATATATTCCTCGCCCACGGGGATATTGTTTTTGAGGTTGAAGTAGTCGTAAACAGCCCCGAACGGCATGGTCTTGCACTCCTCAAGGAGAGCAAGGCGCTGGAACAACTTATCCTCGTCTTCATATCTACGCAAGGTGTCGAGCGGTTCGAGCAAAGCCTGCAACAGAGACTTCTGTGCAGCACGTACACCTATGATGTAGGCTCCGATACGGTTGATGGAACCATCAAAATAGTCGAGACCGATATGTGCTCTGTCGAGAGCGTTGGCACGTACCAATTCGGAGAAGAGGTTACGCGTATTGTCGTCGAAGAGAGTTACATGGTCGGAGTCCCAATGCATGGGGCGCGACACATGGAGCATCAACTCGGGCACGAAGAGCAACAGTGCCGATACGGCATCAGAAACATTCTCCGTAGGTTCATAGTGACCCGTGTCGAGGGTGTATATCACATTGTTCTTTGAGCAATAGCCTGCGTAGAAGTCGTGAGAACCTACAGTGTAGGCTTCCAAACCAATACCGAAGAGCTTTGCCTCCAGACAAGACTTCATATCTGGCAACTTCTCTGCCAAAATCTCGTCAAGACTGTTCTTAAGTATCTCGCGATAGCGTCCTTTCTCCACAGTGATATCCTTGCTTCCGTCGTGTATCCATATGTTCATGATACAGGGGTCGCCTTGATACTTACCCATGGCATCTGCTATGCGGCGGCAACGTTTGGTGTGTTCAATCCAAAACTCGCGAATCTCCTTGTTGGGATTCGACAGTGTGAGATTGCCACTCTTGGGGTGAGAGAAAGAAGTGGAATTGAAGTCGAGTTTCAGATTATGCTCTTTGGCCCATTGCATCCAACCTTGGAACTGCTCAATGCCTACCTGGTCACGGTCTACGGGTTTGCCTCCAAACTCACCGTAAATCTCGTGAAGGTTAAGGCGGAAAGTACCGGCAAGGAGGCTCTGCACCTTCTCTATGTCCTGGCGCATCTCATCAATGTTGGTAGCCTTGCCGGGGTAGTTACCCGTACTTTGTATACCACCTGAGGCAGCCTCGCCGCGCTCAAAGCCCACTACGTCGTCGGTTTGCCAGCAATGCAGTGAGATAGGTGTCTTTTCCAATGTTGCTATGGCCTTGTCGGTATCAACGCCGAGGGCGGCATAACGGTCTTTAGCAATCTCGTAGTTTTGTGTAATTACGTCTGTTTTCATGGTTGTAGATTTATTTTGTTATTTCATTGAATCGTTCGTATGCCTTGTCCCAAACCTCCTTGTCTTGCGGCTTAAATTCCTTGAGCTCTACGGAGTGGCTTATTACGTGGCGCATCTCGTGTATGTCTCTTACAAGCCCTGAAGCCTTGGCTTGTAGCATGATGTTGCCAATGGCTGTCCCTTCCTGCGGGCCGGCAAGCACGGTGACGCCGCAACTGTTGGCGGTAAACTGGTTGAGGTAGTTGTTGAGAGACCCTCCGCCAATGATATGAAGCACGTTGATGTCGAAGTCGGCAAACTCTTTGAGCCATGTAAACACCTGACGGTAGCGAAGGGCAAGACTGTCGAATATGCAACGGCAAATCTCTGCGTAGCCTTGTGGAATGTGTTGGTTTGTTTTTTTGCAATAAGTCCTTATGGCATCAATCATGGAGTGTGGATTGGCAAACGAAGCATCATCGGGATTGATTATGCTCTTGAAGGCAGGTTGCTTGGCCATCTCCTCCTGCAACGCTGTATGCGATTTAGGTGCATCGGTCCACTCCCCGCGACAACGTTCGTATATCCACATGCCGCAGATGTTCTTTAGGAAACGTGTTGTGCCGTCTATTCCTCCCTCGTTGGTAAAGTTGAGATTGAAGCTTCTATCGCATATAATGGCTTTTCGGGTTTCTATGCCCATGAGGCTCCATGTGCCCGAGCTGAGGTAAGCAAACTTCTCGTCCTTGGCAGGTACGGCGGCTACTGCACTGGCAGTGTCGTGTCCGGCAACGGCTACTACGGGTATGGCGTCAAGCCCCGTCATACGTTGTACCTCTTCAGATAGGTTGCCGATGATGGTGGCTGGCATCGTCATCTTGCCGAAGTGCTGACGTTTCAGCCCAACACTTTCTATCAACTCATTGTCCAATTCTTTGGTATTGGGGTTAAGTATCTGTGACGTGGAAGCTACAGTGTATTCGCAGACGGTATTGCCTGTAAGCATATAGCTCAAGGCATCGGGTATAAAGAGAATCTTATCTGCGTTCTCCAAGGCTGTGTTACCCGCCCCCCGCATGGCATAGAGCTGAAAGAGAGAATTGAAGTTCATGAACTGTATACCGGTCTTCTCGTATACCGTCTTTTTGTTTATCTTCTCCTCGAAGTATTTTTTCATCATATCGAGAGTATGAGGGTCGCGATAGGCAAGAGGGTTGCGGAGGATGCCTTTGTCTTTACCAATCAATACAAAGTCGCATCCCCACGTATCAATGCCGATACTTTGTATCTCTATCTTGCGCTGTGCTACAAGCTTCAGTCCCTTGATGATTTCATGGTAGAGTGCAAAAATATCCCAATAGAAATGACCACCGACCTCGATTATGTTGTTGTCGAAGCGAGTCAGTTCCTCCAATTTTAATTTGTCACTACTAAGATTTCCGATGATAGTTCTTCCACTGGTGGCTCCCAGGTCTACAGCAAAGAAGTGTTTTTCTTGTTCCATTACTTTAAAATTTTGAACATGCGAGGGCGTTCTCTCTTGTTCCTCGCAAAATTACGAGAAAAAACGGATGGTCACAAGCCTTACTCTAAGGGATATGTGTTATTGATTCTCTTCGGGGGCTTGATTGTCGGATTCCTTTTGTTTCCCGTTGTCAGCCTTTTCTTGTAGCT
Source organism: Tannerellaceae bacterium (assembly GCA_963648005.1). Taxonomy (GTDB): domain Bacteria; phylum Bacteroidota; class Bacteroidia; order Bacteroidales; family Tannerellaceae; genus Parabacteroides. Next base: position 6,255 of record CAVJCD010000063.1, on the reverse strand, counting down.
CAAGGATTTCTTCGGAGCGCGATACCCATGCCCGTTTACCGAATATATGCTCTACGTCTTCTGCGTAAATCACCTCTCTTTCGAGCAATACCTGAGCAAGTCGGTTGTGTCCTTCGGCATTCTCCGACAGGATTTCCTTTGCACGTTCGTATTGTTCGTTGATAATCTTTTGCACCTCATGGTCAATCTTTCGGGAGGTGTCCTCGCTGTAGGGCTTCGTGAAACCCCAATCCTGTCCGGTGGAGTCGTAATAATTAAGGTTCGGCAATTCATCGCTCATGCCGAAATAGACCACCATGGCGTATGCCTGTTTGGTTACGCGCTCCAAGTCATTGGAAGCACCGGTGGAAATGTCACCGATGAACAGGGCCTCGGCC
>CAVJCD010000063.1:0-5868 GCA_963648005.1 Tannerellaceae bacterium | reverse complement strand
ATTCTTCGGCAGCACGTCCTCCAAGTGTTGCACACATCTCATCCAGCAGTTGTTCACGTGTGGTTATTTGCCTCTCCTCCGGCAGATACCAGGCAGCGCCCAATGCTTTTCCACGCGGCACGATGGTAACCTTCACCAACGGATTGGCATGTTCGAGCAACCAACTCAATGTGGCATGCCCTGCTTCATGGTTGGCAATGCTGTTACGTTCATCTGCGGTGGTTATCTTGTTGCGTTTCTCCAAACCTCCAACGATACGGTCTACTGCATTCATGAAATCCTCTTTCTGAACGGCCTTCTTGCCATTACGGGCAGCTATCAAGGCAGCCTCGTTGCACACATTGGCAATGTCGGCCCCCGAGAACCCCGGTGTCTGCCGCGCAAGAAACTCGGTGTCCACGCTTTCGTCGGTTTTTATCGGGCGCAGATGCACTCCGAATATTTCCCTGCGCTCGTTCAAATCGGGCAACTCCACATGTATCTGACGGTCGAAACGTCCGGCACGCAGCAATGCCTTATCCAATATGTCGGCACGGTTGGTGGCTGCCAAAATAATAACGCCACTGTTTGAGCCGAAGCCATCCATCTCTGTCAATAATTGGTTGAGGGTGTTTTCTCGCTCGTCGTTACTGTTCATGTTGGCATTCTTGCCACGAGCACGACCAACAGCATCAATCTCATCGATAAATACTATACATGGAGACTTCTCCTTTGCCTGACGGAATAAGTCGCGTACACGGGAAGCTCCCACGCCAACAAACATTTCCACAAAGTCGGAACCAGATATTGAGAAGAACGGTACGTTAGCCTCACCGGCAACAGCCTTTGCCAACAATGTCTTACCTGTTCCCGGAGGACCAACCAACAACGCTCCTTTTGGTATCTTTCCACCCAGTTCGGTGTATTTTCCCGGGTCTTTGAGGAATGAAACAATCTCTTCCACCTCTTGCTTGGCCTCAGCCAATCCGGCAACATCCTTGAATGTCACTTTCTGGTTATTATCTTTGTCGAAGAGTTGAGCCTTCGACCTGCCAACGCTGAATACTCCTCCGGGGCCGCCTCCGGGATTGCCCGACATCCTTCTCATAAGGAAAATCCATACAGCAATAATCAAGATGATAGGCCCGAATGAAACCAAGAAGTTCCATAAGGTGTCGTCACCCTCTTCGAATTGCACCTGAGTGTCGATATGATTGTCGCTTACCGCCCTGTCGTAGAAGTCCGAGAACTTGTCGGCCGATGGTATCGTTACGTAAACGCTGGGATTTGCTCCAAGTGCACTGCTGTCTGTCTTAAACACAATTCCTCTTTTCCCACTCTTAACGGTGGCTTCAATGAGGTTCTTTTTGTTGTAGACTGTCATTTTGTCGAACACATTCTCCGTGGCAAGCTTCTGAAACTCGGTCCATCCCAACTCTTTTGTCGCCGACGAATCGTTGGTTAGGTACAGTGCAAAAAGCATCACGAATATCAGCCCATACATCCAATACAGGTTGAATCGAAACATTTTAGGCTTATTGTCCTTCGGCATTTTATTAAAATTGTCGCTGTTGTTTTCCATACTTTGAATTCAATAATAATAATACCGGGCTAGTCTATGTTAGGTGTCTCTGCGACTTTTGCATCAGACCAAAGGGTCTCCAAACTATAGAATTCGCGTTGCGCCGGCAGAAAAATATGTACAAGAACCGTACCATAATCCATTCCTATCCATTCGGCTCTTCTCAGACCATCGATCGACAGGGGCTTTTCGCCTGCTTTCTTACGTGCAAAATCCAAAACCGAATCGGAGAGGGCTGCCACCTGGGTAGGCGTACCACCTTCGCAGATGACCATATACTGACAAATGGCTCCGGATATCTGGGTTAAGTCCACGGTTACTATATTCTTGCCTTTCTTTTCTTGCAGACCTTCTACAATGGTCTTTACTAATTCGTTTGTTTGATTCATTTACTTTGAATGAAAATTTCAGGAACGCAAATATACGCCTTAATTCATTATCTCAATCCAATCCTCTAATAATATATATGTATAACTCTCGTGGATTAAAGATAGGAAATGTTGTGGGGAAGAAAAGTTCGTTTTGACGATTTTTTCTCGTAAATCACTTGCGGGAATAAAAAACGGCTGTATCTTTGCGCCCGTAATCAATTGCGGCGTGGTGCTGCGAAAGGGACTGTTCAATGGTGTAATGGTAGCACAACAGATTCTGGTCCTGTTTGTCCAGGTTCGAATCCTGGTTGAACAACCGAGGGAGGTTTGAGATTCGTTTCTCAAACCTCTTTTTTATACGCATTCTACGCATCCGGGGTGAAAAGAAATAGGCAGCTATCTGTGTGTTACAGACAACTGCCTAAATCATATATTACGCGTAGTGTGTCCTCTCAGATTAGTTTTGTTCTTTCAGTATTACATCGTGTGCACCACCTTCTACGATGCTGGTTGATGATACCAATGTGATCTTTGCGTTTTGTTGCAACTCGGGGATAGTGGTAGCGCCACAGCTACACATGGTAGCCTTAATCTTGCCGAGTGTAAGGTTCAAGTTGTCTTTCATCTTACCGGCATAGGGAACGTAGCTGTCCACACCCTCTTCAAACTTGAGCGAAGCAGTGCCGCCCATGTCATAGCGTTGCCAGTTTTGGGCACGGTTGGAACCCTCGCCCCAATATTCTTTTACGAAATTGTTGCCAATTCTCAGTTTCTTCGTAGGTGATTCGTCGAAGCGGGCAAAGTAGCGTCCCATCATTAGAAAGTCTGCACCCATTGCCAAGGCGAGCACCATATGATAGTCGTGCACCAATCCTCCATCGCTGCAGACAGGGATATAGATACCGGTCTTTGCTTTATATTCGTTGCGTGCTCTTACCACATCTATGAGGGCTGTAGCCTGACCGCGACCAATACCTTTCTGCTCACGAGTGATACAGATGGAACCTCCACCGATACCAACCTTAACGAAGTCGGCTCCTGCCTCTGCCAAATAGAAGAAGCCCTCTCTGTCAACCACGTTGCCGGCACCAACCTTTACGCTGTCGCCATATTTATCCTTTATCCATTTCAGTGTGTCGGACTGCCATTCGGAATAGCCGTCTGAGGAGTCGATACACAAGACATCCACGCCTGCTTCAACCAAAGCCGGCACGCGCTCTGTGTAGTCACGTGTGTTGATACCTGCACCAACAAGCAGTTTCTTGTCTGCCCCCGACAACTCGTAGGGATTCTCGCGGTGGCTATCGTAGTCCTTACGGAATACGAAATAAGCCAAGCGCTGGTCCTTATCAATGATAGGGAGGGTATTGAGTTTATGGTCCCAAATGATTTGATTGGCTTCCTTCAGTGTGATACCAACCTCACCGACGATTAGTTTGGAGAATGGTGTCATGAAGTCCTTTATCTTTTTCTGCGGGTCGTCTTTCTCTATGCGATAGTCGCGGCTGGTAACAAGCCCGAGCAGTTTGCCGTTTGGCGTTCCGTCATCGGTGATACCTATTGTGGAGTGTTCGGTTTGGTTCACCAAGTTGACCACGTCTGTCAGGGTGTTCTCCGGTGTAAGGTTTGAATCGCTGGTAACAAAACCGGCCTTAAACTTCTTCACTTTCCTAACCATATCTGCCTGGCTGTCGATTGACTGAGAGCCAAAGATGAAGGAAAGTCCACCATTGCGTGCAAGCTCGATTGCCAACTTAGGGCCGGAAACCGACTGCATGATAGCAGACACAAACGGGATATTTAATTCGATAGGCGACTTTTCGCCCTCGCGGTGTTTAACGAGAGAAGTCTTCAGTGTTACGTTTGTCGGTACACATTGTTTGGTTGTCAGACCGGGAATAAGAAGATATTCACCGAAAGTACGCGACACATCATTTAAGTAAACTGCCATGAGATTATCTGTTTAATACATGAATTTTCGTACAAAGGTATGGAATTCTCTTCAATTTTCAATTATAGGCTTCCAAGGAAGATGTTTTCTTAGTAATTCTTGTCGGTGAGGTAGTCAATCATTCTTAGTATGGCACGGCTGCAAGTAGGGCAGAAGGGTGCATAGTCGTGCATCATGCAGTGTTCCATTGGTCGGTAGATACCTTTAACCATGTAACCGCCTCCTTCATACACGCCAATCACGTTCTTTCCCTCCGGGATGGTTGGGATAGGGGTACCTTTGGGAAGAAGGTCTTTCCACTTGCTGTCGAAATCAACCAAGGTGGTGATATTGGGCTCCCACGGTTCGTACTTGAGGTTGTAGAAGTCTTGGTATGCCACTTCCGAGGTGTAGTATTCGTCTGCCAGCCCGGCCAAGCTATGTCCCAATTCGTGGACAAAGATATGCTCGGTCTGCTTGTTGTCGGCTGTACCCATGGCATAGAGGTTATACATGCCGCCACCCCCATAGGTGTCGGTGTTCACCAATATGAAGATGGCATCGCAGGGCACGTTCCATACGGCGTCGCGGATGGATTTCATGTCGCGGGTTGTGAGGTAACGGTCAACGCCAAAGGTATAGTAGCCCGAGTTAAGTGCAGTGTTCTTGAAAACGCCCTTACCCGATACATCCATTCCGCACTCTTCCGACACGAGTTGCACTGCCCAAATGTTGAAGTCTTCTCTCCTTGTGGTGTAGGGCGGTGTTTGAAACAATGCCTCGGCAAACCGTTTTGCGTCGGCAAGAAACTTGTCTTGCTCCCCGGCAGTGTAGCCTTCGGCAAGAAACACCATGTCGACTTTCTCACTCGAATCTCCCTTGTATTGTATTTGTGTCACCATGTTTTCCTTCAGAGGACTGCGGTCGATGGCTATGCCGGAGGGGTCGATGTTGGATTTGAGAAGGGAATGGAACTGCATGTCCGCCTTGTCGCGTGCCGTAATCTCCACCACCACCGGTGCTTTGGGGAAAGGCACGGCAATGCTGTTGGTCCAAGACTGTGTCTCTGTCTTTGCTTCTTCCGTGGTCCGCCACTCTTCGAAGAGGGTGTTAAGGCCGCGCGAATAAATCAGTTCGCCGCTTTGCTTGTCGAAGACATTAACGAAGTAGCCTCCGTAACCAAACTTGTCGATGAGGTTTTTCTTTGGGCCGCCCCACACGGGCTCTTCTCTCAGTTGTTGTATGGCTGCTGCCTGGAATTGTGCGTTGCCGCTGAGGGCGAAGTCTATCCTCAGTGTTTTGTTGGTGAAATACTTGTCGAATGTGCTTTGAGCCGAGATGCTGAGGCTGCAAAGACAAAGAATCAGAAGAATGGAAATACGTGTTTTCATAATTTCTTTCGGATACGGATTATATATGTGCACAAAGGTAAGGATTTCCTTCTTTGGGTTGGTAACGGTTGTTCAACAGACGGCGGAAATCAAGAGTATCGATACTTTCAAGTGCGGCATAAACAAATATCAAGCATACGAATGGGGTAATACCCGCAAAGGTTATTGGTGCGTAGCCAACAGTTCAATTTTGATAAGGGCAATGAACAACGGCAAGCTTATGAAAGCGGGGTGTGCCATTTTAATGGGAGAATATCTTGAATGGTATCCAAAAATAGGAACCGCCGTATGCGAAACCGCACGTACGGTGGTGTGAGAGGCCGGTAAATACGAAAGTAGGAGACAAATGCCTTTTATGATTAGCATTTACCTCCTACTCGATTATCTGCGTTTTTATGGAACAATAGTTTGTTGAAAATTTGAGTGTTGGTTAAAAATCAACTAAGTATTGATTAATACTTGACGACAGAGAATCCATTGGGACGCATCACCTCGAAGTTGTATCGGGGGTTGACGTTGCGCAGTAAGACGGGGTAACGTTCGCCTGGATGCATGTCGGGCAGGGCTATGGTTTGCTGCTTACCGGTATTGTCGGCATAGTGCAGCGTGTAGCCT
>CAVJCD010000062.1:6121-11439 GCA_963648005.1 Tannerellaceae bacterium | reverse complement strand
ATACAGGAATGTATATTGATAACATTACCTTTCTGCGTAATGGAAATTGTTTTCGATTAGGTGGCGATTTTTTCCCATCCGTCGCCGCGCAATGAAGAAAGAAAGTGGACTTTCCAATCCCATCGCATCGCGATGAAACAAGAAAGTCCACTTTCTTGTTCCGCTGAGATATTTGTCTTTTATGAAATGGGACCTTTCAAATCAACATCTGGAATGATGACGTCCGCAAGCTTGTCTTCAATAAGAAATCCCATATAGAGCGGAATGGTGAGTATATCACCCTCACGCCCCACATTATGTTGGTCCAACTTAATGGCATTATTGACATGATACACACTCTTGTTCTTTAGAACTGTAATCATACTTTTTGCCTTACTTGTCTTAGCTTTAACTTCAAGGATAACACATTCACCTTTGAATCGCACCAAAAAGTCCAACTCCAAACCACTATTCTTGTGGAAATAGTATAGTTTCTGACCTGACTTGCATAGAAAGTCCGCCATAAGGTTCTCGAAAATAGCCCCTTTGTATCCAAGGAGATTACCCTTTAGGATATCTGCCTGCGTGCCATAGTCGAGCATTGCCATAAGGATACCTATGTCGGTAGTATAGAGTTTGAAGCAATCTTTGATGGAATTACCCTCCAACGGCAGTTCCGTAGTCTGTGTATTATAGCACCTGCGGACTATCCCGGCATCTTCCAGCCATTGAATACTGCCAATATATTGCGAAACTCTTCCTCCCTTCTTGACCACAGAATACTGAAATTTCTTATTCTCTTTGGTCAACTGTTTCGGGATTGATTCAAAACATTCTCGGATATTTGGTTTGTCTGCATCATCCGCATATTTAACCATGTCCTCTTCGTATCCGGATATAAGATTACGCTGCAACTTATATATAAGTTCTATATTCTTGGTTTCAAGGAAGCAGTTCACCACTTCAGGCAAACCTCCGACAATTACATACCTGTACAATAACTCCATCATAACCTTGTGTATTCCCTCGGGTACGGTCTTTTCTTTCTCAAAGCATAATTTGACAGAATCAATTACCATATCTCTGATTCCGTTTGCCCACAGAAATTCTTCAAAGTCCAATGGATACATATCTATCACCGTTTTATATCCAACGGGAACAGAGTCCTGCCCCTCATCCTCATTCTTCTTCTTGCTTTGGCCATAGCCTTTCACACCAAGAAGCGAACCCGTGGCAATGACATCGAAACGCCCGTCTATATGAAACGCCTTCAAGGCTGTTCTCGCTTCCTTGCATTCTTGAATCTCGTCAAGGATAATACATGTTTTCCCTTCAATGAAACGACTACCTTTAATCAACGCCGAAAGGTTGAGGATAATGGTATCAACGTCCATATTACCACCAAAGGCAGACCTCTTATCCGGTTCAAGTATGAAGTTCATATAGACCACACTCTCATAATTTTCTCTTGCGAACTTCTGGACAATGTATGTCTTTCCACATTGGCGAATACCTTTTATCACAAGAGGCTTTCTGCCCTCAGATTGTCTCCATTTGGCTAAATATGTTTCTATTTTCCTTTTAAGCATGGCGTTATCTTATCGTTCCGAGAGCAAAATCACACTTTTTCAAACGAATAATGCCCATAGTCGCACACTTTTTCAAACGAATCGTAACATATGTGCCACGGATGCTGCGAAAACAACTAATCGATTAATTTGAGCGAATTAATCGATTAATTTGAGCAAATTATTCGATTAATCTAATTTTGACCCGTCCAAACAAGACACTCAAAAGACATTACTCATGAGACGAATCACAAGGCCAGGCACAGGATATGCCCTCGCCACGGACCTAAAAGTGCGCAATCTCGTGCTCTATCATACGGAAGACAAGACTCCAAACCGCAAAGCGAACTACACCGCCGAAGCACAGTCGGCTTTCCAAGGACGCATCTTTGTGCCCAACGACCTCGAAGCAATCAACATGGAGGATTAACGCTCTTGACTATTGTGGTATCTATTCCCTTGGGGTTACCATGCAGAATATTGGCAACCTCACGACATCCGCAGTCGCATTCCTTCAAGAGTCTACACCCTTCACAAACAGAAGGCTTATATTCTTCCTCGGTAAACATCTGCCAATATTCCATATCGTCGATGATTGGGTTATGAAAGATGTGACCGACAATACGAGGAGAATGGTTACAAGTACGTACATGGCCCGACGGGTCTATCACGAAGAAATTCTTTGCCGCACCACATTTATATCCGAAATTAAGTTGTTTGTATCGGTCTGCATCCTTGATGGCGCATGCAGCCACCTCCGTACCAAGATTACCGTAACGCCCCGAGAGCGACAATACTTCTTCTGCCACACTTAGCATCTCGTTCACTTGCTTTGGACTCAACACCAATTCATCTTTATGCACCAATCCACGGCCGCCGGGCAAGAAACGGTTGAGAAGCAACGAAGATGCCCCATTAATCAATCCCAATATTCTATATCCGCACCACACTTATCGCACGTTGTATGTTTTACACTTGGTGGAGCAATAGAGTAACACATAGCCACATTCATCATTTCTGGCCTTTCTGACTCATCTACCGATAGTTCTTTCAATCTATCAATCAGTTCTTCTTTTGATAAAACTTTCTTTTCCATGGTTGTTTCGATTTTATATTGTTAATCCTTTATTTATAAGATTCTTGTAATTCTCATCCTATCCTAAACATCCACAATTGTTTTCAGCCTTATTTTTACCTTTTATCCAGTTTTATCCAATCATCAAAATTTTCTTTACTTATCTCAAAAATGTCACTTCCTATGCTAGGAACTTCAAACTTAGTACCGTCTTCTAACGTAATAATATAATAGGATGTATGAACTTTCGGTCAGGACCTTGACTTTTGTTACTTTTGCTGCGCATTTATATCTTAAAACGGAAATGAAAAAAGTATTCTTGTTATTAATGTTGTTGTTGTCTTGCGCGGGTATGTTCGCACAGGACAGAGCAAGTGTAATCCGACAGAAACTTATCAACAGAGACGAATCGTCAGTCATAGTGGCTGCTCATCGCGGCGATTGGCGCAACTTCCCGGAGAATTCCCTTGAAGCCATCGACAACGCAATAAAGATGGGGGTCGACATCGTGGAGATTGATGTACAACGCACCAAAGACGGTGTGCTCATTCTTATGCACGACCACAATATCGACCGCACAACCTCAGGGAGCGGCAACATTGCGGAGTTGACCTACGACTCCATCGCCAACACACGCCTGAGGAACGGCTGCGGCATACATACCATCCACAAGGTGCCAACCCTTGAAGAAGCACTCTTGCTTGCCAAAGGCAAGATAATGCTCAACCTTGACAAAGCAGACAGATATTTCGAACAAATCTATGAACTGCTGAAAAAGACCGGCACAGCCAAGCAGATTATAATGAAGGGAAGAAAGTCGGCAGAGGAAGTGAAAAAACTCTATGGCGCATACCTCGACGATGTGATTTATATGCCGATAGTGGACCTCGACCAAAAGGACGCAGAGCAGCAGATTAAAGAATTCATGTCGGGAATGAACCCCGAAGCCTTTGAACTGTCGTATGGCAACGAAGACAATATCCTCCCCGTCAAGGCAGCAAAGATGATGAAGGGGAAATCCTTGATTTGGTATAACACCCTTTGGGCCTCGCAGGCCGGAGGGCACGACGACGACATGTCGCTCCAAAACCCCAATATGGGTTATGGCTACCTTATTGACATCCTCGGCACGCGAATCATACAAACCGACCGACCGCAATATCTCCTGGAATATCTGCGCACGCGCCACCTACACGATTGAGGTTCATTACTTATGAGCGCACCACTCAATCCGGTTGCTTTTGCCCGGCCATCTTTTGGTGTATCTGAATGCCTTGGTGATTGATGTCCAACTGGGCGGCTAGGGAGAAGTAGCGCTGTGCTTCCGAGTTGTTGCCAAGCCCCAGATGCCCCAAAGCGATGAGATAATAGCAGTGAATGCGGTTGCGCTTGTCCATGTCGTCGTCCCAAATCTGCAGGTCGGGCAGCGAAACGGCGAAGTAGTCCATGCGGAACACATCAAACAAATGTTTTTCTCCATACGATTTCAAATGATTGAAGCAACTCTTTGCCTCATCAGTCTTGCCAAGGCGCAGCAATGCCAGACCCTGATAGAATATCTTGTCGGGCTTCTGGTCGTTGTAGTACATGGCAGCTGCGGGCTCGCTATCACCCAGACTTGCATTAAGGAGACATTCCCTGGCCTCCTCCTCACGTTCTAGCCCCATTAAGGCAAGGGCTTTGTAGTAATGGAAATCGTTCTCGCGGGCTCCGTAGAGTTTGCCTTCGCCAATGTTGTACGGATACTCGAAACATTCGTCCATCAGTGTAAGCGCCCTCCGGTAATCGCCTTTTGCCAAGAGTTCCTTGGCAAGCTCCACGCGCGCGATTTGATATTGCGCCGGAATCTTGCCTTCACCGCCTTCCCAGGGGTGGAAGTGATGATTGTCGATAAGCCTCATTGCTTCTTCGTACTGCCCCGTCTGATTGAGCAAGGTTATCTCTTCGAGCAGAAGGTCGTCGCGCCGGGATACCAGTTCAGAGTGTTCTCTTAGTAGCGCAAGCCTTTCAGCATGTGGTTTCTGCAGGCGTTTGTAGAGTTGGTCGAGTTCCATGAATACGCGGGCATCGCTCTCGTCGAGACTGAAAGCCTTCTCCATACATTCCAGGGCCTTCGCCTCATCGTGCCGTTTGTTGAAACATACGAGAGCAAGGTTGCGCCACACGGTGGGGAACGAGGGACAAAGTTTTGAAGAGAGCATCCATAGATTGTAAGCCTCGTCGTATTGTCGTTTGTCGTAGTAGAGACATCCGAGGTAGTAGGGCGCACGCGCATCGGTGCCGTCGCGACGCATTGCCTCGCTCAGCGCCATCATATCCTCTATGCGGTTGGGGAAACAGTAGTCCGAAGAGAAGGTTTTTGCCTTTGCGAAGGCGCTCTCCTCGCCCATCCATCCCATGTAATAGTATGTCATCGGTGTGGCGGCATGCTCACGGACGGCAAGAGAGAGAACGCCGATTGCTTCTTTATGGCAATACGCCTGTGCATAGTCCAAAGCCAGCTCATCGTAGTTGTTCGGGGCTTGGTGCATCATCCCGTTCATCCTGCTCAGTTCCTTCTCGTCACCGGTGAGAAGATAAAGCTCGTAGCGACAGCCGTAGTTGAATCTATCGAGAGCCAGCGACTCGCGGCAGAGCCTTTCCGCCTCGTCCTTTAGACCAAGATTGCGCAACGCCAAGGCTTTCAGGGCACGTGC
>CAVJCD010000062.1:0-6111 GCA_963648005.1 Tannerellaceae bacterium | reverse complement strand
GCGACGGTTGTTGTCGATGCTGCGGTTCAGCTCCTCAAGGGCGTCCTCCCACCGACATTGCGCCACGGATATCTGTGCCGCAGCGAAGAAGCCCGCGTCTATCCACGCTTTGTTCCAAGTGGCTTTGAGGAAAAACTCGTATGCCTCATCCATTCTTCCCAAGCATTTGAGCGCAATCGCGAGGTTGTAGAGAGGCTCGCCGTCGTAGGGATTGGGATTGCGCTTCATCAAGGTTTTCACCGCCTTGCGCAAATATGGCTCAGCCTTCTCGAAACGGCATTTGCGGATATACCACAACCCAAGGGCGTTGTTGCAGCGATAGTCGTCATCATCGCGCCGCAGTGCTTCCTCATAGTAGTCCACCGGATTGTAGGTGGCATGCCGGTATTGCTCAAGGTGAAGTCCTGTGAGATACAGCTGTTCGTTGGTTTTCACTTCGCGGGGAGGGAGGGCAGCATCGGCAGCATCGGGAATGGGACGGATATCGTCTGCCTCGGCATGCCACGAGAGATTTAACACCTGTCGCTCACCTTCCATCACATAGAGTTTCAAAGAGAGATTATCAAGAGGAATGTCCGTAGGGATCTCCCTTTCGAGTATCTCCTCGGGCGAGATTGTGCTGATATTGTCGTAGAGCGTCGCTCCGTTGTCATCGCTTAGCAGAGACCTGACAAGCATCTTGCCTGTGGCAAACACCTTGAAGCGCACGCCGCCGTCGGTTTGCCCGATGTTCATGATAAGGTCGCGCGAGGCATTTTTCACTATCCCCAGCTCGCGGTAAGGCATGAAATATTGGGTGAAGAGTTTCTCTTCGTATGGCATGAGCCATGAGAAGTCGGGTTGGTTCTCCGTGAACACTCCGGCCATCAGTTCGATGTAAGGTCCGTCGCTGTCGGTAAGGTTACGGTCCCATGCACGGCCAAAGTCACCGTTACCCCATGTCCACTGCTTTTTGCCCGGCGACACGTGACGGTCGGCAACATGCAACATACCTCCGTGGGTATCGTTTTCGTAGCCGCCCTCGAAGTTGTATTTGGAGTTGACAGCCATGTAGGAGGTCGGCACCTTTATGTTTTTGTAGTTGGAGATATCAACGCCGGAGGAGTAGTCCATCTTATAGTATGTTCCCGTGGCAATGGGGAAGGTGGAGACGGCTCGCTTGCCATGGTCGAACACCGCGTTGACGTCGGGCGGGAACACACTCTGATAGCTGTCGTTGACATACACGGCGGGGTTGGCCCACCAGAGAAATGTCTGAGGCAAGCACGTAGGATTGTAGAGTCTTCCTTTTATCTCGAGGAAGGCGCGACCCGGACGCAGAGTAAATCCCGCCATGCCTTTCTGATGGAACATACGCTCGCGCTCACTAATCCATACCGTCACAGAGCCGTCGCTGTTCTCCTCAATGTCGCTGTCGACGGGCAGGAAGGTGGAAGGCCTGTGATGTTGCGGCCAATTAAACTCTATGCCCCCGGAAATCCACGGCCCGGTGAGTCCCACAAGTGCCGGCTTCACCACGTGGTTGTAATACACGAAGTGACGTTTCTTCAGCTTGTCGTAAGCCATCTGCACGCGCCCTCCCAGTTCGGGCAGAAGCATTACTTTTATATATTCGTTCTCCAGCCATACGGCTTGATACTCTTTGTCTGACTTCTCGTCGCTCAGACTCTCTACTACGGGATAAGGATACACCACTCCGCTTGAGCCCTGATATACTCTTTTCTCCAGAAACATCGGATTCTTTTCTGCCTTTCCTATCTCGTAGGTGGGAATCACCACCGTCTCTCTCCATGCTTTTACCATACGATTCATATTTATGAGGAGGTTATTGTCTTTTTTTGTTTGTAAGTTCGTCTTCAAGCTGCTCAAGGCTCCGGCCCTTTGTCTCCGGCAGGAAACGCAGGAAGAACAACAGTCCAACGGCACATACAGCGGAATAAATCCAGAACGTGCCATAGCTACCCAATGCTGCGTTGAGGAAGGGGAAGGTGTAGGTCAGTGTTGACGAACCTACCCAGAGAGCAAACGTGCATGTTGCCACTGCCACGGCTCTTACTTTGTTGGGGAACATCTCCGCAAGGAGTACCCAGGTACATGGTCCGAGTGTCATGGCATAGCACGCTATCGCCACAACAACCAATACAACCATAAAGAAACCGGTAACGTGCATGTAATAACATATTCCCAACACGAAGTAGACAAAACACAAGCCTCCCGCCCCGAGGAGCATAAGAGTGCGCCGCCCCAGACTGTCTACCGAGAATATTGCAACGACGGTGAACACCACATTGGCCACCCCGGTGACTACTATATTGAAGAGTACGTCGCCTATGTTATATCCGGCCGACTGGAAGATTTCCTGCGCGTAGTTGAAGATTACGTTGGTGCCACACCACTGTTGGAACACGGCGATGAAGAGTCCCAGACAAAGCACCTTGACGTAATGCCGCGAGAACAACATGGCCAGTCCGCCCTCTCCTTTGGCAGCGACGTTTGCAGCGGATACGGCAGCCATCTCCCCGGCGGCATAATCCTCGCCACCTATCTTGGTGAGAATCTTCAGAGCCTCAGCGCCGCGGTTCTTTAGCATGAGCCAACGCGGGCTCTCGGGAATGAAGAAGGCCAAGAGGAGAAAAACAACAGACGGAAATGCCGCAGCCCAAAACATCCATCTCCATGCCATCTGTCCGTTCCACGAGGCCATGATTTCCGAGGCGGTAAAGCCCTCGGGGATAGGCTCGGCAATGAGCCAATTGGTAATCTGCGCCCCAAGAATGCCGAGCACAATGGTCATTTGGTTGAGCGCAACAAGTCTGCCGCGTATGTGCGAGGGCGCAACCTCCGCAATATACATTGGCGAGAGCCCGGAGGCAAGACCTATGCCTATCCCACTGAAAAATCTCGCCGCGAGGAAAGGCGTGAACTCCGAGAATGCTCCCGTGCCCACAGCGGAGACCAAAAACAAGAGGGCGGAAACTGTCAGCAAGCGCTTGCGGCCAATCTTGTCGGCCAAAGTGCCGCACAGCATTGCCCCAATCATGCATCCGATGAGGGCTATGGTCATTGCCAACCCTTGGTCCGAGGGCGAGGCGGATATACCGAAATACAATTCATAGAAAGGCTTTGCGCCTCCTATCACTACCCAATCGTAGCCAAAGAGCAATCCGCCCATGGCTGATACGAGGCTTATAAAATACACATAGCGATTGTTGTTGCTGTTCATAATGTTTTTCATGTTAATGGCGGTTATCCCGTTGTTTATGGCTCAAAATTACAAGATAATCCCGACAATAGTGGCCGAAGGCATTTATAACTTATCCTCGATGGAATAATCAAATGGATTTGATAGCATCGAGATTGTAGAATTTCACACAAATATAATTGTGTTTTTTATTTGCACGCCGATGGCGATAGATGCGTGGGTGGTCCCGGGCTGGGAATGATTTTTTGTGGGGCGGACCGGTGATTTGTCAAAATAAGTGAGCACATTTGTAGATGAATTGTTGTCGGGCTCTCAACATTTTGAAGAGCAACAAGGCTCAGACAGAACAATTAAGACTATAAAAGAGAAGATTTATGGAACAAACTCAATACAACTCACTCTTTTCGTTCATTTGGAACATAGCAACCGATGTGCTTGTGTATGCTTTCGACAAGAGCGAATACAAGAAGATAATCTTGCCGATGATGGTGTTGCGCCGCATCGACGTGCTTCTTGAGCCTACCAAGCATCAGGTACTTACCATGAAGGAGAACCTCGACAAAAACAATATTAACAATCAAGCGCCTATACTCTATGGTGTAACTGGTTATCCTTTCTACAATACTTCGAAGTTTACCATGAAAACACTGAGGAGCGAGATTGATGCTCAACGTTTGAAGATGAATTTCACGGAATATCTCAACGGTTTCAGCAAAGATGTGCAGGACATTGTGGACAAACTGCACTTGCGCCAGGTTGTTGACAACCTCACGGAGACGGAACGTTTGGGTAGCATCATCGAGAAGTTTACTTCCGACAGCATCAACCTTAGTAACAAGCCTGTGCTCGACAGCGAAGGCAACGAGAAACTGCCGGCACTCGATAATCACACGATGGGAACAGTATTTGAAGAGTTGCTTCGACGCTTCAACGAGGAAAACAACGTTACCGAAGCGGGAGAACACTTCACGCCTCGCGACTATGTGAAGTTGCTTGCCGACCTTGCCGTTGTGCCCATTGCCGACCGGCTGCAAGACACCACCTACCACATCTATGACGGTGCGTGTGGCACAGGCGGCATTCTAACCATTGCGCAGGAACGCATCAAACAACTTGGAAAGGAACGTGGCAAGAACATTGACATCAAAATATTCGGACAAGAGCAAGCCCCCGACACCTATGCAACCTGTAAGGCCGACCTTATGATTTCTGGCGAGATAGAGAGATTTCAATATCTGAAATTCAACGAGCAGCGCGAATATATTGCCTATGGCTCTACACTCTCGCAAGATGGTCACGCAGGCGAGACCTACGACTTTTGCATCTCCAATCCTCCTTTCGGAACACCGTGGAAGGAAGATTTGAAGAAGCGCGGACTGAAGGAGACGGAGAAAGCCAAGTTTTCAGACTCCAGATTTTGTGTAAGAGACAAGAATGGTTGTGAGATATCCTTCCTTCCCGACATTGGCGACTGTCAGATGATGTTCTTGGCCAACAACGTGAGTCGTATGCAGGACGACACGCCGCTGGGCACACGCATCGTGGAGGTGCACAACGGTTCGAGCCTCTTCACGGGCGATGCCGGAAGCGGAGCAAGCAATCTGCGCCAATACATCATTGAAAACGACCTCTTGGAAGCCATCGTGGCAATGCCCGAAAAGGATTTCTATAATACCGGCATAGGCACATACGTATGGGTAGTGACCAACCGCAAAGAGGAGCGGCGGCGTGGCAAGGTGCAACTCATTGACGCCACAAAGATTTGCTCACCGCTACGCAAGAACCTGGGTGAGAAAAATTGCGAGACCAACGAGGCCGACCGCGCCGAAATACTGCGCCTTCTCACCGACTTCAAGGAAACAGACTGCAGCAAGATATTCCCCAACCGCGAGTTTGGCTATTGGAAGGTCACGGTGGAGCGCCCATTGCGTATCATATACGAGAACCCTGGTGACATTGTGTTGCCCGAACTAAAAAATGCCGACGACATGGCTCTGCTCCATCGCGTACTTGAAGCGTGGAAAGAGTATCTTGGCGGGCACACCGTGGGCGACTTTGCAATGTTCACGATGCTCGAACAGATGAAGGTGAAAGTGCCTGCTGCAAAGATTAAGCTGGTGCGCCAGTATCTTGGCAAACGGAGCGAAACGGCGGAGCCATGCCATACCAAACCCACGAAACTTGATTCGCCCATTGAGTCAGACCCTCAGTTGAAAGACACAGAGCAGGTGCCATTACTCTACCCGGGTGGTATCGAGGGATTCATGCAGAAGGAAGTGTTGCCATACGCTCCCGATGCTTACTACAGTGAGGAGAATGTGGTGGTGGGCTACGAGCTTTCCTTCACCAAGTATTTCTATAAGCCTGTGCAGCTGCGCTCCATCGGTGAAATCCGCTCGGACATTGCCGACATAGAGGGCCGACTGAAAGGTGTACTTGACGATATTCTCAATGTGTAACCCTAAAACTGCATTTTCAGATGAAAAGATACGAAAGATATAAAGACAGCGGCGTGCAGTGGATTGGGGAGATTCCGGAACATTGGAAAAGTGTTCCTTTCAAAAGAATTGCTACAGTCGAAAGTAATTTGGTCCATCCGTCTCTACACTTGTCTATGCAACAAATTTCACCAGATTCTATAGAAAAGAACTCTGGTAAGATTTTAACACACCGCACTGTTGAAGAAGCAAATGTAGAAAGTGATAACCATAGATTTTATAAAGGGCAAATTCTCTACTCAAAGATTCGTCCATTATTGAATAAAGTTACAATTGCACCTTATGACGGACTATGTAGCGCCGATATGTATCCTATCAGTACAAAAGAGAATACAAGGTTTCTGCAATACTACATGCTTTCTGAGCCTTTTCTAACTTCCGTAAAGAATGTTGTTGCGGACAGAGTTAAGA
>CAVJCD010000061.1:0-11614 GCA_963648005.1 Tannerellaceae bacterium | reverse complement strand
GGGCAAAAGTATATGTTTTTCGGATGCCCGAAAATGATTACGGAGTACTCCGCGAAGGTTCCCCGCCGGTGGGAAACCCCTGTCATGATCTTTTGTCTTTATTTCCGTATCAAGTAACCGATGGCGCGGGAGATTTCACCCACCCAAAGGACAAGCGAACCGGAGGCGATGATAATGGCCCAATCTTTCCACGAGAGGGGAACAACGTTGAACATCTCGCCGCCGAAGGTCACTATCAGATATTGTCCCACAACAATCAGCATGGCAACGAAGAGGAAGCTCCTGCACTCGCCAAGACGGGCAAAGGCGGAGCGACCCTCCATGAATGCTTTTGCGTTGAACATGTTCCAAAACTGAAGCATCACGAAGAAGGTGAAGAACCACGAGAGGTCGCGCGGCGAGAGTCCGTCACCGGCATGGAAGTGAAGCAGCAAGCCCATGAGTATTACCACAAACGCTGCGCCCACTCCGAAGATGCTGTATGCCATCGGCCGCGTGATGATGAAGTCGCCGTCCTTGCCACTGCGGCGGGGTTTGTCTTTCATCACCCTCTCGTTGGGAGGCAACGATGCCAGGGCGCCGGCAGCAAAGGTGTCCATGATAAGGTTTACCCACAGCATCTGCGTGATGGTGAGAGGCGACTCGGTGCCAATCAGCGAGCCGAGCAGCACGATGAGACAGGCAGCCACGTTGATGGTGAGCTGGAAGAGCAGGAACTTCTGTATGTTGCGATAGAGCGAACGCCCCCACATGACGGCGCGGGTGATGCTGCTGAAGGAGTTGTCGAGGATGGTGATGTCGCTGGCTTCCTTGGCAACGGAGGTGCCGTCGCCCATAGAGAGACCCACCTGCGCGGCTTTCAATGCCGGGGCATCGTTGGTGCCGTCGCCCGTTACCGCCACCACTGCACCTTTCTTCTGCAGCAGCTGCACGAGGCGTTGCTTGTCGGTTGGACGGGCACGGCACATAATCTTGAGGTCGAGCACCCTCTCGAGGGCTTCCTCGTCGGTCAATGCCTCAAAGCCCGGACCGGTGATGATATTGCGGTCTGTGTCGTTGTCGGTCCATATACCAATCTGTCTGCCAATCTCGCGGGCTGTACCCGGGGTATCGCCTGTCACAATCTTCACGTTGATACCGGCATTGAGGCAAGTCTTGACGGCGGCAGGCACGTCGGCACGCACAGGGTCGGAGATGGCAACGATGCCAAGGAAGGTGAAGTCTGCTTCCTTGAGGCGTCCGCCGGCAAAGCAGCTGTCTTCCTCTCCGTCCTCAACAATGCGGTAGGCAAAGCCCAGCGTACGCATTGCTTGGTTCTGATACTGCAAGAGTTGTTTCTCGATACCCTCGCGGCACTCTTCGGCAGGCTTACAAGCATCTGTACCCGTCACCTCATGGCAGAAGGAAAGCACTATCTCGGGTGCTCCTTTTACGTAGAGTATCTTCTTGCCTTCGAGCAAAGACGATTTCACGAGGGTTGCCATATATTTTCTTTCAGTGGAAAACGTGAGCTGCGACAACACCGGTGTTTCTTCACGCAGTGTGAGATAGTTCACTCCACCTGCATTGAGCCAAAGCAGCAGGGCAGCCTCCGTGGGGTTGCCAAGGGTCTTTATGTTGCCCTCGTCAGAGAAGTCGAGGTGGGCAGTGGAGTTCACCGATATGCCTTCCTTGATGAGGCGGCTTGGCGTGTCGTCGGTGAGCTGCTGGTCCTTGAGACCGTAGAAGTTGGTCTGATATATCTGCATCTGGTTTTGCGTCAGGGTGCCTGTCTTGTCGGTACAGATAACCGTGGTGGCACCCATGGTCTCGCAGGCATGCATCTTGCGGACAAGGTTGTTGGTCTTGAGCATGCGGTTCATACTCAAAGCCAGGCTCAGCGTCACGCTCATGGGCAATCCTTCGGGCACCGACACCACAATCAGCGTTACGGCAACCATGAAGATGTTCAAAACCTGTGCTATGATGTCCATCACCGGCATCCCGCCCGATGTCATCAGCAGTTTGACCAAGAGGCATACAAAAGTCAAGGCGGCAACCGTGTAGCCTCCCTTGCTGATAACGCCGGCAAGGCCCTTGAGCTGTATCTGAAGAGGGGTCTCCACCCCGTTGTCTATCTGTGCACCCTCGTACACTTTACCATATCCGGTAGCGTCGCCCACAAGCTCCACTTCCATCACGCCGTGCCCGTCCACAACAGTTGTGCCCCGCATAACACGATTGGAAGGATAGGTGGCGTCGGGGTCAAACTCTGCCTCGTTGGTAGTCTTGCTTATGACAGGCTCTCCGGTAAGTGTCGATTCGTTTACCTGAAGAGAAATGGCCTCAAGCAAATGTCCGTCGGCAGGTATCTCTTCGCCGGTCTCGAGCATCACGATGTCGCCAACAACCACATCTTTCTTCATCACCTGGCAGATGTTGCCCTCGCGGATGACCTTCACCGGCGTGTCGTCGTTGACAGTATTCAATACGTCGAATGCCCTCCCCGCCTTTACCTCGAAGAAGAACCCGACGCACGATGCCAGCATGATGGCAAAGAAGATGCCGATGGGCTCGAGGAAGGCAGCAAAGCCTTTGGCCTCCGGTCCCCAGCAATGTACGCCGGCGATGACCATCGAAAGCAGCCATGCCACGAGCAGAATCTTTATGATAGGGTCGTTAAACTTTTCGAGGAACTGACTCCATAGAGAAGCCTTCTCGGGAGGTGTGAGTATGTTCTCGCCATGAAGGCGTCGGCTTTCTTCCACTTCTTGCCGGGAGAGTCCGCGGTACTGATGTTTCTTTTCCATATATATTTAGGTCTGTTCTGAAAAAACGAGTGGCAAATTACGCAAAGAAGGCTGACATACGCAAATGCTTCACCGTGAAAACAGCCTCCCCTGGTGGGTGTGGCGCTCGGCAATGCGGCGGTCAACCTTGGCTGTAAACTCAAAGTTCTTGAGCCCCCAATCCGGGGCAATGAGCAATTCCTTTGGCGATTGCGAAACGAACCTCTCGACAACGATGGATGGGTTCAACCGTTCCAGGAAGTCGATAACGAGGTCGATATATTCGTCGGCAGAATAGATATGGAACTCCTCGGGGTGGATGGCATACTCTTTTGCCATGCGTGTGCCGCGGATGAGTTGCAGCTGGTGGAGCTTGAGGGTGGTGAGAGGAAGGTCGGACAGTCTTTCGGCATGCCCCAGCATCTCCTCGCGGCTCTCTCCCGGCAGCCCAAGGATGAGATGTGCGCCTACATATATCCCCCTTTCGGCTGTGCGGCGCACGGCATCCACGGACTCTTCGTAGGTGTGTCCGCGGTTGATGCGCACAAGGGTTTTGTCAAGGGTGCTTTCCAATCCGTATTCAATCAACACGAATGTCCGCTTCGAGAGGTCTGCGAAGTAGTCAAGCAACTCCTTGGGCATGCAGTCGGGACGTGTCCCAACAATCAGCCCCACCACATCGGGGTGCGCAAGAGCCTCCTCGTATTTTTCTTTTAGCTCTTGCAATGCGCCGTAGGTATTGGTGTATGCCTGGAAATACGCCAGATATTTCATCTCCGGGTATTTGCGGGAGAAGAATCCGATGCCCTCGTCAATCTGTTCCTTCACTTGCTTCACCTTGCGGCAATAGTCCGGGCTGAAGGTACGGTTGTTGCAATACGTGCATCCGCCCACACCTTTCGTGCCGTCGCGGTTGGGACAGGTGAAGCCGGCGTCGATGGAGATTTTCTGTACCTTGAAGGGAAATACCCCTCGGAGGAAACTCCCGAAATCGTTGTATGCTCTGGCGTTTTCCATGGCGGCAAAGGTACATTTCCCATGTAAAAAAATCCTATCTTTGTCGCCGTTAATAAAAAACGAGTATTCATGAAACATTTGGGTGTTGGTCTTCTGCTCTCATTAGTGATAATGGGAAGCGTGTCGGCTCAGAACGGGAGCAAGCGTGTGAACTTAAAGGATATTACCGACGGACGGTTCCGTCAGACAACAGCAGTGGGGGAGATGAGGTCGCTTCCCGACGGTGAGCATTACACGGCGATGAGCCGCGACGGCAGTATGATTGTCAAATACTCGTATCGTACGGGAGAGCCTGTGGACACTTTGTTTGATACCCATTCGGCACGCGAATGTGATTTCGATGATTTCGACGGCTACGAGATAAGCAGCACCGGCCACCATATCCTTGTGTGGCGCGAGAGTGAGCAGATTTACCGCCATTCGTTTCGTGCCATGGTCTACGACTACGATGTGCGCCGCAACTATGTGAAGCCCCTGTCAGACTCCAAGCACAAACAGATGATACCTACCTATTCGCCCGACGGCCGTATGTGTGCCTATGTGGTGGACAACAATATCTGGATTCGTAAGTTCGACTACGACACGGAGGTGCAGGTAACCAAAGACGGCGAGTTGAACAAGGTGTTGAACGGCATCACCGACTGGGTGTATGAAGAGGAGTTCTCCGTCACCCGTCTCATGGCATGGTCGCCCAATAGCGAATACCTTACTTATGTGCGTTTCGACGAGAGCGAAGTGCCTGAATATTCCATGCAGGTGTATGGCTCGGGCGTCTATCCCGGATACTACAACTACAAATACCCGAAGGCTGGCGAGAAGAACTCGAAGATAAGCGTCCATTCCTACAGCGTTGAAACGAAAGATATCAAGGAGTTGAAAATCCCCGTGGAGGCAGACAGCTACATCCCGAGGATTGCGTTTACCACCAACTCCGACCAGTTGGCAGTGATGACGCTCAACCGCCAGCAGAACCTTTTCAATATGTATTACGTGAACCCCAAGAGTGGTGTCTCGAGGTTGATTCTCCGCGACGAGAACAAATGTTATGTGGATTCTGAATGGCTCTCTTCCATCCGTTTTTATGAGAGCGGCTTCACTTATGTGAGCGAGCAGGACGGCTATGCACATATCTACCTCTATTCGCCGACGGGTGTTTTGCAGCGTCAGGTGACGAAGGGTAACTGGGATGTGACCCGTCTCATTGGCTATGACGAAGCCACGAAGGCTACCTACTACGAATCGGCTGAGGAAAGTCCGTTGCGCCGCTCGGTATATAAGATTGACCAGAAAGGCGTGAAGACAAAGCTCTCTACGGAGGAAGGAACCAACAGTGCCAACTTCAGCACCAACTACGCATACTTTGTGAATATTTATTCCAACGTCAACTCTCCGGCAGTTGTTTCCGTGAACGAAACGAAGACAAAGAAAGTGTTGCGCGTGTTGCAAGACAACACAGCCCTTCGCGAGAAGCTTGCCGGCGTGGCTTTTTCACCCAAAGAATTCTTTAAGGTGCATACGGCATCAGACCTGGAGCTCAACGCATGGATGGTGAAGCCCGTGAATTTCGACGAGTCGAAGAAATATCCGGTGCTGATGGTGCAATATAGCGGTCCCAACTCGCAGGAGGTATTGGATTCCTACAGCTTTGGTTGGGAATACTACTTGGCACAAAACGGAATCATCGTGGTTTGCGTGGATGGCAGGGGCACGGGTGCTCGCGGCGAAGCCTTCCGCAAATGTACTTACCTGAGGATGGGTGAGCTGGAGTCGCAAGACCAGGTGGAGGCGGCACAGGCATTGGGTAAACTGCCGTATGTGGATGCCAAACGCATAGCCATCTGGGGATGGAGCTTTGGCGGATACAACACATTGATGTCGATGAGCGTGGGCGATGGTACCTTCAAGGCAGGTATAGCCGTGGCTCCTCCGACAGATTGGAAATACTACGATACAGTATATACCGAACGTTTCATGCGTACGCCGGGTGAGAACTTCGCAGGCTACGCGGCAACTTCTCCGCTTCAGAAGGCAAAGGACCTGCAGGGTAAGCTACTGCTGATACACGGCACTGCCGACGACAATGTACATTTCAAGCAGACGATGGACTATGTAGAGGCATTGGTACAGGCAGGCAAGCAGTTCGAGATGCAGTTCTATAAAGACCGCAACCACGGCATCTATGGGGGCAACACCCGCTATCACTTGTATACACGTATGTCGGAGTTCTTGTTCAACAACCTCTAAATGGCGCAGCACGTAAGAAAGCCCGACTGGCTGAAGATTCGACTGGGAGGCAACGAACAGTTTACGAAGACGAAGAGCATCGTTGAGTCGCACTGCCTTCACACCATCTGCACGAGCGGCAAGTGCCCCAATATGGGAGAATGCTGGAGCAGGGGCACTGCCACGTTTATGATTGGCGGCGAGATATGCACCCGCTCGTGCCGTTTCTGCAACACTCTTACGGGCAAACCTCTTCCTTTGGATAAAAAGGAGCCAATGAACGTGGCTGAGAGCATCCGGTTGATGCATCTCAGGCATGCCGTGATAACGTCGGTGGACCGCGACGACTTGCCCGACCTTGGTGCAGGGCATTGGGTGGACACCATCCGTGCCATCAAAGAGTTTAACCCGGAGACAACGGTGGAAGTCCTTATTCCCGACTTTCAGGGACGCCTCGAGCTGGTGGACCGAGTGGTGGAGGCTGCCCCGGAAATCATATCACACAATATGGAGACGGTGCGGAGGATAAGCCCCACGGTGCGCAGTGCCGCCAAGTATGATGTCAGCCTCTCGGTGCTAGGGCGCATAGCCGGGCAGGGCGTGGTGGCAAAGACGGGCATCATGGTGGGCTTGGGAGAAACGCCCGAGGAGGTGTGTGAGCTGATGGACGACGTATTGGCTGTGGGGGTATCCGTACTGACGATAGGGCAGTACTTGCAACCTTCAAGGAAAAACATTCCGGTGACCGAGTATATCACCCCCGCGCAGTTTGATGCCTACAAGGAGATTGCCCTTGGGAAGGGCTTCCGCATGGTTGAGAGTGCCCCTTTGGTCCGTTCCTCATATCATGCCGAGAAGCATGTCTGAGGCAATTGCTATCTGTTTCCCAATTCTATCACCTCAAGGTCTTTGATGTTGCCTTCGTCGATGGCGAAGCGCACAAGGGTACGTACCCTGTGGAACCCGCTCTTGCCGGCTGCCCCGGGATTGATGTAAAGACAATTGAGATACTTGTCGAATACCACTTTGAGGATATGCGAATGGCCGGCAATGAAGAGGTTGGGACGCGTGTCGTAGAGCTCCTTGCGGATGTAAGGGTTGTAGCGACCGGGGTAGCCGCCCATATGCGTCATCATGACCTTCACCTTCTCAACTTCGAAATGTGCCACCTCGGGGTATTCCAGTCTGAGTGACTGCCCGTCGATGTTGCCATACACAGCCCTTAGGGGCTTCAGCGCAGCCAACCGCGCCGCCACGTCATCCGAGCCGATATCCCCCGCATGCCATATCTCGTCGCAGGAGGCAAAATATTCCGCGTATTTGTCGTCCCACCAAGCGTGGGTGTCAGAAAGAAGTCCGATTTTAGTCATGGCCGTATTTTTTGTTGCGTAAAAGTAAGAATCCTGAATTCGTTCAAATAGGCGACAGGGGTCAGATACCGGCGCCGTGCTCGAAGGTGGAGACAATGGTGGCACGTCCTTGCAATACTCTTGAGAAGGGAGGCAGGTCTGTGGTCTGCCATACGTTGCCACCCACCACACTGTCGTGCCCAATGCGTATTCGCCCAAGTATCGACGAATTGGAATATACCACCACGCGGTCCTCCAGTATAGGGTGCCTCGGCTCGTTGACAATGTTTCCCTCGGCATCAAACTTGAAGCTGCGTGCACCGAGAGTCACCCCTTGGTAGAGCCTTACATGGTTGCCGATGATACAAGTCTCGCCTATAACCACTCCCGTGCCGTGGTCTATGCTGAAGTAGTCGCCAATATCAGCCCCGGGGTGAATGTCGATACCCGTTATGGAGTGTGCCATCTCGGTGATGAGGCGCGGCAGGATGGGCACGTGAAGGAGAAAGAGCTCGTGTGCCAGGCGGTAGTGGGTGATGGCTGTGATGGCGGGATAGCAGAGGATGACCTCCTGGAGGCTCTTGGCTGCCGGGTCGTTGTTGAACACCTCAAGCACATCTGTCCCCAGCCGTCGGCGCAGCGCGGGAATCTTCTGCAGCAAGACGGAGGCTGTCTCCGAGCCAAAGGTGTCGGCATCCTTGACATCCTCAAAGGGCAGCATGCGGCATGCGCGTGCCGACTGCCGTGCCACAATAACAGCCAGCTGGGTGAGGTTCTCCACCAGCGGGTCGGTGTTGAAGTAGCCGTCGAACACTACCGAGCGAAACAGATGGACCATCCCCCTCAGCTCGTTGCCATCCACGGCAGCCATAGCAATGGTGGGTATGTGCTCGTCCGGCTGTGCCAGCCGAACGGCAATGTTGCGTATCTCGGGTATCATAGTTTCACGTTGGTTTTATATTCGTCGTAGGCATACAGAATAGTTGAGAGGTAGCGTTCGCCGGTGTCGGGCAATAGTACAACCACCCTCTTGCCTTTCATCTCCTCGCGCCCGGCCACCTGCAGTGCGGCGTAGGTAGCTGCCCCCGACGAGATGCCGGCAAGTATACCTTCCTTCTGAGCCAAGAGACGTGCCGTGCCAATGGCATTCTCATCACTCACGGGAATCACCTCGTCCACCACAGAGGCATCATAGCATTCGGGCACAAAGCCTGCGCCAATGCCTTGTATGCGGTGTGCACCGGGCTTCCCTCCCGAGAACACGGCAGATGTGGCAGGCTCCACGGCAATAATCCTCACGTTGGGGTTGAGCTCCTTCAGTCTTCGTCCTGTGCCGCTCACCGTACCTCCCGTGCCTGCTCCGGCAACGAAGGCATCCACCTGCCCGTCGTTGTCGCGCCATAGCTCTTCGGCTGTCGTGGTGTAGTGTTTCCTTGGGTTGGCGGGGTTGCTGAACTGTCCCAATATCACTGCCCCCGGTGTCTCGTCCCTCATGGCTTCGGCTTTGGCTATGGCGCCTTTCATGCCTTCCTCGCCGCGTGTGAGCACTACCTCGGCACCAAAGGCTGCCACCAATCTGCGGCGTTCCATGCTCATCGTCTCGGGCATGGTGAGCACCAAGTGGTAGCCCTTGATGGCGCACACTAGGGCCAGGCCTACACCCGTGTTGCCGCTCGTTGGTTCAATGATTGTTGCTCCGGGCTTCAGTGTCCCACCTTTTTCTGCTTCTTCCACCATGGCAAGCGCCACGCGGTCCTTAACGCTGCCGGCGGGGTTAAACGATTCCACTTTTGCCACTATATGTGCCTCTATGCCGGCTTCAGCTGCCAGGCGATGCAGCTCCACCTGCGGCGTGTTGCCTATCAGGTCGAGTATTGAATTTGCTGTCTTGTTCATCTTGATAATCTCTTTTCTTTTGTTTCCTGATGCCGCAAGAGTCCCTCTCGCGGCTTTCCGCACAAAGGTAACCAAAACACCTATGACGAGAGGGGGTGAATTTCTTTTTGTGGCAAAAACTGTCTACATTTACCGCAACCAAGAATGCAAAATGCGATGGAAAACACATACAGGTACTTTAAACGCGACATCAGTTGGCTTTCGTTCAACTATCGCGTGCTGCTGGAAGCCGAAGACGACACACTGCCAATATATGAGAGGATAAAATTTCTCTCCATCTATTCGTCAAACCTCGAAGAGTTCTACGAGATACGCGTGGCTGAGCACCGCGGGGTCATCATGAAGAAGAACTACTCGGAAGAGAGCGATGCCGAGGCCGAGAGGGTGCTTACCGAGATAACCGACGAGGTAAACCGCCAGCAGAGGGAGTACTATCGTATCTTTTCCGAGAAGGTGCTCCCGGAGCTCAACCGCCGGAACATCTATCTCTATCAGGGCGGCAACCCCGAACCTTTCCACAAGGAGTTTGTGCACAACTTCTTCAACGAGGAGGTCTTTCCCTTCCTCTCGCCGGTGATGATTCAGGCGGGTGATATCCGTACCTTTATCCGCGACCGCCGTCTCTACCTCGTGATTCGCATGACGAAGAAGAACTGCCACAAGAAGGAAGCCGAGGGTGCGCCCACATATCATTATGCCCTGATGAAGATACCTTACTCCAAGGTGCCCCGCTTCATTGAACTGCCGGAGCATGAGGGTAAGTTCTACATCATGTTTATTGACGACATCATCCGTGCAAACCTTGCCAATGTGTTTCCTGGATACGATATCGACAGTTGCTACAGCATAAAGATATCGCGCGATGCCGACATCTACCTCGACGACGAGAAAGGCAACATTGTGGAGAGCATACGCAAGAAGGTGAAGAAGCGCAAGATTGGTGCCCTCAGCCGTTTTATGTACGACAGGGCTATGCCCGAAGACTTCCTTGGGTTTATTTGCGGGGCTTTCGGCATCACCCCCGACGACTTGGTGGTGGGTGGCCGCTACTTGAATCTTCAGGACCTTGCCAAGCTGCCCAATCCCGGAGGAAAGGCATTGGAGCAAGCCATCCCCACGCCCATGAGAGTGCCTTATCTGGACGAGAAAGGCTCGGTGTTTAGGGCGGTGAAGAAGAAAGACATTATGCTGCATTTCCCGTATCAGTCGTTCGACTACCTTATACGTTTCCTTATGGAGGCGGCCTTCGACCCCAAGGTGGAGGAGATAAAGATAACGCAGTATAGGGTGGCGGAGAACTCAGCCGTGGTCAACACCCTTGTGAGTGCCGCGCAGAACGGCAAGAAGGTGACGGTGTTTGTTGAGCTGAAAGCCCGCTTTGATGAGGAAAACAATATGAGCACTGCCGAGAGAATGGAGAAGGCAGGTATACGTATTATATATAGTATCCCCGGACTGAAGGTGCATGCCAAGGTGGCTGTCATCCTCCGGAGTTCCTCGGAAGGAAACCCAAGGCACGACTTTGCCTATCTCAGCACCGGCAACTTCAACGAGAAGACTGCCCGCACTTATTCCGACATGGCGCTCTTGACATGCAACGAAGAGATTATTGCGGATATCAACAAGGTGTTTGCCGTCTTGGAAGGAAAACTGCCGGAGCCCACCTTCCGCCATCTCCTTGTGGCGCGTTTCAATATGGTGTCGGAGCTGACACGCATGATTCACCGCGAGATTGAGCACGTGAAGGAGGGCCGCAGGGGCAGAATAGTTTTAAAGATGAACGGCCTGCACGACCAGAATATGATTAACGAGCTGTATCAAGCCGGCGAGAATGGGGTGGAGATAGATTTGATTGTGCGGGGCATCTGTTGCCTTGTGCCCAACCGGCCCTATAGCAAGAACATCCGCGTGACGCGCATTGTGGATATGTTTCTGGAGCATTCCCGCGTGTGGTATTTCTACAACGACGGAGAGGAGGATGTCTACCTCACGTCGGCAGACTGGATGCGAAGGAACCTGAGCCGCCGCATCGAGACAGCCTTCCCCATACTGGCGCCCGACATCAAGCAAACAGTGATTGACATACTGAAGATACAGCTTAGCGACAATGTGAAGGCGTGCTACATTGACGAACACCTGCACAACAACTTCAAGCGCGACGACAACCCCCAAAAGGTACGCTCGCAGCTTGCCATCTACGAATACTTGAAGAACAAATCCTGAGCCCCTGAGGGGAGGTGGCTGCTGCGAATCTTCCACTCCTGGGGATAGAGATTGTTGGCGCGGTTGCCCAGGTGCTTTGCGAAACCCAGCGGAAGCCACCGGTAGCAAACCAATACATAGCCTCTTGATGTGTCGCCG
>CAVJCD010000060.1:0-12023 GCA_963648005.1 Tannerellaceae bacterium | reverse complement strand
GGCAAACGATATCATCAAGTCGTATCCTGCAGATACCGAAGATGCCAGCGCCATCAACAAGATTGCCCAGGCACGTGCCATCCGCGCATTCGACTATCTGTCGCTGGCTCCTTACTTCCAGTTCAACTATCAGATTGCACCGGACCAGCCTTGCGTGCCTATCGTTACGGAAGAGACTACGGAGTATGCCAACAACCCGCGCGCTACCGTTGCCGAGGTGTATGCGCAGATTCTTGCAGACTTGGATTATGCAATAGCACATTTGGACGCTTCACGTGGAGACAAGGCCAAAATCAACCAGCAGGTGGCTTACGGATTGCGTGCACGCGCTTACCTCAACATGGGTAAGTATGCCGAGGCTGCAGCCGATGCCGAGAAGGCTATGGAAGGCTACACTCCGGCAAGCATCGAAGAGGTATCCGTTCCGTCGTTCTACGACATCAACGACCATAACTGGATTTGGGGTATCGACCTTACACAGGCGCAGACTCTTGATTATTACGCCACATCGGCTTCTTGGCTCGGCTCGTTCTCTTCGAGCAGCTACACTGCCGGTGCAGGATGTTATGCATCCATCAACTGTTTGCTTTATAACAAAATCCCGACAACCGACGTTCGCAAGGGCTGGTGGATGGACGAGAACCTGCATTCCGACCTTCTTACCAACCTCTCTTGGGCAGGCGTATCGGGCGACGATATTGCTACGCTCCAAATTGCCAACGTGAAGGAAGCGTTTACTCCTTATGTAAACGTTAAGTTCGGTATGGCTGAGGGTATCGGTGCCACGATGAACGACAACGACTGGCCTTTGATGCGTGTGGAGGAGATGATTCTCATCGCTGCCGAAGGTTATGCCAAGAGCGGCAACGAGAGCAAGGCCCGCGAAATTCTGACAAACTTTGTAAAGACCTATCGTAACCCGGAATACACCATCCCGGCTTCACGTTCGTTGGCAGACGAGATTTGGTTCCAGCGTCGTGTGGAACTTTGGGGTGAGGGCTTTGCATGGAACGACCTCATGCGTCTTCAGAAACCTTTGGTACGTTTCCACGAAGGCAAGGAAAGCAATGTTCCCGAAGCATTCCAGTTCAATATGGCTTCCGATGACCCATGGATGCTGATGAGATTCCCGCGTAGCGAAATGAACTCCAACTTGGCTGTTGTCAACAATACGGGCGGTAACCTGCCTGTAGCAGGTCAGAACGGCAGTCTTAGAGATGGAGTAACCGATTAAAAACAACCAATAAAATACGAATGATATGAAACTTTTGAATAATAAATATCTTGTATACATCGCTGTTGGGCTTGTCGGGATGTTCACTTCCTGCGGCGACGACAACGATTATACTCCGGGTGAGCCCACCGCTGCCGATTGCGCCGCGCTGACTTTCGGCGAGAACAATAAACTCTCGGAAGAGCTCGACCCAACAGCCCCCACCACTGCTGTCATAACGGTTTATCGTAACAACTCGGATGCCCAGGCATCTTATCCTCTCACCGTATTGTCGAACACCGACAATATCTTCTCCGTTCCTCAGACGGTAAGCTTTGCTGCCGGAGCCAAGGAAGCAGAGTTTGAGATTTCGTTCAACAATGCTGAGGTAGGACAGTCCTACTTGGTGGAAATCGCTTTGGACGATGCCGACGTGGATGCCTACAGTTCGGATACATACAAGACTTTTGTATATTCTTGCGTTCGCGTTAAGTGGAACACAGTGGGTACAGGCCAGTGGCTCGACGGCTTCTGGTATGGTTTCTGGAGCGAAGTGGAGCTCCAGCAGCGCGACGATATTCCTTCTTCTTACCGTATCAAGAATCCTTATACCAACGAATTGGTAAGTGCTTACGGTGAGTCGGCAGGTACCTACGCGGATTATCTGGTAT
Organism: Tannerellaceae bacterium; assembly: GCA_963648005.1. GTDB lineage: Bacteria > Bacteroidota > Bacteroidia > Bacteroidales > Tannerellaceae > Parabacteroides. The sequence goes on along the minus strand of CAVJCD010000060.1, from coordinate 10,139 downwards.
TCTCTCTGTCGAAGACCGGTTTCGTGTCTTGGGATACACAAATCTTTATCAATACTCTTTACGGCGGTTCTGTGGATATAAAGGGTTACTTCCCGTCTGCCCTCAGCAGCAGCTTGGAAGCAAACGATGAGTTGAGCCATGTTGTAAAAGACGAAGCAGGCAACATCCGGTACTTCGTAATTGACCCGTATTGGTATGTTGACGGCGTAGGTGGTTGGGGTACCGGCTATCCTTGCTATCTCGCATTCCCGGGCGTAGACCTTGCTACGGAATTAGGATACAATGAGTAACATTAAAGCGGTTTTTAATTCTCTCTGAAGGGGAGGTTAATCTTCCCTGAAGCTATACACATAGAAAAATCTTACTTTAATGTAAGGAGATGGGGCGTCTTCGTGAGAAGATGCCCCATTTTTTTATTGGTGCCACCCCCTGGAACAAGAGGAAGAGGAATGGTGCGGCAAGGGAATATAGCCGCCTCGCCAAAGAAACAGCGTCCCGCACATCTCACATGAGGGAATATTCTTGTCTTTATGGTTAAAGGAAATGGTCGATAAATGGTCGTTAAAGCCATCTTTGGTGGAGAAAATGGTCGATATTCTTGTCTTTATGGTCGACAAACAAGAAATCACTACGGACCAAATCGTTTCGAAATTTGGTTTCGCGGCAACTACTGCCAAGCGCTACATGCGCCAACTCACCGAATTCGGATACCTCGAATCCCGTGGCGGCAACAAGAATCGCAGCTATGGAATAATCAGGAACTTGACCGGCAATCATTGAGGATGGCAGATTTTATCGCAATGATTGTTTGGTTATGAAAAAAGCGGCATATTTGTCACCCCAAAAAGATGGAGGAGAGACTATGACGCAGGAATTGAACACAGAGAGATATAAGCTGGGGTTGGCGCTGAGTGGCGGTGGAGCCAAGGGGTTTGCACATATAGGCGTCTTCAAGCTGTTGGAAGAATGTAGCCTTATGCCCGACGTGATTGTTGGGACGAGTGCCGGGGCACTGATGGGTGTATTGTTTGCCGACGGCTATTCGGCAGACGAGTTGAAGGTGCTCTTCACCGGAAGGGAGTTCTCGGAGTTTGCACAGCTGCAGCTTCCCAAGTCCGGGCTGTTCGACAGCACCCGTTTCAGCGATTTTCTGCGCTCTCATCTCAGGGCAAAGACCTTCGAGGAACTGAAGATTCCCATGAAGGTGGTGGCTACCGACCTTGACCACGGCGAGAGCCACGTGTTCAGCAGCGGACCTTTGGTGGAGGCGGTGACTGCCTCGTGCAGCATCCCCATTATATTCAGTCCGGTTGTCATCGGCGGAGTGCATTATGTTGACGGCGGCTTGTTTCAGAACTTCCCCGTGTCGGTAATACGCGACATGTGCGAGAAGGTGATAGGTGTGAATGTCAGTCCGCTTATCCCCCAGAAATACAAGCAGACAATCTTCCATATCGCCGAGCGGTCGTATCACTACATGTTTCAGGCAAACACCATTGAGGACCGCGAGATGTGCGACCTCCTGATTGAGACGAAGGAGATTGTGAGGTATAAGACCTTCGATTTGGAGAATGTGGAGCAGATTGCCCGTATAGGCTACGACACGGCAGTGAAGGCATTCGCAGCCGTTAACGGTGGTGCAAAGAACATGTAATGATGATTTTTATGGATAAGATGATTGTTTACCAGGTGTTGCCCCGTTTGTTTGGCAACCTTAACCCCTCGCCCAAGAAAAACGGCAGTAAGGACGAGAACGGGGTGGGGCGCTTCTCGGCCTTTTCGCCCTCGGCACTGGCTGCAATAAAAACTTTGGGGGTAACGCATATTTGGTACACGGGTGTGATTGAGCATGCCACCCAAACAGATTATACAGCCTATGGCATCCGTCGCGACCATGCTGACGTGGTGAAAGGAAAGGCAGGCTCGCCATACGCCATAAAGGACTACTACGACGTAGACCCCGACCTGGCAGATGACGTGGAGCATAGGATGGAGGAGTTCGAAGCCTTGGTGAAGCGTACGCACGAGGCGGGGATGAAGGTGATTATAGATTTTGTGCCCAATCACGTGGCTCGCGAGTATCACTCCGACATGCGTCCGCCGTATGTTGAAGACCTGGGGCAGAGAGACGACACCACGCATGGATTCCTTCGCGACAATAACTTCTACTACATTCCCAACACTCCGTTGCAATTGTCGTTTGCCGAAGAATATGGCGACGACAATTATAGCGAGTTTCCGGCAAAGGTGACGGGCAACGACTGTTTCACAGCCTCCCCCGGGAAGAACGATTGGTATGAGACGGTGAAACTCAACTACGGAGTGGACTACACGGACTGGCGAAGCCGCCACTTTGAGCCCACACCCAACACGTGGACAAAGATGCTCCACATCTTGATGTATTGGGCAGGCAAGGGTGTGGACGGCTTCCGCTGCGATATGGCGGAGATGGTGCCCGTGGAGTTTTGGGGCTGGGCAATCCCCAAGGTCAAGGAACATTATGAGGTGTGTTTCATTGCCGAGGTGTATAACCCGGCGGAATATCGCAACTATATCTTCAACGGCCATTTCGACTTCTTGTACGACAAGGTGGGGTTGTATGACACCTTGCGCGCCGTGATGTGTGGCAACGCTCCGGCAAGCACTATTACCCATTGTTGGCAGGTGCTGGAGGGCATCCGACCCTATATGCTCAATTTCCTTGAGAACCATGACGAGCAGCGTATTGCCTCCCGTTTCTTTGCCGGCGATGCCAGGAAAGGTGTCCCCGGCATGATTGTTTCGGCAATGATGTATACCAATCCGGTGATGCTTTACTCAGGTCAGGAGCTGGGCGAAGAGGGCATGGACGAGGAAGGCTTCAGCGGATGCGACGGTCGCACAACAATATTCGATTACTGGAGCATCGACAGTCTGCGCCGTTGGATTGGTGACGGAGGTTTCTATGGCAAAGACCTGAGCCCCCGGCAGCGTGTCCTTCGCGAAATGTATGAGAGGATACTTAATGTGGCAAAGACAGAGCCCGCAATCGTAAAGGGCGACTTCTTCGACCTTATGTATGCCAACGGGGATAACCCCTGCTTCGATACCAACCGTCAGTATGCCTTCCTGCGCAAATTGGGAAACGATGTGGTGATGGTTGTGGCCAACTTCGATGGGGAGGAGCGCACAGTAAGGCTGAGAGTGCCCGAGGATGCTTTCCGGGTGTTGGGCTTTGGCGACAACAAGGCGGCTAAGGTTACCGATTTGCTGACCGGGGAGACCTGCATAAGCACGCTCACAACGGCATGCCCCTATCAGCTCACCTTCCCGGCATACTCGGGCAGAGTGCTGCGCTTTACCTTCAATTAATTGAAAGATGGGAATTGTCAATTCTCAATTAATTTATACTTTTGCGACACAAATCAAATAAGATAAATATTCGGAATAATGAGTGCACAAACTCCTTTCTTGGTGTTTTCGGGAACGAATTCCCGGTATCTTGCAGAGAAAATTTGCAACAGTCTTGGTTGTCCTCTCGGGCAGATGAACATTCAGCATTTTGCCGACGGAGAGTTTTCAGTATCCTACGAAGAGTCTATCCGTGGCCGCGATGTGTTTTTGGTTCAGTCAACATTCCCCAATTCGGACAATCTGATGGAGCTTCTCCTCATGATTGACGCTGCGAAACGAGCTTCGGCACATTCCGTAATTGCGGTAATACCTTACTTTGGTTGGGCTCGCCAAGACAGAAAGGATAAGCCCCGTGTGTCTATCGGTGCAAAGCTTATTGCCGATATGTTGAGCACTGCAGGTATAAACCGTCTTATCACGATGGATTTGCATGCCGACCAGATTCAAGGGTTCTTCAATGTGCCCGTCGACCACTTGTATGCTTCTTCCATCTTCTTGAACTATATCAAGAACGAACTGCCTTTGGAGAACCTCTGCATCGCTACTCCCGATGTGGGTGGTACGAAGCGTGCCAGCAGTTATTCAAAGTATTTGGGGTTGCCGATGGTTATCTGTCATAAGTCGCGTTCGCGCGCCAACGAGGTTGCCGAGATGCGTATCATCGGTGATGTGGCAGGCTTTGATGTCTTGTTGGTGGACGATATGGTAGACACTGCCGGCACAATCACCAAGGCTGCCAACCTTATGATGGAAAACGGTGCCAAGTCGGTACGTGCCATCGCCAGCCACGCAGTAATGTCAGACCCGGCTTCTGCCCGCGTAGACCAGTCTGCGTTGACGGAAATGATTTTCACCGATTCCATTCCGTATGCAAAGAAATGCGAGAAGGTGAAGGTCCTCTCGGTTGCCGATATGTTTGCCGAGGCTATCCGCCGTGTATGCAGTGGCGAATCCATCAGCTCTTTGTATGTGATATAGCAAATAGTAATAGATACAAAAAAAGGGGTTGCATCGTAGTTGTGATGCAACCCCTTTTTCTATGCTCCGGCCCTATCTATTCTTCGTCGGTAATCATGCCGCTGCCGAGACATAGATGATGCTCCCTATCATATACAACGCCATATTGGCCGGGAGCAATTCCTTGAATCTTGTCTTTCGACTCAATGCGGTAGATATCACCTATGCGGCGGAGATGCCCCACGGTGAAGTCCGGCGTATGGCGAATCTTGAAGGTTATTTCTTTCTCGTCGGTGAACTCGCCCCAAGGATCTTCAGTTATGAAATCAAAGCCGTGGAGGTTGATGGTCTTGCCATACTGCGTCTCCGGGTCGTAGCCGTTGGATACGTAGATGATGTTGCGACGGATGTCTTTCTTGATGACGAACCACGGACCGCCGCTTAGCCCGAGACCTTTCCTCTGCCCGATGGTGTGAAACCAATAGCCATTGTGATGGCCCAAGACCTTACCCGTTTCCAGTTCCACAATCTTGCCGGGGCGTTTCCCGAGGTAGCGTTCAATGAAATCGTTGTAGTTTATCTTGCCAAGGAAGCATATGCCCTGACTGTCCTTACGCATGGCGCTGGGCAGTTTCTGCTGGGCAGCGATGGCTCGCACTTCGGATTTCATCATGTGGCCTATCGGGAACATCAGTTTCCGGATTTGCAGGCGGGTAATCTGTCCGAGAAAGTCGGTCTGGTCTTTCACCGGGTCTTTGGCGGTGGAGAGCCACACCTTGCCGTCTATCTCGGTCGTTGTGGCATAGTGGCCGGTGGCAATCTTGTCGAAGTCTTTCCCCCATTTCTCCTCAAAGCAGCCGAACTTGATATACTTGTTGCACATCATATCGGGGTTGGGGGTGAGTCCGCGCTTCACCGAGTCGATGGTGTAGCTTACAACCTTGTCCCAATATTCGTCGTGGAGCGACACCACTTCGAACCTGCAACCATACTTGCGTGCGATATAGGATGTGATTTCGATGTCTTCTTCTGCGGGGCAGTCGATGTATCCGTCTTTGTCTTCCATGCCGATGCGGATATAGAAGATGGTGGGGGTGTATCCTGCCTCCTTTAACTGATAGACCACAACCGAACTGTCTACGCCTCCCGACACTAATGCTGCAATTTCCATTCTCTCTTAGATATATCGCCGGCGAAGGTACAAAATATCGGAGTGATAATCCTATGGCCTAAGATTTAATCGTTACCTTTGCGATGAATCAATCCCCACTCTGAATGCATACAAGGGGAAAAGAATAATCGTTAAATATGAGAAATATAGTAGTATCGCTTATGACAGCAATGGCTTTGACTGCATGTGCCGGTCCCAAGGAAGAGAAGGACCAGACCCGGCAGGAAGATTTTAATTATGTGGTAGACCAATTTGCCGACCTGCAGATTCTTCGCTATCAGGTTCCGGGCTTCGAGTCTCTTTCGTTGAAACAAAAACAATTGTTATATCATTTGTCGCAGGCGGCTTTGATGGGCCGTGATATCCTTTTCGACCAAAACTGCCGCTACAACCTCCCGATTCGTCGCACCCTGGAGGCAATATACAAGGAATATAAGGGTGATAGGAAAGATGAGCAGTTTAAGGCCCTGGAGGTTTATCTCAAGAGGGTATGGTTCTCAAATGGAATACATCATCATTATGCAGAAGACAAGTTTGCCCCCGGCTTTACGCAGGATTTCTTCAAGAACTGTCTGCAGCAGATAGACGCCTCGAGCCTTCCTCTGCGTGAGGGGCAGACCCTTGAGCAGTTCATCTCGGAGATATCTCCGGTGATGTTCGACCCCTCGGTGCTTTCCAAGCGTACGGTGCAGAGCGGCGACAAGGATTTAATTGAGGCTTCTGCCAACAACTACTACAGCGAAGGATTGACCGAGAAGGAAGTGGAGGACTTCTATACCTCCATGAAAGCCGGTCAGGATACAATCTCTCCCATTTCTTACGGATTGAACAGCCGTCTGGTAAAAGAGAACGGAAAGGTTGTGGAGAAGGTATGGAAAGTAGGCGGTCTCTACTCGGCTGCCATTGAACATATAACTGACGAACTGAAGAAGGCTGTGCCGTTTGCCGAGAATGATGCGCAGAAGGCCATCATCGAGAAGCTTATTGAATACTATCAGACGGGCGATTTGAAGACGTTTGATGCTTATTCCATCCTTTGGGTGGAAGACACCAAGTCGGAGGTGGACTTCGTGAATGGTTTCATCGAGACCTATGGAGACCCGCTGGGGATGAAGGCAAGTTGGGAATCTACGGTGAACTTCATCAACAAAGAGGCAACGGAACGCACGAAGATTATCAGCGACAATGCACAGTGGTTTGAAGACCATTCTCCGGTAGACAAACGTTTCAAGAAGGAGAAGGTGAAGGGCGTTAGTGCCAAGGTTATTACCGTCACCATGCTGGGTGGCGACTGTTATCCCTCAACTCCTATAGGTATCAATCTGCCTAATGCCGATTGGATACGTCGCGACCACGGGTCAAAGTCGGTTACCATCGAGAATATCACGGAAGCCTACGACAAGGCTTCGCAAGGCAGCGGTTTCAGCAAAGAGTTTGTTTGGAGCGATGTCGAGCGCGACATGCTGAAGAAGTATGGCTTCATCACCGACAACCTGCATACCGACCTTCACGAATGTTTGGGTCATGGCTCAGGCAAGCTGCTTCCGGATACGGAGTCGGGCGCACTGAAGGCATACGATTCCACGCTTGAGGAAACTCGTGCCGACTTGTTCGGATTGTATTATTTGGCAGACCCCAAGTTGGTGGAGCTTGGCTTGGTGCCCGACGGCGAAGCCTACAAGGCAGAATACTATAAGTATATAATGAACGGTTTGATGACACAGCTTGTCCGCATCGAAGCCGGCAAGAACGTGGAAGAAGCCCATATGCGCAACCGTCAGCTGATAGCCAAGTGGACATACGAAAATGGCAAAGCCGACAACGTGATTGAGTATAAGAAACGTGACGGCAAGACCTACGTCGTTATAAACGATTACGGGAAACTTCGCAGCCTCTTCGGTAAACTGCTGGCAGAGGTGCAGCGCATCAAGAGCGAAGGCGATTTTGCTGCAGGGAAGAAGCTTGTGGAGGATTTTGGCGTTAAAGTAGACCAGACATTGCACACTGAGGTGCTTGAGCGTTATTCTCATTTGAACCTCGCTCCTTACAAAGGGTTTGTGAATCCGGTGATGAAAGAGGTGAAGAACAATAACGGTGAGGTGACCGATATTGTCCTCGATTACACCGAAGGCTATGCCGAACAGATGCTTCGCTATAGTCGGGATTATTCATTCCTTCCCTCTTACAACGACTGATATCATGTTGCACGACCGGCTGAGAGAGATAAGAACTCAGCTTCGCCTGGCAATGAACGGCGTTGCCTCTGCCAGCATGCGAGAGAAGGGGGTGGCGTATAAACTGAACTTCGGTGTGTCTCTGCCCGAGATAAAACAGATAGCTGCCGGGCATCAGCCCGATTCTGCGTTGGCTGAGGCTCTGTGGAAGGAAGATATCCGGGAATTCAAGATATTGGCATCCATATTGCAACCCTCTGATGGTTTCCCCATGGAACAGGCAAAGCAATGGGTGAAGGAAATCCCTTATTTGGAAATAGCGGAACAATGCTGCCGCAACTTGTTTGCCCGTTTGCCTTATGTGGACGGGTTTATACAGGAGTTGATTTCAAAAGGTGAAGGAGAGTATGCCCTAACGGTGGCTTATCTGACCGGAGTGGAGTTGTTTAAAGCCGGGAGAAAGGTGGATGCATCGGTGAGTTCAGCGCTCTTGAGGGAGTGCTTGCGCTCGGTTGTTTCTAATGCCGCATGGAAGGAACGGCAGGCTGCCATGAAGGTAATGAAGTTCTACGGCAGACAGTCTGTGGGTCAAGTTTCGGAGGTGCTGAACAGTTTCGATAAGTATCCGGAGTTTATGAAAACCCCGGAGGGACAAGAGGCATACAATGATTTGAAATTTGAATTTGAATATTATAGCTAAGGCAGTGGGATTGGAATAAATGCGTTACCTTTGCCCATGTGCGTGCTCTCGCAAAGAAGATGGATGAGAAGAGGTATATAGAAATGAGGCAGTCGTTTGCCGAGTACATGTCGGCAAAGGGGCTGCGAAAGACGGAGGAGAGGTTCGCCATATTTGAGCGTATATGCCATTTCTCCGGCCATTTCGATATAAACTCGCTTGGTGAGAAACTGAAAGAAATAAATTTCCATGTGAGCAAAGCAACGCTGTACAATACGTTGGATATGCTGGAAGAGGCAGGCTTGATTGTTAGGCATCAGATAGGTGCTCAGGCGATGCAATACGAGCTTAGGGCTTTGGCAGAAACACACCTTCATCTGATTTGCATGAAGTGTGGGGCGGTTCGTGAGATGAAGGATAGTGTGCTGAAGAAAGAAGTCGGCAAGTTGAAGATATCCCGTTTTACGCCCGAGTTTCATGAGTTGTATATCTACGGAGTGTGCAGTAAATGCATGTTTAAGCTGAGGCTTCAGCAGAGAAACGGTAAACAAAAATATCAATAGCCTATTATAAAGACAACATGAAAGTAGATGTTTTATTAGGATTGCAGTGGGGTGACGAGGGCAAAGGAAAGGTTGTCGACGTGTTGACTCCGAATTACGATGTAATCACTCGTTTTCAAGGAGGTCCTAATGCAGGACACACATTGGAGTTTGATGGAGAGAAGTATGTCCTTCGTTCAATTCCATCGGGTATTTTCCAAGGAGGAAAAGTGAATGTAATCGGTAATGGTGTCGTGCTTGACCCGTTATTGTTTAAGCAGGAAGCCGAAGCGCTTGCTGCCAGTGGTCACGACTTGACCAAACAATTGTATATATCCAAGAAGGCACACTTAATTCTTCCTACCCATCGTATGTTGGATGCTGCCTACGAAGCTGCTAAAGGTTCGGGTAAGATTGGCACTACCGGTAAGGGGATAGGTCCGACGTATACGGATAAGGTTAGCCGTAACGGACTTCGTGTGGGTGACTTGTTGCACGACTTTGACAAGAAATATGCCGTTGCCAAGGCTCGTCATGAAGCCATCCTAAAATCGCTGAACTATTCTTTCGATATCAAGGAATTGGAAGCCGAGTGGTTCGAAGCCTTGGAGTATCTGAAAAAGTTTAAGCTGATTGACAGCGAGTATGTAATAAACAACTACTTGAAAGCCGGCAAGTCGGTTTTGGCAGAAGGTGCACAAGGTACGATGTTGGACATAGACTTCGGTTCTTATCCTTTCGTGACGTCTTCGAACACGATATGTGCAGGTTGTTGCACCGGATTGGGTGTATCTCCCCGCAACATCGGAGAGGTGTATGGCATATTCAAGGCTTATTGTACGCGCGTTGGAAGTGGTCCGTTCCCAACAGAGTTGCTTGATGAAACGGGTGACAAGATTTGTACCCTGGGGCATGAGTTTGGCTCGGTTACGGGACGTAAGCGCCGTTGTGGTTGGGTCGACTTGGTGGCTTTGAAATATGCAGTCATGATTAACGGCGTCAGCAAGCTTATCATGATGAAGAGCGATGTGCTTGACAGCTTCGATACAATCAAGGCTTGTGTGGCATACAAGATTAACGGTGAAGAAGTAACCCAATTCCCGTTTGAGGTTGACGGCACTATTGAGCCGATATACGTTGAGCTGCCCGGTTGGAAGACCGATATGACAAAGATGCAGAGCGAAAATGAGTTCCCCGAAGAGTTCAACGCATATCTTTCGTTC
>CAVJCD010000059.1:0-12071 GCA_963648005.1 Tannerellaceae bacterium | reverse complement strand
TCCTTCGGCTTCTCAACCTCGGACGGCTTTACCTCTGCTGTGCTTGCCGTCTCAGCCCTGGGTGTCTCAGTTTGACAGTAGAAAAGTGCTCGGATAATCGCGTCGCGACACGACGAAGAAAAAAGAGTACTCGGATGATTCCGTCGCGACGCGATGAAACTAGAAAGTGGACTTTCTAACGTTTCCGCGACTGAAGAAATACTGGAAAGTGGACTTTCTTGCGTCACTGAGTTTCAGCGAAGGTGGAAAGTGGACTTTCCGCCGTTCGAAATATTATTCCGAAACCGGGTGTTTGACCAATTCGAAATGCTTCGAAACACATGTGGGCAACTCATGCGGATAGTGGGTCACATAGACCAAAGTCTTTCCCTTACGGGCACAAAACTGCTCGATTACACGGGCGGCTTTTCGCTTATTGCTGATATCGAGTCCGTGTAAAGGCTCGTCCAATATTATCAGCTCAGGGTCTTTCACAAACGCCCGTGCCAACAGCGCCAGCCGCTGTTCACCCGACGACAGGGTAAGAAACGAACGCTCCTTCAATCCCTCAATGCCAAAGACCTTCATCCATGCCAAAGCAACGGACTGCTGCTCTTCCGTGCATTTGCGGAACAGCCCTATGGAATCGAAGAAGCCGGAGGCAACAATATTCAACGTCGGCACATTCTCCATGTAATAGAGATGCATCTCCGGGGAGACATACCCGATTCTTTTCTTTATGTCCCAGATACTCTCGCCCGACCCGCGTTTACGGTCGAAGAGAAACAAACGGTTTGCATACGACTGCGGATTGTCGGCATAAATCAAACTCAGGAGCGTGGATTTACCTGACCCATTGGGACCAAACAAAGCCCACTTCTCACCATTCTTCACCTCCCAATCCAAGTCTTTCAGTATCGTTCTGTTGCCATACTTTATGAAAACATGCTCCATGCGAAACGTAACCTCATGCTCCGAAGGCTCTTTATCTGAGGGGGGCAACAACAAATCCTGTGTGCAGTCCGGAAACAAATACGCCTGCAATTCCTTGTCTGCCACAAACTCATCACGCGTTTGCGGCTCGTGGATTTTCTTGCCGTAAAGAGGGAGAACATGCGTAACCATCTCCGGGATATCATCCGGATTGGACAACAACAAAACAACTTGGAGCGACTTCAACTTTGTCATCTGCTGCAGAAGGTCCACCAACACCCCACGCGAGGAGGCATCGAGACCAATGAACGGATTGTCGAGCACCAATATCCTTGGGTGGTTCAACAGCGTGCGAACAATCAGAAACTTGCGCAGTTCACCGCTGGAAAGAAATATGAGTTTCTTTGGCAACAAATCGGCAATTCCGAAGAACGAAAGCATCTGATACATATCATCCTTCCCGGAATATTCTTTCAACAAATCCTCTACCACTGGCACATCATCCGTTTCCGTGGAATGCCATCTCTGTTGGTAATAAGTGTTCCTACAGTCGGCCAATGAATAAATATCCTTGAATGCAATGCTCTTAATCGGGCACCCGGCACCTTCCTCACAATTCCAAACAACATCTCCCTCCTTCAAGGCAAACTTACGTTGCAACATATCGGCAAGGAGTGTTTTGCCGGCTCCATTGGGCCCTACAACTGCCCACTGTTCACCCTCTTGAATCGTCCAATCAACCGGTCCTACGAAGCTTAGCTGCGGCAAACGGGGCACTGCATGGTCTATCTTTACTATCGTTTTCATTCTTTCCTTACAATCTTTTGTTTATCCGGGCCAAAGGTAAATAAAACCCGGTTTTCCTTTTTCGGCACGGGCAAAGATACTACCTTTGAACCTCGAATTATTATCTAAAATCAATCATGATGAAACGTATCTTATTTTTATTCGTGCTGTTTATGGGTATCGCCAACAGCTTTACCCTTAGTGTTTCTATGGCAGGCAACAAATGGAAGCCTTTGTTTGGAGAGAACCTCTCAGATGCCAGCTACAATCCTGAAGTATGGAGCGTAACCGACGGCGTGCTTTCTGCCGTAAAGGATGAGTCTATATGGACCAAAACCGAATACGAGAACTTTGAACTGGATTTGGATTTTAAGACAGACGTAGGCACCAACAGCGGTGTGGTTGTTTATTGTACCGACATTAAAGACTGGATTCCCAACTCAGTGGAAGTACAGATAGCCGACGACCATTGCGAGAAATGGGGTAACGGCAAACCTTTTGAGAAATGTGGAGCCATCTACGGTCACCTCGGAGCCAAACAAGACAAGGTGGTAAAGAAACCGGGAGAATGGAATCACATGCGTATCAAATGTGCCGGTCAGCGCATCACCGTGATACTAAACGGCAAGAAAGTAACCGAGATGGATATGAGCAAATGGACTTCCGGGAAAGTAAACCCTGATGGTAGTGACATTCCAAGCTGGTTGCCGAAGCCTTTCGCCGAACTCCCGACCAAGGGACATATCGGTCTTCAGGGCAAACATGGCGACTCGCTCATCTGGTTCCGCAACATGAAGATAAGAAGCCTATAATATAAAGGTAGATAAAAACAGTGCGTCAAAACCCGCTCTCATCGTGGTTTTGACGCACTATTTTTTCCCCTCTCTCAGCAAACCCGTGTTCCTTTTCCTTGATGAATCTCGGAAGCCTGCGTGATAACAACTTCCTTCACTCCGGCATCAACAGCTTGGAATGCGTTCTCCAGTTTCGGAATCATTCCGCCTTGTATAACGCCCTCTTCAACCAATTGCTTGAACATCGTGCGATTCAGTTCGGGAATAACGCTTTCGTCGTCCTTCTCGTCCCTTAGCACTCCTTTCTTCTCGAAGCAAAACATGAGCGTCACATCAAAATGTTTTGCCAAAGCTTTGGCTGTCTCTCCGGCAATCGTGTCGGCATTGGTATTTAGTATATGCCCCTGCTTGTCGTGTGTCAGAGGAGCCAACACCGGAACAATGCCTTCATGGATAAGCAAGGCAAGCAAATCAGCGTTCACTTCTTTCACATCCCCCACAAAGCCATAATCCACCTCAGCCACCGGACGTTTCTCCGAACGTATCAGGTTTATGTCGGCTCCGGTCAACCCCAATGCATTCACATCCAGCGACTGCAAACCGGCAACAATATTTTTGTTCACCAATCCACCATATACCATCGTCACCACGCGCAGTGTCTCGGCATCCGTCACCCTACGTCCATTCACCATCCGGCTCTCTATCCCCAGCCTCTCGGCCAGCTTGGTTGCCGAACGTCCGCCACCGTGCACCAATACTTTGAATCCTTCTATCCGGGAAAAATCGCGAAGCAGATTCTTTAGGGTATCTTCCTCCTCTACAATCTTCCCTCCAACCTTAACAAGCGTAAGTTTCTCTTTCTTCATGTCCGTTAAAATATTTCCGCGCCAAAGATACCGATAAAAGAAAAGAAATACCTACTTTTGTCGCACTCAAGCGCGGTAGTAGCTCAGTTGGTAGAGCGTCGGCTTCCCAAGCCGAAGGTCACGGGTTCGAACCCCGCTTACCGCTCTAAGAAGAGGAGAAAGACCTTACAACTAACGCACATGAACATTATTTCCAAACTTTTTAAGGGAGCAAAAGAAGAGCCGGAAGCACCATCGAAGGGCAACGTAGAGGAGTTTGTAACGCTCATCCGCGTTTACTATCAAGCCGTGATGGCAGTGCAACTGGGTATGACCAATATCAACATATTGCCTGACATGGCTCTTTTCAAGAGAATGTTGAAGATTCCGACACAAAACAACAAATTGGGCATTGCCGAGAAGTCGCGTGTACGCAAAGTTTTGATGCAGGACTATGGTATGAGTGAAGGGTTCTTCAAGGAGATTGATGCGTCGGTGAAAAAAAATTGCAAGTCGCAGAATGATATCAAATCATACTTTTTCCTCTTCCAAGGGTTCTGCAACGATTTGTTTTCGTTGCTCGACAACTTGATGCAATGGAAGTTTCGCTTCTCCATGTTGGTGAAGAAATTGCTCTACCACCAAACAGCCAAAACGATACACGAGATTGTAACCCGTTCGGAGTGGAAGGAAGTAAGCGTTCAGAAGACTGCTTGGAGCATCCGCAAATTCAAGGAAACGCTTGGTTATTCGGAAGAATGGATGACCGACTTTGTCTACAATGTTGTTCTACTAGCCAAGGAAGACGCCAAGAACCAACGGAGGAAAAACCAATAGCCCCTCCCTTTCTAAGCCAAGAAACATGGGTGCGATGGCGGTTTTGTTCTTGTCTTTCTATTTCAAACGATTTACATGGGCCACCTCGTCCAAATTCACGCATACGGTGGCTCCGAGTTGCTCCAGATAGAGCACCAAGTGCTTTTTCTTTACCTTCTGTATCTTTCCGGATATATGTTTCATGGCACCGGTAAGAATCTCCACCTCCTCACCGGGACAGAGTGCATGGTCGGCGGCTTGTACCAAGAACTCCTGAATGACGTCTATTTCCCTTTGGCGGACAACCGCAGGCTTTTGGTCGTAGAACACAATGCGCGAAACGCCATAGACCTTGAGCAGACTGCGCAACACTTCGTCGGAGCAGCGAACAAATATATATGAATTAAACAACGGCACTTCAACAATCTTCACCCTGTCGGACCACACACGTGGCGTGCGGTGAAGAGGCAAGAAACATTCAACACCCAAGGCATCGATACGTTCTTTCACCTGCTTTTCCGCCCTGGGAGCAGTATAGAGCACGTTCCAGTCCTTAGTATTCGAGAGAGATTTCATTTCCTTTTTCAGTTTTTGGGGGGCAAATATAGGATTATTTTCGTATTATTGCGGTTGCATTATTGTATACAAAAATTTAAAGAGATACCATGAATAGAAGAAATTTCTTGCAGAAATCAGCCCTATCAGCAGCCGGGCTGGGTTTGTCGCCATTATTTGGTAGCGCTTACGGAGCTGTTTACGGACAGAAAGCTCCGAGTAATAAAGTGAAGGTAGCCCTTATTGGATGTCGTTCCATGGGTTTCGGAGACTTGAGTACGTTTCTCAACTATCCGGAGGTGGAGTGCGTTGCCCTTTGTGATATCGACGACGAATGGCTCAACAAACGTGCTGCTGATGTGCAGAAAAGCACCGGAAAGAAAGTACCCAACCTATATAAAGATTGGCGTAGGGTAATTGACAACAAAGACGTGGACGTGGTAATCATCGGAACGCCCGACCATTGGCATTGTCTCCCTACTATTTATGCCTGCCAAGCCGGCAAGGATGTATACGTTGAGAAGCCGCTTTCGAACACAATTGAAGAATGTAATTTGATGGAAAAGGCTGCCCGTAAATACGAACGTATTGTGCAGGTAGGTCAATGGCAACGCAGTGACCCGCATTGGGACGAGGCTGCCAATTATCTTAAAGCCGGAAATATCGGTCGTATACGTACAGTTAAGGTATGGGCTTATCAAGACAGCAAACCGTCGCTGCCTATTGTACCCGATAGCGCTGTTCCCGCCGGAGTGGACTACGACATGTGGCTCGGTCCGGCCCCCAAGCGTCCGTTCAACATCTATCGTTTCCACTACAATTTCCGTTTCTTCTGGGATTATGCCGGCGGACTGATGTCTGACTGGGGTGTCCATTTGCTGGACTATGCATTGGAAGGTATGGGCGTCGGTCTGCCTACCAGGGTTTGCACCGGAGGCGGCAAGTTGGCCTACCCCAATGATGCCATGGAGACTCCCGATACCCTGATGGCAACATATGCATACAAAGATTTCAATATCATTTGGGACCATGCCTGCGGAATCAACCACGGATTGTTCGGCAAGAAAGAAGGCTTGGCGTTCTTTGGCGAGAAGGGCACGATGGTCCTCACCCGCGACGGATGGGAAGTGATTCCTGTGGTTGCCGGGAAGGATGCCCGCATGGAGGCTGTGCCGTTCAAGAAGGGCGAAGGAAAAGGATTGTATAACCACGTGGGTAACTTCTTGAGTTGCATCAAGAGCAGGGAACTGCCGAATGCCGATATTGCCATAGGCGCCCGTGTTGCCAAGATGGCTCATTTGGCAAACATATCTTGCAGACTGCAACGCGAGGTACGTTGGAACGATGCTGCCAACATCTTTATCGGCGACGAGGAGGCAACAGCTCTGTCGAAAGCCTACTATCGTGCACCATGGGAATTGCCCAAATTGTAAGGAAACCCGATTTTTTTCATTTTTTTCAACCCTTCATGCAGTTTTTGCTGGAGGGTTGATTTTTTTTGAACCAACAAAAGTGAATTGGTTAACCAATTTGGTCGAAACGGTTAACCAATTCATTTTTGCCTATCCATTATCATGGCATCGGGTCGGCGGAGGGAGGGGGTGTTTTGGTTCCCCATGCCTTATTGGCTTTGGGGCCCATCTCCAACTCAAGCAAACCGCCCTGAGCGATGTCGCTATGATTGAACCACGGCTGATTAAGTTCCTTGCCATTCAAACGGGCAGACTGCACGTATTTGTTTTCCGACGAGGCGTTGTGAGCTATTATCTCAAACGTTTTGCCTCCACCAAGGTCCATTTTCACGTGGGTAAACATCGGACTGCCGATATTGTATGTCGGTGAGCCGGGCGTAACGGGATAGAACCCCATCTGACTGAACACAACAAAGGCAGACATGCCACCGCCGTCTTCGTCACCGGGAAGTCCCATGAGGTCGTTGCGATACCATTGGTCAAGCAAGGTGCGTATACGTTTCTGAGTCTTCCATGGCTGTCCGGCATAATTATAAAGGTATGGGATATGCATACTCGGCTCGTTAGCCATAGAAAACATACCCACATTGCCGGTATGGTCCGGAAGGAATGAATAGAAGCTCCACTTCGACATTCCCAGGGGCTCGTTGAACATGGAATCGAGCGCCGAGACAAATACTTCGTTGCCACCAATCAGGGAGATTAGGTCGCCGATATTGTGCTGCACGTCCCAACGATACACATAGCCATTGTTCTCGTCGTAGTAGTCGCGCACACCCAGTCCGCCATCATAACGATAGTCCATTGGGAGGATAAACTTCCCGTCCTTGTCCTTCGGGTGGAAGAAACGGGTATCGGGGTTGAACACATTACGATAGTTGTAGGATGCCGTGAGATATTTACGGGCATCATCCGTCTTACCCAGCTCGGCAGCTATTTGAGAGAGGCACCATTGGTCGTAAGCCGTTCCGAGGGTAACAGCCACCGGCTGACGCTTCTCCCCCTTGGATACGTTGGCAACGGTTTCCTTCTCTCCGGGCCTTAATGCCGGGATATAGCCGTGTTGCTTGTAGAAATCGTCGAGCCATCCGGCAGGAGCCGCCGACCAAGGAATCAAGGTCTTCTCCTCAATACCTTTGCGCGCTGCCTCGTAAGCCTTCTCGAGGTCGAAGCCGTGAAGGCCCTTTCGCCAGGCATCAATCACGGTAGCCACAGCATGGTTGGAGTTCATCCTGCGGGAGTCGCCCGTCACCTCCGGGAAGGTAGGCATCCAGTTGTTACCCATCTGCTCTGCCATCAAGAGGTAGGAGTTGATTATATCTCTCTCGCGTTCGTTGTCAATCAGGATACGCAACGGATGGGCTGCGCGATAGGTGTCCCAAATCCAGTCGTCGGTATAGAACGGGTGGCCTCCATCATCGTGCACCTTGCCGTCGAAGGCACTATAGTAATGCCCGTCTTCGCTAAGGTTGATTGGACGTTCGTGGACACGATAGAGGGAGGTGTAGAACACTGCCTTGTCGTCTTCCGTTGCGCCTTGCACTTCAATCTTGCCAAGAGCTTCGTTCCATTTGTCGCGGGCAAGAGAGGCAACAGCCTCCACGTCGTAGTCATGTATCTCGCGTTCGAGGTTCTTCTTTGCCTGCTCTTCGCTGATGAAGGAAATGCCATAGCGGATGCCAAGCTTCTCCACATCGTTTCCGAAGGCAAGAACAATGGCTGCCCTATTCCCTTCTGCCGACATATTGCCGTATTTCACGCCGTCGTCTCCCACTGTGCCGCATTGTTGCGGGGCTTTGTCGGTTTCGGCATAGAGATAGACCTTGGTCTTGGAGTCAACAAACTGGTAACCGCTGATGCTTTTCCCGTCGCTTTTGAGTTGTCCGCCGCAACTGTTGAACACCAAGTAGGCGGGGCCTTCGCCTTCGAAGGTTAAGCCATACACTGCACTCTGTTGCGAGGGTGCAAAGTCGACGTCGATATTGTTATCGTCAAGATAGACTTGATAGCGATAGGGATGGATATGTTCCCTGTCATAGCTATATGTGATTATCGGCTTCAAGCCCGACTCCTCTCCCTGATAAGGACTGAGGTTGAAGGCAGAGCGTCCGCGATGGCTGGTCACAATGATTGGCAGTCCACTCAGACGGTCGCCGGTATAATCGGCACGCCCGGGATAAACGCGCAGCATGCTGTTGGGGAGATGTACTGTGGGATAGGTAGGCACCAGCAAGTGACTGATGTTTCCCATATACGGATTCACGTAGTCCACCGGGCTACACTGCGTGGAGGCAGTGTCGGAGCCGGAAGAGCAAGCCCCCAGCATGAGGACGAGAGCCGAGCCCAAGATGGTTGTCTTAAATCTTTTGTTCATATCTTCTGCTTTTTGTTGGATTATTCAGCCGACTTCGGACGGTTCTCGGGCGCTGCGCCGAATTGTTTGTTCGGAGTGTTTCCCATTACAAAGCTTAGGCAACCACCCTTCATTATATCCTCGTAGGTTATGTAGGACTTCTCATAGGGTTTCCCGTTGAGCGAAGCAGACTGGATATAGATATTATCCTTGCTGTTGTTCTCGGCAACCACGTCGAAAGTCTTTCCGCCACCAAGGCGAATGGAAGCCTTGGTGAACTGCGGACTACCAAACACAAACACACCATTAGAGGGGTTCACCTGATAGAAGCCAAGAGCAGACATTACATGCCATGCCGACATCTGTCCGCAGTCTTCGTTGCCGATGATTCCATCCGGCTGGTCGGTATAGAACACATCCTGGATGTAGCGCACCTTCTCGGCAGTCTTCCACTGCTCTCCGGCGTATGGATAGAGGTAAGCCACGTGATGGCTCGGCTCGTTGCCGTGAGCATATTGTCCAATCAGACCGGTGATATCGCTCGATGCCTTCTCACCCATGTCTCCCTCAACGATGAAGAGCGAGTCGAGACGTGCAACAAAGGCAGCGTCGCCACCGAGTATCTCTATCAGTCCTTCCGGATGCTGGGGAACAAAGAAGGTATACTGCCAACCTGTACCCTCAGTAAAGTCGCCCACACCATATACCGAACGGAATGGGTCGTAAGGCGTGCGTCGGCTGCCGTCGTCCATGAGGGGACGGACAAAGCGGATGTCACGGTCGTAGTATTGGGCATAATACTTACCACGCTTGAGATAGGTCTCATAGTCTTCCTGCTTACCCATTTTCTTTGCCATAAGAGCCGTACCCCAGTCGTCGGCAGCATATTCCATGGCGATGGAGGTAGCCTCGTGCACCTTGTCGCAAGGGATGTAGCCCTTCTCCAGCACATAGGGGATGCCATTCTGCTTCATATTGGTGGCAGTGGCCTTCATGGTTTGGAGAGCGCGCTCGGCATCAAAGCCGTCAAAGCCCTTCAGATAGGCATCGGCAATGATTGGCACGGAGCTATAGCCCGGCATACAGTTGGTTTCGCCCCCCACCAGATGCCATATCGGGAGCTTGCCCTGCTGGTCGTATATGCTGAGGAAGGAATTGATGATGTCATTCATTTTCTCCGGTGCAACGATGGTGTAGAGAGGATTCAGCGTGCGATAGGTATCCCAAAGAGAGAAGGTGGAATAGTTTGTCCATGTATTGTTGGTATACACCTTGTCGTCTTGTCCGCGAAACTCGCCGTTGACGTCGCAATAGAGCGTGGGGGCTATGAACATATGGTAGACGGAGGTGTAGAAGATTTTCTTTGCCCGTTCATCGGGTGTATCTATCGCCACGCAAGCCAATTGGTCGTTCCATTTGTCCACTGCGTCTTTATGTACCTGGTCGAAATCCCAGTGGGGCAGCTCAGCCTCCATGTTCTTTGCAGCATTCTCACAGCTTACGGAAGAGATGGCAACCTTCACCTGCACGTCCTCGAGGCCCTCGCCAAAGGACACAACCCCTTTCACCTTCTCGCCCGTGAGATTGTCGCTTCCGGCAGGCTCATCGTCGTTGAACACATCCAACGAAGCCACGGGCCGGTCGAAGGTCATATAAAAGAACACCTTGTGTTGCGGGCTCCATCCGTGCGAGAAACGGTAGCCTTCTATCGTATTGTCATCTATCTTCTTCAGATAAGTGTCGTACGAGCGGTCGCCAATGCCTTCCTTGAGGTTAATAAGCAGACGTGCATGTTGGTCTTTGGGGAAGGTGTAGTGATGCATGCCCACCCTTTCGGTGGCAGTAAGTTCGGCACGCACACCGTTATCCAGCAACAAAGAGTAGTATCCCGGGCTCACTGCCTCGTTCTCGTGCTTATAGTAAGAGGAACATGCGCCCTCTATGTTGTCTTGTTCGCCACGGGTGGTACGCACCTCGCCGGTGAACGGCATAAGAAGGATATCACCAAGGTCGGCACATCCCGTGCCGCTAAGATGTGTATGGCTGAAACCTATCAATACACTGTCGGAATAATGATATCCCGAGCACCAGTCCCATCCCTTATGGATGTTTGTCGGTCCCAGTTGCACGGCACCGAAGGGTACACTTGCCCCCACGAACACATGTCCGTGTTCACCTGACCCGATATAAGGGTCTACATACGAGACGTAGTCAGTTTCCACATTTGTCTTCTCTGCATTTTGGCAGGAGGAGACCAAGAGCAGGCATACGGCGACGCCTGCCATTATCCATTGCTTGTTACTTTTCATACTCTTAATGAATTATTGGTTATTTCTTTTTCTTTTCGTTGGTGGAGAAGGAATACGGGAGGTCGTCCGTAGCGGTACCTCTGTTGAGATTGGGTTTGTTGCTCATCTTGATGTTGAGCACTCCGCCCTTCATCATCTCATAGTGGTCGAGATAGTTCTTCGTGTAGTCCTTGCCGTTCCACGAGACGGACTCGATATAGAGGTTCTTGTCGCTATTCTCGGGCGCATTAATCACGAAGTCCTTGCCGTTCTCGAGATGTAGCGTTGCCTTTTTGAACAAAGGTGCACCCATCACGTACTGGTTGGTGCCCGGAGCCACGGGATAGAACCCGAGGGCAGAGAACACATACCAGGCAGAGGTCTGCCCGTTGTCTTCGTCGCCACAATAGCCGTCGGGCGTGGGGGTATACATCTTGTTCATCGTTTCGCGCACCCAATGTTGGGCCTTCCAAGGCTGTCCGCCGTAGTTGTACATGTATATCATGTGCTGTATCGGCTGGTTGCCGTGGGCATAGTTGCCCATGTTCATAATCTGCATCTCGCGAATCTCGTGGATAACCCCGCCATAGTAGCTCTCATCGAACAGGGGCGGAACGGTGAACACCGAGTCGAGCATCATGACGAATGTATCCTTGCCGCCCATGAGGTCTATCAGCCCCTGCGGGTCGTGGAACACCGACCATGTGTAGTGCCAGCTGTTGCCCTCAGTAAAGGCGTCGCCCCACTTCAGAGGCGAGAAGGGGGACTGGAAGGTGCCGTCGGCATTCCTGCCGCGCATCAGCTTGCTCTCCTTGTCGAAGAGGTTCTTGTAATTCATGGCACGCTTGGCAAAAAGGTCAATCTCTTTCTTCGGACGCTTCAGCTCTTTTGCAAGACGATAGATACACCAGTCGTCGTAGGCATACTCCAGTGTACGGGCAGCATTCTCGTTAATCTTGACATCGTAGGGCACATAGCCGAGTTTGTTGTAGTACTCATGCCCGAGGCGGCCGGTGGAATGCACCTTGGGATGTACGTTCTCCGTGCCGTGAACCAGTCCCTTGTAGAGTGTCTCGAGGTCGTCAACCCTCACTCCCTTCATGTAGGCGTCCACGAGGATAGACGCCGAGTTGTTGCCCACCATGCAGTCGCGATGGCCCGGACTTGCCCATTCGGGGAAGAATCCGCTCTCTTTGTATGTATTGATGAGTCCCTCCTGCATCTCTTTGTTCATCGAGGGGAACATAAGG
>CAVJCD010000058.1:5982-12092 GCA_963648005.1 Tannerellaceae bacterium | reverse complement strand
GCATACACCTTACCGTCGGCTCCGCGGGCAGTGATGCGCAGCTTCTTGGTAAACATACCGTGTTGCACAACGGTTCCGCTGTCGGGGTTCAGCTGTATCTCCTTCTCCAGCTTGATGTCTTTCTTCACCGTCTTCTTTTCCTGCTTCTTGGAGGCGGCACGCGAGGATGAGAACTTGCGGTTCACCTCCTTCAGATATTTGTTCTTGTTGTAGAGCGACTGGAAGTTGAGGCTTCCCTGCCAGTCTATCTGACGTTGGTTGGTGATGGTGTTGCCCAGGGCATATTCCGTGTCGGTAACGGCACCGCGGTCCCAGTTATACTGTGCGTTGTAGGACACCGAACCATTCGTCCAATCCAGTACCGGGATTTGCTGCAACGGCAGGGTAAAGACGGCATTAAACGTCTGGTCGTACCTCAGTGGCGTACCCATATCGGCAATGCTCTGCTTTACGGAGTCTTTCCATACCTGATATTGGTCGGGCGCCAACTCCTTGTTGACCTGCACGTACGGCTCCTCGATGCGGGCATTGGTCCCCGAGGTGAAGGTCATGTTGATGTTGTTGGTGAGGTCCCACCTAAGGCTGAAGGCACGGTCCCAGTAGAATTCGGAGCTGAAGGTCACCTCCGGCTTGTATCCGGTGTTCTCGATGTCACGCAGCTGTAGTTCATTGTAATTACGCATCAAGGCAGTCTGGAAACTGATGTTCGACGGCAGATAGTTAAGACTTAGCTGCTTGATATAGCGTGTGTATCCGTTGCTCTTCTTTATCTTCTGGAACGGGCGCAGGGGCTTTGCATACGGTGTGTAGTTGTAGGCAAAGTTGCCACGATAGTCCTTGGTTGTTTCATACTCCGTCTCCGCATTGTTGCTTTGTGTCTGACTGAAGGAGTAGCCAAGCGAGAAGTTCGCCGGGTCGTAGGGCATCGGTGTCTTGCTACGGATATCTGACTTGACATTGTTGAAAGAGATGCTTTTGACAGTGGTCTTGTCCACAGCATAGCTCTTGATGGAGTCTTTCTCCGTATTGGTATCAACGGCATCAAGTGCATCGTTCAGCTTGATGTCTTGGTCCAACGGGTTGTATTTTGCTTTCGTTTGGTCCTTGGAGTAGGCATAGTACATCGGTATGCTGACCTTCGCCTTCTCGGGGAAGAACTTACCCCATTCAATGTTGGCTGCCACATTATACTGCGAGTAGTCGTCAATGCGGCGCTCGGTAAGCGATTGGTCGAGGGCACCAAAGCCGGCTGTTTCGACGCGTCCGCCAACATTCACTGTAGCAAGGTCGGATACTGCCACGTTGAGGTTGGCGTTGGCTGCCCATCCGCCCTCTTCGTTGAAGTCTCCGAGTCGCAGTTCGTTCACCCAAACCTCACCGCTTCTCGCATCATTAGAACCATAGTTGCGCACACCAATCATGATGGTCTTCACCTCCGACAGACTTGGGTTTCCTATGATGCTGACCTTATAGCCCGTGCCGGTCTCCGAGTAGACAGTGTTGAACGTAATACCCTTATCCCCCTCGCGCTTTTTCTTGTTACGGCTAAGCTTAAGGTTGGTCAAGAGCTCGAGTGGGAAGTCAAGCATATTCTCCGTGGGCCATACTTCCTCCTGGAGATATTGTCCCTTGTTGGGCAGTGTGACGGTCTGCGGCACCTCATATTCGTAGTAGTTACTCCTATAGTCGGAACCCAAGCGGATGAACACCGAGAGGTCGCCATCCTCCAGCGGAGTGTATTTGTCTGCGCTGTCGGGCAATGCTTCGGCATGGACAAACAACTGCAGCCGTTTGTATTGGCGCAGGTCGTAGGACGTAGTCTTATAAACGGCACGTGCATCCCTTGGCGCCAAATCGCTCACCTTCAAAGATAGTGCCTGCTCGTTCTCACGGGTAAGCTGAGGCTGGCTCGGGTCGGTCTGACGGGTTATGCCGGGAGGAATGGTATAAGGGATAGGTGTACGCCTACTGTTCTCTTCGATGTTCACCGTAGACACTTCAAGAGAACCGTTGATTCTGGGTGGCACCTTCGGGTCAGACAAATCCTGCTCGTAGGAGCGCCATTCGCCACGCACGAGTTCAAACGTACCGAAACGCAGGATGGTAGGTTTGCTGAAGTTTGTCATATACATACGCACAAAGCGGATGCTCTTGAAGTCGCTGATAGCCCCCACGGCACGGTCGTAATTCTTTACCGGGATTTTGAAGAGATACCATGTTGCCGGGTCGTTCTTCTTCCCTCCGTCGTTCTCTCCGTTGGGTATCTTGGGGTAAGTAATCTTCTTGTCCACGATGAAGTTCTTCCCGACCTCCAGGTCCTCCGGCCGGATAGACACTTTGTACTCGAAATATTTCTCGTTCTTGTTCATCGTGTTGTCTTGGTTCAAATCTTCCACATCCGGGTTCTTGGAGGCGGAGGTGTCGTAGCGCTCGTCGTTGGTCCCGCTCTCTGCCGAGTTGCCTTCCGTTCCGTTGTAGTGCTTATAGCGTTCCAGGATGCTGACGTTATTGTCGTCCAGTTCGCTTCCGCGGAAGTATCGGTATTTATCCGTGCCGGGGTTCAGAAGTGGAGAATAGGGGTCTTGTTCCATTTCTGAAATGACTTCGGGTGTCAGCTTGCCGCGGAGCTTCTCAATGAACTCCTGATAAGTGGGGTAGGTCAGCTCTTCTTCCGCCGACAGACCGTTGAGACCGACATCTTGTTTTGCACGAACGCCGGAGGTGTTGTCGAAGGCATATACGGTGCTCTGCTGTTTCGGGACAAGTCCCCAAACAGTGGAGTCAACCAAGCTGCGGTCTCCATCAGTAGGCAGCCCGTTTTCGTAGAACTTCTTTCCGTCCTTCAACACATCTTCCGATACCTCACCCAAGTTGAAGTATAGGTCTCCTCCCTTGATGGCTTCTCCGTTACGTTCTTCGTAGATGTAGGGGTCGAGCATCCAGAACTCAATGTACTCAACGTTGGCGGTCTCGAAATCGCTCTGCTCGATTTTGCGCATGATACCACCCCAGCGTTGCTCGGGGTTCTGCAACGTACCGTCCGTGTTGACAAGGTCGGCATCCAAGTTATACGGTCCGCGTTCATTTGGATAATAAGCGAGGTTGAGAGCCTGTATCAAACTCGTTTCGTTGTACCCTTGGTCTCTGTCCGGGAACAGCTCGTCCACGTAGATGGCACGAACGTAATGGTTCGACAGTTGTTCCTTGTCGTTGCGGATATGCTGGGGTACCTGACTGGAGTTTTTGCGAGTGAACAACCCGTCAACGTAATACCATGCCAACAGTGCACGGTTCTTGCCATACGCAATGTCGTTCGATTTCCCGGCCTCGGGGAAGAGGGCTCTGGGGTCATTGTCCCAAGGCACACTGGCAAGCTTCCATGGATACGGGTTCAAGAGGTCGAAACCACTTTGTGTAGACTCAAAATCGTCGAGGTAAGAAAACCCTTCGGTGTATTTGTTTTCGTAATGTCCTGCTATGAGGTGAGCAAACTCGCCGGTAAGCGCAATTTGGCTGGGTTTGGTAAGGCTAAGTAGCGGTAATCGGTCGAACATGTTGGTCAGCCATTGACTTTCGGTCTTGTAGGCGAGGTTGAAACCCCATAGGGTATTGTTGAGCGACTCGTCACCAAACGTTGTTTTCGTGGTCAGCGGCATTTCCGACATATGCATGATGGTAGCACCAAAAGAGAAGTCGGGGTTGAATTGGTAGTTAAGGTCGAGCCCCATCATTGTCTTCCGTTGCATATTATAAGTCGTCTGATTCTCCAGTGATACGCTTATCGGCGTGCCGGCGGCAATGATGCTTTCGTTCAAGATTGTGACTACTCCCGAGGTGTAGTCAACCGTGTAATCCACATTCTCCGTCAGTGTGGCTCCCGCAGCTGTGACGCGAACCGAACCACGGGCCACGTTGTTGGCTCCGAGTTGTATCTCGGAAGAGGAGGAAGCCTTATACTCACCCTGCATAATGAACTTGTTCTTCTCGGCAATCTGGCGGGCGGCAGTCTGCGTGGTGTCATACAGCTCTTGGAAGACATACTTGTCTGCAACAGACGGACTGACATATTTTTCCAACTTCTTTCTCAAACTGGAACCGAAAGGCTCTATGGTTGGGAAGATTACCCTACCGGTAGCCGGCTGTACGGTATATCCCTCCACAAAGTCGAAATAGCCGTCAGGATACTTCTCGTTCTGTTTGTTCAACCTGTCTGCCCCCATCATACGTATCCAAACCTGTTTGTTGTCTGCGCTTTCCGGCAGGTAGTTGATATAAGTACCGGCTGTATCGCTTTGATACAACACATCCAAACGGAACTTGTCTTTCTGGACGGAGTAGGCACCCAAGGAATAGATGTTTTTCATCATCAAGTCCCAATATTTCATAGGCGGAGACATGTTGACGCCCTTCAGCAATTTTACGTATAGGCAATTGCTTGGATTGCTCGGGTCGCTGTCGGAAAACTCGCCGACTCTCCCGGTGCGCTTGGTGCCGGTATTGTCGGTGTATTCATATTCGTAGGCAACAGCCAATACCTGGCTTTCCTGAAGACTTATGTTCAGCGACAAATAACCGAGTTGCTTGTCGTAGGTGTATTCCGAGTTAGCATCCAACAAACGGGCGCTCTCCACCTCTTCATATTCTGCTCCTCCGGTGAAGCCGCTCAGCACATTGTCCACCTGGCTGATTTCACGCGCTCCGACAAACTCCGCGGTCATACGGCTGTATAGTGTGTTGGCACTATTGGCTGGCAGTTCGTTGTTCGGCGAAGATACTGGAAACTCAGTGGGGTTATACAAATAATCCGTCTTGTTCTCACCGATATCCGTAAACGCAACGATGTTTCGGGCTTGGTCGTAGTCGCCACGATTGTTTGTGACCCACACTTCCAGGCGGGTGATGTTTACCTTCGATGAAATTTGCGGCAGATTGGCAACGGCATCATCGTAGGTGTTTCTGAAGTAGTGCGCCAAGAAGAAGTGGCGGTTCTCGTCGTATTCGTCTACCTTGAGTTCAAACTCTTTCGTTTGTACACCCCCTTTGGAACTTACCGTCTTCGATTCGGAGTTCTGCTGCGCAAACAAAGCATTGACCCTCAGTTTGCCGAACTGAAGGTCGGTCTTCATACCAAATAATGCCGCACCGCCGTTGATTAGCGAGTTGCTGGTGGTCATCGACACGTTTCCGGCTTCAATCGACTTGATTATTTCGTCCTCTTCTCCCGTATATGCCAACTTCAGTTTCTTGGAGTCGAAGTCGAAGGAAGTCTCCGTGTTGTAGTTCATATTGAAGTTTACCTTCTGCCCCACGGAAGCCTGCACGTTTAGTTGCACATTTTCGTCGAAGTTGAATATGGTGTTGCTTCGGGCGCGTTCGGGCAGCGATGGGTCTTTGGTGCTGTTACGCTTCAATCCAAGGGATACCTCTGCCGACCCTTGCGTTCGTATGCGTACACCTCCGGGACCGAATATCCGTTCTGCCGCACCTAAACCGAATTGCATATCTGTCAGGTTAAACGATTTGTCTGCTTCTTTCTGAAACTCCTCTTCGTTTTTCTGCCTATAGTATGCACTAATCGACTGCTGCATGCTGTAGTCTTGATACTCTTCTGCACTCAGATTGATTGGGGTGGTGAGGTCTTTGTCGCCCAAGCGGGTACGTACCACATATCTTCCGGTCCGCACATCATACTCAACGACTGTCTTCACGTTCTCCGGACTACGCAGGTCCATCGGCCGCCGTTTGGTGAGGTCTTCGTAGCCCTCAGGCACAGTCTTCGACACCGGATAACGTACAGTGGGGGTGACGGTATCTTTATCATCAGGCATATCTAGCCCCTCGATTAACTGAATATCCGGCAACTCTGCCGTATAAGTCAGGTAATCGGCATTCAGAGAGAACATACCCACTCCGAATAGCAGTATGATAACCCAAATAAGATATTTAAGAGCCGTCTTTTTCATTCTAAACATCAACCCGCAAGGTTTGCCAAGATACCCTTCATGGGCTTTGCTTCTACCATCGGGCTATCAAAGCATTCTGAGCGCACTTTTTATCACTTGTTCTACAGCCAACATCGGTGAATTTTTCAGTATTGAACCAACCACCTT
>CAVJCD010000058.1:0-5972 GCA_963648005.1 Tannerellaceae bacterium | reverse complement strand
ACCACCTTTTGCGATGCAACCTTCTGGAAGCCCAGCATCACGAGGGCAGCAACAGCCTCGTCGTAGGTTGTCCCGTTGCCTCCCATTGATGTGCCGTTGGCATCGGTAAGAAGACCTTCCGTTTTTACGCGGTTCTTCAGGTCCACAAGAATGCGTTGCGCAGTTTTCTGCCCGATGCCTTTCACCGAGGTAAGCGCTTTTTCGTTCTTGGCGGCAATGGCTTGAATCAGTTCCGAAGGAGGAAGCGACGATAGAATCATACGTGCCGTGTTTGGACCTACGCCCGACACCGACGTGAGCAATAGAAACAATTCGCGTTCGTCTATCCCGGCGAACCCGAACAAAAGGTGGGCATCTTCGCGTATCACCTCATATATGTAGATTTTTCCGGTTGGCTTCCCGGCAAAAGCACTATATGTGGTCAGAGATATGTTGACTTCGTAACCTATTCCTCCGCACTCCATTATCATCTGTGTGGGAGTCAGCTCCACAATCTCTCCCTTAATATATTCTATCATTTTCGAGTCTCTCCTAATAATTCATGCATACAATAACGCAAAAGCAAGCGTTTTATTGTTTCCAAAATCCTGGAACAAGTAATGTCAATACGGTGAATATTTCCAAACGTCCTGTCATCATCAAAAAGGAAAGAAACCACTTGGAGAAAGTGGGCATTTGCGAGAAGTTCCCCGCCGGGCCCAAATCGCCCAATGCCTGACCCACATTGCTTATGGCAGAGACAGCCGCTCCAATCGACTCCTCGAACCCGAATCCACTGAGCATTAATATAAGGCAACTGACAACGCTCAGCAACATATAGGCAACGGCGAAAGCCAGCACGCGGTGGACAATGTCGCTCGATACGGTATGCGAATCCATCCTCACGGGGATAACAGCATGCGGATGTGTCTGTTTCTTGAATTCGTTGAACAGACTTTTGGCGAGGATTACAAAGCGTTCCATTTTCAGTCCTCCGCTGGTTGACCCTGCACAGCCGCAGATAAACATTAATATCAAGGCAATCATCCAAAAGAACGGTCCCCAAGGTATGTAGTCGCCAGTAGCAAACCCGCAGGTGGAAACCAACGACACCACTTGAAACGTTGCCCGTCGAAAGGCTGTGGGGAAGTCTGAGTAGAAACCTTGATACGTAATCCAACCGAGGGTTATCCCTATCATGACTACGATGAACCAAAAGAACCAACGAAACTCTTCGTCGAACAACAGTTTCTTTACCTTTCCACTCATGCAGAAATAAATCAGGGTGATATTGGTTGCTCCAATAAACATAAACAAGGAGATGATGTACTCCACGTAGGCAGAATTCCAATAGGCAATGCTCGCATTTTTGGTGGAGTATCCCCCGGTTGAGAGAGTGGTGAGCGCGTGGTTAACGGCATCGTAGAGGTCCATCGGTCCTGCCCATAGCAGGGCTGCCAACAATATGGTGAGGAACAGATAGACACCCCAAAGTCGTTTGGCTACTTGTGTCACACGAGGGCGAAACCTCTCGTGCGTAATTCCCGGAGTCTCGGCATTAAACATCTGCGTTGCTCCTCCGCCCAAGATTGGCATCAAGGCGATGGTAAACACAATCATGCCGATACCCCCTTGCCACTGAGTAAGGCTACGCCAAAACAAAATGCCTTTGGGAAGCGACTCTATGTCGGCGAAGATTGTTGCGCCGGTGGTGGTGAAGCCCGATATGGTCTCGAAGAAGGCATCCGTTATATTGTTGGTATATCCTCCGAGATAAAAGGGCAGCATCCCCAGCAGCGAGAGCAGAATCCAAACGAAGGTAACCGTGAGCATACCTTCCCTGCGGCCCGTCGTGTATTCGTTGGCGCGAAAGCCGATGGTATAGAGCATTACCCCGACTGCAAACATAATACCGCTTGAGAGGAGCAAAGGAGGAAAGTCGCCACCGCCATAACAGAAGGCCACGGCAGTTGCCAACAGCATAAACAGCGTCTCGAGGATACACATCATCCCCAGCATCTTCACTATGAAACGTACATTAAGCAACATACTAATTAAAATACTCCTCCAGTTTGCGCATGGCTGTCTCCAAACTAAACACAACCACGTGGTCGTATGCTTGTATGCGGGTGTCTCCCTTAATCATCATAGGTTCGCCGTCGCGTATAAGTCCTCCCAATGTAAGGTCTTTCGGAAGGTGAAGGTCCTTTACTTGAGTCCGTGTAATCTTGGAATTTGGGCGTGCTACCAATTCTGCCACATCGGCATTGGCGAAGGTCAAGAACTTCACGTTCGATACGTCGGCATCCAGCAAGAATTGGTAGATATGACTGGCAGCAATCAGCTTCTTGTTTATCACCGAGCCGATATCCATATTCTCTGCCAGTGGAATATAGTCGATATTCTCAACCTTTGCCACAGTCTTGAACACTCCGAAACGCTTTGCTGCCAAGCAAGCCAAGATATTCGTGCTCGAATTGTTGGTAAGGGCAACGAATGCCTGAGCCTCCTTGATGCCTTCCTGCATCAGCAGTTCTGTGTCGCGTCCGTCACCGTTGATGACCAAGACGTTGCTTGGCACAACCTCAGCAATGTGATGGCTCTTCTCCTTGTTCGTTTCCAATATTTTTACACGGATATTACTTGGCAGATATTGGCTGGTACGGATGGCTATGCGGCTACCGCCCATGATAAATACTTTTTTTACCTCCGGGTCTTTCTTGCCGGCATGCATCTGAACATCTTTGATATGATCTTTCGTTGTTGTAAAGAAAACGATATCGCCCGGCAGCACATAATCCGTACCGCGGGGGATGATTGTTTCGTAGGGCCGTTTGATGGCAACAATATGATAGAGCTTCTGTTCGTTCAGCAGTTCTGCCAATTGTTTGTTCACAAGTCGGGAGTTGTCGCGCACCTTTACGCCAATCAAGATTAGGGCACCGCCAAACAGTTCCCAATACTGACGTGTCCACGGCCGGCGTATGGCGTTGACAATCTCTTTTGCTGCCAGCATCTCAGGGTATATCATTGAATGGATGCCCAACTTCTCGAACAGTTCTTTGTTGCCCGGCTGTAGGTATTCGTAGTTGTTGATACGTGCCAGGGTTTTGCATGCGCCGAGTTTGGAGGCAAGGATGCTGGCGGCTATGTTGGTTGTCTCCTCGGGGGTGACGCTTACAAACAGGTCGGTTTTCTTTATGCCGGCCTCCTCCAAATCGTGAATGGAAGTGGGGTTACCCACCATGGGGAGTATCTCCATGTTGCGGTTGGTGAAGTTCAATCGCTCTTCGTTGGGGTCCATCAGGATGATATCCTGCTTCTCCTGCGACAACATCTTTGCGAGATGTGTGCCCACTTCTCCTGCTCCGGCAATAATAATCTTCATCTCTGTTTGTTTGTTAATTGTTCATCATCGTTCGCATCACGGCAGCGATACCCTCGGCATCCATGCCGCACAATTGGTAGAGTTCCTTCACCGACCCGTGCTCAATGAACGCATCGGGTATGCCGATGCGTTTTACCTGTGGCGTATAGCCGTTGTCTGCCATAAACTCGAGGACGGCTGTACCAAGTCCGCCTTGTATCACCCCGTTCTCCACGGTGACAATACACCGGAACTTATGCCCTACCTCATGCAACAGCTCTTCGTCGAGGGGCTTTAGATATAACATATCGTAGTGGGCAACCGACATGCCGCCGATAGTCACCATCTCGATTGCCTTACTAACTTCGTTGCCTATCGGCCCGATGGAGAGCACGGCGAGGTCATTCCCCTCGCGTAGCTTTCTACCCTTGCCTATGGGGAGCACCTTCATCTCGCACTGCCAGTCTTTTAGCTCTCCCTTACCACGCGGGTAACGGATGACGAAAGTGCCCTTCGCCTCTTTGTGTCCGGTGTACATCAGATTCCGGAGGTCCAGCTCGTTGAGCGGCGAAGAGATGACGATGTTGGGTATGGGACGCAAATATGCAAGGTCGAATGCGCCGTGATGAGTGGCCCCGTCTTCACCCACCAGCCCTGCGCGGTCGAGGCAGATAACCATGTGTAGCTTTTGCAGAGCCACGTCGTGAATAATATTGTCGTATGCCCGTTGCATGAACGAGGAGTATACGTTGCAGAAAGGTATCATCCCTTCCTTGGCAAGTCCGGCGGAGAACGTCACCGAATGTCCTTCGGCAATGCCCACGTCGAATGTCCGCTGAGGGAATGCCTTCATCATATATGTCATGGAGCATCCCGTGGGCATGGCGGGCGTGATGCCTACAATACGTTCGTCTTTCTCGGCAAGCTCAACCAATGTATGTCCGAACACATCTTGATAGAGTTGAGGCTCGTCCAGGCGGTGATGGGCAATCCTCTCGCCCGTCTCCTTGTTGAATCTCCCCGGGGCATGCCATTCGGTGGCAGACTCTTCTGCCGGCTTGAAACCTTTGCCTTTTATCGTTTTTATGTGTAGCAGCTTTGGCCCCTGCAGGTCTTTTATGTCGTTAAGCACGCGTATCATTGAGCCTACGTCGTGTCCGTCAATCGGGCCGAAGTAGCGTATGCTGAACCCCTCGAAGAGGTTGTGTTGCTGAGTGAGCAGGGCCTTCAGGCTGTTGTTGAAGCGTAGGATATTCCCCCTGCGGCCATCGTCTATCAGTTTCATCTTTTTCAGCCAGCGATACGCATCATAGCGCATTTTGTTGTATGTCTGGCTGGTTGTTATCTTCACCAGGTATTGGCTCAACCCCCCGACATTGCTGTCGATGGCCATATTGTTGTCGTTAAGAATAATGAGGAGGTTGTTGGGATTGGCTGCCGCATTGTTCAGTCCCTCGAAAGCCAGCCCTCCAGTCATGGCACCGTCGCCTATGACGGCAATGACGTGGCGCGAGGCTTCGTTTTTGAGTTCCGAGGCAACCGACATACCCATGGCTGCCGAGATGGAGTTGGAGGCATGCCCGGCAATGAAGGCGTCGTATTCGCTTTCTGCCGGATTGGGAAAGCCGCTGATGCCCCCCAGCTTGCGCAATGTATGGAAAGCCTCGCGGCGACCGGTGAGTATCTTATGCCCGTAAGCCTGATGACCCACGTCCCAAACAATACGGTCGTATGGTGTATGGAAAACATAGTGTAGGGCAACGGTCAGTTCCACTGTCCCCAGACTTGCCCCAAGATGACCGGGGTTCTCGGAAAGGATATCGATTATATATTGACGTAGCTCCGCACATACCTGTCCTAACTTCTCGGGAGGCAGCTTGCGCAGGTCCTCCGGGTAATTGATGTGGCTCAATAGGTATTCATCCGTGCTGTCTGTCATGTTGATTGTATATTTTCTCGCAAAAGTAAAGAATTAACGTGACAAAAGCGAAAGTTATTGTCTAAGCCCTCGGCTTACGGCGGAACGGAAGTCTGGGAAACAGTCGGCGAAATCGAATCATATGGTCGGTAACGCTGCCGCCGGCAATGATGAGCGTCACCGCCAGGATTATCATTACGATGCCGCAAACCACCCGTGGAGTAAGTTCCTCGCCAAACACCGTTACGCCGAAGAACACTGCCGTGAGAGGTTCCAGTGCGCCCAATATGGCTGTAGGCGTGGAGCCGATGCACTGGATAGCTTGCGTGGTACACAGAAACGATATGGCTGTGGGGAAGATTGCCAAGGCAAGCAGGTTGCCCCAAAGATACCAGTCGCCCACGAGGCGCAGGCTCTTACCAAAATCCACGCGCACGAGGAAGAGCGACAAGCCGAACACCAAGACGTAGAACGTAATCTTGAGTGTTGCGATATCTTTCAGTCTCGGGCGATTTACACCCACCAGGTATATAGCATACGAAAGGGCTGAGCCCATCACAAGAAGCACCCCTATGGCGCTGAGCGTAGCGCCGCTCCCTGAACGATAGAGCAGGAAGATGCCGCCAAGCGCCAAGAGGATACAAAGAATGGTCTGCCTCGAAAGCTTCTCCTTAAAGCATACCGACATGATGAGCGCCACCATGATGG
>CAVJCD010000057.1:0-12342 GCA_963648005.1 Tannerellaceae bacterium | reverse complement strand
CCACCCTTGAAGGGTAACAGCATACAGAAAGTTTATAACGTCATTGACCGCTTGCGGGAATTCGACCCCAAGTATATCAACATAACTTCTCACCATAGCGAATACATCTACAAGACGCTTCCCGACGGGAGTTTCAAGAAGGTAAACATACGCAAGCGCCCGGGTTCGGTGGCAATAGCTGCAGCCATACAAAACAAGTATGGCATCACGGCTGTGCCCCACATCATCTGTAAGGGGTTCACGAAAGACGAGACGGAGTACGCATTGATTGATTTGAATTTCCTCGGGGTTTACGATTTGTTGTTGCTAAGAGGTGACGTAAAGACCATTGAGGCAGGGCAAAACGCCGAGCTTTATCACGAACACGCCACCGACCTGCAGCGCCAGGTGAACGACTTCAACAAAGGGATAGCCCTCGACGGCTCCACATTTGAAGCAAGCGAGACGCCCTTTTCGTATGGCATGGCATGCTATCCGGAGAAGCACGAGGAGGCGCCCAATATGGATTCGGACATTTTCTATTTGAAGGAGAAGGTGAAAAACGGGGCTGACTACTTGGTTACGCAGATGTTTTTCGACAATGAGAAGTATTTCTCGTTTGTTGACCGCTGCAGGGCTGAGGGCATCACCGTGCCAATCATCCCGGGGATAAAACCGGTGGTATTGAAGAGTCAGCTGACTGTTTTGCCAAGGGTTTTCCGCTCTGACATACCCGAACCGTTTGCTGCCGAGTTGCGTAAGTGCAAGGATGACGAGGCGGTACGCGCCGTTGGCGTGGAGTGGTGCATCCAGCAGTGCAAGGAACTAATTGCCCGCGGCGTGCCGAGCCTGCATTTCTATACGCTGATGGCTTCGGACAGCGTCTACAAGGTAGCTAAGGAGATATATTAAACCATCTGAAAGAGGGAGACACATGGTATGTTTTTCAGCGATATCATTGGTCATGAGGAGATAAAGGAGAAGCTTCGCCGCGCAGCACGAAAGGGCGTTGTGCCACACGCCATGCTGTTTGCCAATCAAGGTGATGCTGGTGCTTTCCCTCTGGCATTGGCATACGCACGCTATTTGAATTGCACCAACCGTACCGACGAGGATGCCTGCGGGAAGTGTCCTTCGTGTTTAAAGTATAATGTATTGGCACACCCCGACCTTCATTTCGTATTCCCCATCGTAAGCAATAAGGAGAAGAAAAGGGAGGTGTGCGACGATTATATCCAGGATTGGCGCAGCTTTCTTGGTGAGCGCCCCTACTTTGGCATCGACGACTGGCTCAACCATATCAACGTAGGGAACTCTCAGGCGCTTATCTATTCGAAGGAGAGCGACGAGATTATCCGTAAGTTGAGTCTGAAGACATACGAGGCAGACTATCGTATCCTTTTGGTATGGCTTCCGGAGAAGATGCAGGTGGCTTGTGCCAATAAATTGCTGAAGATAATAGAGGAGCCGCCTCAGAACACTGTCATATTAATGGTATCGGATGCGCCGGATGAGGTGTTGGGCACCATCCAGTCGCGTGCCCAACGCATAAACGTGCGTGCCCTCCCCCAAGAAGAACTTGCAGAAGTCATGCAGAAGCGTTTCGGCTTGGCGGCAGAGGATGCCGGGGAAGTGGCGCATCTATCTTCGGGCAACTATCTCAAGGCCGTGGAGGCCATCAGCCTTGGCGAGGAGAGCAACTTCTTCCTGGAGCAGTTCAAGACCATGATGCGCAACTCGTGGGCACGCAACGTAAAAGAGATGAAGGCTCTTGGCGATACTCTTGCCGGCATAGGGAGGGAACGGCAGAAGAGTTTCCTACAATATTGCCAGCATTTGATTCGCGAGAACTTTATGTATCGCTTCCTTGCCCCCGAGCTCAACTATATGAATGCCGGCGAGAAGAGCTTTGCCGTGAAGTTCGCCCCTTTCATCAACGAGAGAAACGTGATAGATATCATGGATGAGCTGGCAAAGGCCGAGCGCCACATTGCGCAGAACGTGAATGCCAAGATGGTGTTTTTCGACCTCTCGTTAAGGCTCACGGCGCTACTCAAGCGATAGAGAGAATGAGTAATCCACAATAAAAACCCCTTGAAATGATGTTTAGAACAATACTGACAGTCCTATTGGCGGTACTCACCTGCAGTTGTAACGGGCAAAACACAAACGCCAACACCATCACCGACGCCACTCCGATGCCCATCAACCGCTTCGATAGGGCATTATATGAGTTTATCTGCACCGGCGACACCGCTCTCCAAGCCAAGCTTCTTGAGCAGTACCCCAAGATGACGGAGATACTGGGAAAGGGTGTTCTCAATATGCAGTCACCTTCCCAACCGGGCTTTTTCGCCAAACTGAAAGATTTCTATTCGGAGCCCACCTTGAAGAAGCTTTATGGCGATGCCATTGAGAAATATGCCTCCACGGAGGAGATGGAGCAGAAGCTGGGCAACGCCTTCACGTGGCTGCACGGGCAGTTCCCCACTATGCAAATACCCGCTCTTTATATGCATGTATCCGGCTTGAGCCAGAACATTCTTGTGGGCGACAGCCTCCTCTCCCTCTCCATCGACAAATATATGGGCATAGACTATCCCCTCTATCAAGAGTTCTTCTACGACTATCAAACACGCAAGATGCAGCCCCCGTTGGTTGTGCCCGACTACGTGGCAGGATGGCTGATGGGAGAATATCCTTTTGCGGGGAAAGAGAATGTGCTGCTCGAGAGGATGATTTACGAAGGTAAGATAAAGTATGTGGTGCTCTCAGCCCTACCGGACCTCTCTGTTGCCGAGCTGTTGGGCTACACCGAGGCAGGTCTCAAGTGGTGCGAAGACAATGAGGCAGAGATATGGAAAGCAATCATTGAGCGCAAGCATCTCTACACGCCCGACCTTATGACAACAACGAAATACTTCGAGGAAGCCCCCTCGCAGTTCCTCTCCGACGATGCTCCGGGTTGCATCGGTGCTTGGGTAGGACTTCAGATAGTGAAGCGATATATGAGCGAGACCAACGCGAGCATCGAAACACTCATGAAAAACGAGGATGCGCAAAGCATACTCACCTCTTCGAAATACAAACCTTGAAAATTTAGCCCACGAGACATCTCCATAGTGCTATGGAAACACCGCGGAGCACTTTGTGATGCTTCCATAGTGATATGGAAATGTCACTGAGTGCTCCGCAGAGGTTTTATATAGCTATGGTGATTTGCTCCTTTAGTATTCCTGCCAGCTCTTTATCTGGATATCGTCCGGAGAGAGAGTGCAGAAAGCTTCGATGAAGGCACTTGCCAAGCGGGCATTGGTGATGAGCGTCGTATTGAGGTCGATGGCGGCACGGCGAATCTTGTAGCCGTTGTCCAACTCGCCCACAGAGAGGTCGCGGGGGATATTCACCACCATATCAATCTTTCTTTCGTGCAGCATCGTGAGTGCCTGAGGTTGCTTGCCCTCCTCACTCGGCCAGTAGACGAGGGTGCTCGGTATGCCGTTCTCCTCAAGGAAGCGGTGAGTGCCTCCCGTGGCATATAGGTTGTAGCCCTTATCTGCCAACATACGTGCGGCATCCAGCATTGCCACCTTCTGCTTCGATGAGCCGGTGGAGAGAAGGATGTTCTTCTTCGGGATGCGCAGCCCGACGGAAAGCATACTCTTGAGGATGGCCTCCGACACGTCGTCGCCGATGCAGCCCACTTCGCCCGTTGAAGCCATATCCACTCCCAGCACAGGGTCGGCTTTC
This sequence comes from Tannerellaceae bacterium, assembly GCA_963648005.1. Classification (GTDB taxonomy): domain Bacteria; phylum Bacteroidota; class Bacteroidia; order Bacteroidales; family Tannerellaceae; genus Parabacteroides. The sequence continues at coordinate 8,613 of CAVJCD010000057.1, read as the reverse complement.
TGCAGACGGTTGAACGAGAACTGCGAGGCCTTGATACCTACATAGTCGAGGTCGAACTCATTTTTATTGGGTTTCTCAACCGGCAAGCCCAGCATGATGCGCGTGGCGAGGTTGATGAAGTTTATCTTCAAAACCTTGCTTACGAAGGGGAAGCTGCGCGAGGCACGGAGGTTACACTCTATGACCTTTATCTCGTTGCCCTTGGCAAGATACTGTATGTTGAACGGTCCGGAGATGTTGAGTTCCTTGGCTATCTGCTTGCTTATACGCTTGATGCGGCGAACGGTCTCCACGTAGAGCTTCTGCGCAGGGAACTGTATCGTTGCGTCACCCGAATGTACTCCGGCAAACTCAATATGCTCGCTGATGGCATACATGATAATCTCGCCATGGTCTGCCACAGCATCCATCTCCACCTCCTTGGCGTGCTCGATGAAGCGGCTCACCACCACGGGATGCTTCTTGCTGACGTTGGCAGCCAACTGAAGGAAGCGCTCCAGCTCATCTTGGTTGGAGCATACATTCATGGCAGCACCACTAAGCACATAGCTCGGACGAACCAGCACGGGGAAGCCCACCTCCTCAACAAACCGGTTGATGTCTTCCATGCAGCTAAGCTCTTTCCATCGCGGCTGGTCAACCCCTATGCGGTCGAGCATGGCAGAGAACTTCTCGCGGTCCTCGGCATTGTCGATACTCTTCGCCGACGTCCCGAGGATGTTGACATGCTGCTCGTCGAGGCGCATGGCGAGGTTGTTGGGTATCTGTCCTCCCGTGGATACAATCACGCCGTGCGGGTTCTCCAACTCAAGGATATCCATCACGCGCTCAAAGGTGAGCTCATCAAAATAGAGACGGTCGCACATGTCGTAGTCGGTGGATACCGTCTCGGGGTTATAGTTAATCATTACCGAACGCCAGCCCTCCTTGCGGATGGTGTTCAAAGCCTGTACGCCACACCAGTCGAACTCCACAGAGCTGCCAATACGATAGGCGCCCGAGCCAAGCACCACCACAGAGCGTTTGTCGCCCACATAATGCACATCGTTCTCCGTTCCGCTATACGTAAGGTAGAGGTAGTTGGTCTGTGCCGGATACTCGGCAGCCAGGGTATCAATCTGCTTAACCACCGGGAGGATGCCACGGCTCTTACGCTCCTTACGCACCTCAAGGATTGCCTTCTCGCTATCCTCCATGCCCTCCTTGTAGACAGCACGAGCTATCTGGAAGTCGGAGAAGCCCTCCATCTTGGCCCTTTGCATCAGTTCGTCGGGTATACCGGCAATGCTCTCGCAGCTTTCCAAGGCTTCTGCCGTACGGATGATATTGTATAGTTTCTGAAGAAACCACTTGTCAATCTTGGTCAGCTCGTGTATTTGGTCTATCGTGTAGCCGGCACGGAATGCCTTGCTGATGACGAATATTCTTCGGTCGGTAGGCTCATGCAATGCCTTGTCGATATCGGGAAGAACCAACTCCTTGTTTTCCACGAAACCGTGCATGCCCTGTCCTATCATACGCAAGCCCTTCTGGATGGCCTCCTCAAAGGTGCGGCCTATTGCCATGACCTCTCCTACGGACTTCATGCTCGACCCCAACTCGCGTGCAACACCGTGGAACTTGCCAAGGTCCCAACGCGGTATCTTACATACCACGTAGTCGAGTGCCGGCTCAAAGAAAGCACTCGTTGTCTTCGTCACCGAGTTCTTCAAGTCGAACAATCCGTAACCCAGACCCAGCTTGGCAGCCACAAAAGCCAGAGGATAGCCCGTGGCCTTGGATGCCAATGCCGACGAGCGGCTCAGTCGTGCATTCACCTCTATCACCCTATAGTCTTCGCTCTCGGGGTCGTAGGCATACTGCACGTTACACTCGCCCACGATACCTATATGGCGGATGATACGTATTGCCAACTCACGCAGCTTATGATAGTCGGTGTTGCTAAGCGTCTGCGAGGGTGCTATCACTATGGATTCGCCGGTATGGATGCCCAGCGGGTCGAAGTTCTCCATGTTGCAGACGGTGATACAGTTGTCGAACCTGTCGCGCACCACCTCATATTCCACCTCTTTCCAGCCCTTCAGGCTCTTCTCTACCAATACCTGCGGAGAGAACGAGAAAGCCTTCTCGAGCAATACGTCCAATTCCTCTTCATTGTCGCAGAAGCCCGAGCCCAAGCCACCCAAGGCGTAAGCAGCCCTCACAATTACCGGGTAGCCCAGTTCCTTGGCGGCACGCCGTGCGTCCTCGGCATTCTCCACCGCCTCGCTCTTGATTGTCTTGACGCCAATCTCGTCGAGCTTGTGAACAAATAACTCACGGTCTTCAGTGTCCATGATGGCCTGCACCGGTGTACCCAGCACACGCACGTTATACTTTTCAAGGACGCCACTCTGATAGAGCGCCACTCCGCAGTTGAGCGCCGTCTGTCCTCCGAAAGCCAACAGGATGCCGTCGGGACGTTCTTTGGCTATCACCTTCTCCACAAAAAAAGGAGTGACAGGCAGGAAATAAACCGTGTCTGCAACTCCTTCCGAAGTTTGTACCGTTGCAATGTTCGGATTGATGAGCACCGTACTTATGCCCTCTTCCTTAATGGCCTTCAACGCCTGGCTGCCTGAATAGTCGAACTCGCCTGCCTCTCCAATCTTGAGGGCACCGCTACCTAATATCAGGACTTTCTTTATATCTTCTTTCATATCTACCATGTTCTTTTTCCCATTGTATACTTACAGCAACTCAACAAACTTGTCGAACATAAACTCCGTATCCGTAGGCCCACTGCAAGCCTCGGGATGAAACTGCGACGAGAAGAACGGCTTCGTCTTGTGACGTATGCCTTCGTTTGTGCCGTCATTCATATTTACAAAAAGCGGCTCCCAGTCGTCGCCCAGCGTTGCATTGTCGACTGCATATCCGTGGTTCTGCGATGTGATGAAGCACTTCTCTGTGCCCACCATGCGCACCGGCTGGTTATGACTGCGGTGCCCGTACTTCAGTTTGTAGACCGACGCGCCCCCTGCCTTTGCCAGCAACTGGTTACCCATGCAGATGCCGCAGATGGGTTTGCTGCCCGTGAGGGCCTTGCGGATGTTCTGCACGGCAGCATCACAGGTGTCTGGGTCGCCCGGACCGTTGCTGAGAAACAGTCCGTCGCATTCTATGGTATTGAAGTCATAGTTCCATGGCACCCTTATCACCATCACTCCCCGCTTGAGCAGGCTGCGGATGATGTTGTGTTTCACTCCGCAGTCGAGGAGCACAACGCGCTTCAATGATGCCTGGCCAAGGTCAGACAACTGAGCAGTATCAAACCCATCTTTGGGGAATGTCTTACCCGTCCCGTCGGGAAGATAGCAGATGATATCCTTGCAAGACACACGGTCAACATAATTGACTGCTCCATATTCGGGGAACTTCTCATTACCATCGGCGGACTGCTCCTCGCCAATGATTATCCGTCCCATCATCACACCCTTCTCGCGCAACTTCTTGGTCAGCGCCCGGGTGTCAATCCCGTAAATGCCGGGGATGCCTTCGCTCTTCAACCAACTTCCAAGGCTCTCAACAGCATTCCAATGGCTGTATTCATGACTGTAATCGCTCACGATGATTGCCTCTGCATGGATTTTCTCGCTCTCGAGGAATGTGGAAATACCGTTCGCACCAAACGTGCGGGGAGGCACACCGTAGTTACCCACCAACGGATAAGTCAAGACCATCAACTGACCGGCATAGGAGGGGTCGGTAAGGCTCTCCGGATATCCCGTCATGGCAGTATTGAACACTACTTCGCCGGCGACCGCCTTCTCGCAACCAAAGGAAAGGCCACGAAAAACAGTCCCGTCATCCAAGACCAATGTTGCTGTTTTTTCTTTTTGCATATCTTTTTTCAATTGTCTGTTGTCGTTTCCTCAAAATAATCGATGAATGCCTTGTTCACCATCCTTACGCCCCCCGGCGTAGGATAATTGCCCGAGAAATACCAGTCGCCAGGGTGATTGGGGCAAGAGGCATGCAAGCCCTCCAATGTCTGGTACACAATCTCCACCTTGGCATGCGTGCCTTGAGGCGTCAGCAGTTCAACCATCTTGGCAGAAATCTCATTGTCGGTAAACGGAGCGTAAATCTCCTTCACGTAGTTCACCATCTTGCTGACGGGTGTCTCTTCATCCTGCTTCTTGGCCTTATGGTATACATCCTCTATCACCGACTCCATCCCGCGGTCTTTCAACAATGCTATGGCTGCCTTGAAGGCAATAAACTCATTCATCCGCGACATATCTATACCGTAATAGTCGGGGTAGCGCACCTGCGGCGAGGACGACACGATTACTATCTTGCGCGGATGCAGGCGGTCGAGTATGCCAATGATGCTTTGCTTAAGCGTTGTTCCCCGCACAATGCTGTCGTCTATTATGACCAGATTGTCGACATAGGGTTCAAGACTTCCGTAGGTGATGTCGTACACATGGGCAGCCAAGTCGTTGCGGCTGTTGCCCTCGGCAATGAAGGTACGCAGCTTTATATCCTTAATGGCCACCTTCTCGGCACGCACACGCATGGAGAGTATCTGGTCGAGTTCTTCTTCCTGAAGGAGATGGCTGCGGTCGGCAATCCATTCTTTCTTCAGTTTGTTGAGGTAGTTGTTGAGCCCCTCCTGCATACCGAAGTATGCCACCTCTGCCGTGTTGGGAATGAACGAGAACACCGTATGCTTGACGTCGTAGTCAACGGCCTTGAGTATGGAAGGCACCAAGGTCTCCCCCAGTTTCTTGCGCTCGCGGTAGATATCCACGTCGCTACCCCGGGAGAAGTAGATACGTTCGAACGAGCAGGCTTTGTTTTCCTTCGGCTCCATAATCTGCGCCGTGCTAAAGCCTCCGTCTTTGCTGATAAATATAGCCTCGCCACGATTCAGTTCCTTTATGTCTTCGGCATGCACGTTCATTGCCGTCTGGATGACCGGACGCTCGGATGCCAAGACCACAATCTCGTCGTCTGCGTAATAGAACGCCGGACGGATGCCCCAAGGGTCGCGCACGCTAAACGACTCGCCACTGCCGGTGATGCCGCAGATAACATATCCGCCATCCCACGACGGAGCACAGCGACGGAGCACATTCGACAAATCGATGTTGGCCTCTATCGCATGGGTTATATCCATACCCTTCAGCCCCTCGTCTTCATACTTGCGGTAAAGGCGCTCCACCTCCCTGTCGAGACGATGGCCCACCTGTTCGAGCATGATATATGTGTCGGCATACTTACGCGGATGCTGACCCATGGCTGTGATGTCTTTGAATATTTCGTCTACGTTGGTGAGATTGAAGTTGCCGCAAAGAGCAAGGTTTTTGGCTCTCCAGTTGTTGCGGCGAAGAAAAGGATGGATATAAGAAATACCGGACTTACCGGTTGTGCTGTAACGGAGGTGACCCATATAAAGTTCTCCGGCGAAAGGCAGATTGGATTTAGCGAAAAGCGGGTCATTCAACTTATCGGAAGGCAAATCCTTGTAGTGTTCGTGAACGGCAGCAAATATCTCGGTGATGGCTCCTGTGCCCAATGCTCTTTCCCGAAACATATATTCTTCACCGGGGTTTGCCTCCAATTTCACGCAGGCTAAACCTGCTCCCTCCTGCCCTCGGTTGTGCTGCTTTTCCATCAGTAAGTAGAGCTTGTTTAAGCCATACATCCAGGTGCCATACTTTTGATGATAGTATTCTAAAGGTTTAAGCAACCGGACCATGGCGACTCCACACTCATGTTTAAGTTGTTCCATCTGGCTCTATCGTGTTTATTTCGGGCGCAAAGATATGTACTTTATCAATCAAAATGTTCCCATACCAAGGAAATAATTGACACATTAACAGAAAATCGTCACTTCCGCCTACACTTGATAGCGAAGCAGAATATGTAGGCAAACGCCGCCAAAGGGACAATAAATCCGACTGCCATATTGCTCTCGCCGATATATCCCATCAACATCGGGCTGAAAGCTCCTCCGGCAACGCCCATCACGATATACGACGATGCCTTCTTGGTGTACGCCCCCAATCCTTCCAAGCCCAAGGCAAAGATTGTGGGGAACATGATGGACATGAAAAAGAACGAAGCATACAAGGCATACAACGAAACGGCGCCCATTGAAGCAATGACCAGCGCCATGCAAGCCATATCCGCCAGCGCAAACACCGTAAGGAGTTTTCCGGGCGACGCCCACTTCATCGTGAAGCTGCCCGAGAGACGCCCTATCATAAACAATGCCATACCCCCGAACGCCAATATCCGCGAGGCCTCCACATTGGTTACCGTGGGGCTCGTCTCCGTGACGTAGTTGATGAAGAAACTGAAGATTCCCGTCTGTGCCGCACAGTAGCAGAACTGCGCCACCACCGCCCTCACAAACTGTTTGTGTTGCCATAGCGGGAGGTCGGACGTGGCCTCAGCCTCACACGCTTCCTCAGTCTTCACCTCCGGCAGGCGGGTGAAAAAGAAAAACACTGCCACCAGCAACACCACGCAGCCTATCAGTATGTATGGCCTGGTCAGGGCAAAAGCATCGTCTTGCGCACTGCCGAAAATCAATGCCCCGCCAACCAAGGGACCAAGTATCCATCCCAACCCGTTGAACGACTGCGAGAGGTTCAAACGCTGCGCACCCGACTCTTGGGGACCCAATATGGTGGAATAAGGATTGGCAGCCGTCTCGAGGATTGACAGCCCACAGGCAATGACAAACAGCGCCACGAGGAAAGGCACTGCCGAATGGAGGAAAGCCGCCGGAATAAAGGCAAACGCCCCTGCGGCAAAGAGCAGCAAGCCGAGGATGATGCCACGCTTATAGCCATAGCGCTTCATAAACATCCCCGCCGGCAATGCCGTGAGGAAATAGGCTATGTAGGTGGAGAACTGCACCAATCCGCTCTGTGCCTTGGTCATGGTGAACGTGCCTTGGAAATGTTTGTTCAACACATCCAACAACCCATGCGCAAAGCCCCATAAGAGAAAGAGACTGGTGATTAGAATAAAGGGCACAAGATAAGATTTGCCGTTCGGAGCAGCGAACAGGCTCTGTTTGTTTTTCTTCATTTTGTTTATTGTTACTTATTTACTCCAAAAGGGTTCTTCCTACGGACAGCTGATATACATAAGAACGGGAATTGCCGCCATTAGGAACACTACGCAGAGGGCTACACAAAGAGCCAATACGAATGCAAAGATATTGTTCTGCATTACCCCTTGCAAAGCGTGGCAGGCACCACCCACCACGTTTTTCTTTCTGTTGAACAAGATGAACAGTATAGGCATCCCACACATAAACACCCAATACGCCGTATTCACCATGAACCATCTATCCGTGCCATCCCCTATCTCACATACACTCTTGAGATAGACATATACGAACACTGCCAAGAGATAAACCACTCCGGCAATCATCTCAGCCAACAAAACAGCCCTCAGATAACGCAAGACAAGACAGGCAAGGCCCTCGCCCGGTTTACGGCAACCAAGAAAACAAATCACCTGCACCACGACGAGCAACACCGGGTAGACGGGCGACCACAGGTCTACTGCCGGCATCCAAAGAACAGGCACAAAGAAAAAAGCGGAGAGACAGTACAGCGGACGCCACCTGGGAGCCACACCGTCGGTGGCGGTCAGCGCATTCACCGTATAGGTCAAGAGGAAAAGGATTGGGAAGTAAGTGAGCGGTGCCATAAGGAAGTCGTATCTGCTTCCGCTACCCAAATGAAAACAGCCCACAAGAGCAAACACCACCGAGAGAAGCACCTCCACCGGATGCTCCAAGAGCACTCCGCACCATTGTTTTTTCTTCTTTTCCATCTTCTCCATGAGGTTTTGATTATTCAACAGCCTTCATTATGGCTTTGCCCCAGAACTCGCCCAGCTTGATTCCGCCCTTTATGTTGGGATGGAGATAGAATATCCCGGCATTACCGTCCTCGGGGAAGAGGTCGGTCTGATAGTTGTCCTTGAAATAATCGAACGCCTCAGTGTCGCCCATCAGCACCTGTCCGGGGAAACGCGTGGCATACTCTTCCACCAATGCCACCAATACCGGATAATAACTCTCGAGACGAAGGAGTCCCTCCTTGAGATACATCGACCCGTTGTAGGTATTGGGGCTATACCATATCGGACGGTTCAACACAATCTTGCACTTGGGATACAGGGCAAGCAGCTTGTTGATGATGGTCGTCATGTTCTCTTTGTATGTCTCCGGAGATACGGGAGCACCGTTTGTACCTTTAATGGCGCTATCGTTGGTGCCGAGCATGATGGAGAACACAAGCGTGGCCCATGTCTCGTCGGCAAACTTGTCGGCAGCAGCCTTTGCCTTCGGGAAAAGAGTCTCCGTCTGGGGTAGATAGTCCACGGTTGTACATCCGCTCACCCCTTGGTTGGAGTATTTCACCGAAGCGACGGAAAGTTGGCGTGAGATATACATGGCTGCCCTCACCGGGGGAGCGTCGTGTGTGGGGTCCGACATCAATGCGCCGGCAGTGATGCTGTTTCCTATAAACACAATATTGAGGTTCTTTTTCTCCTCTGCCTTCATAAGGAAAGTGCCCGTTATCAGCGCGAGCA
>CAVJCD010000056.1:0-12449 GCA_963648005.1 Tannerellaceae bacterium | reverse complement strand
TTTTGCCGATTTCTCAACCAAGAATAATCTCCGTAAAAATGCTTTCAATATTTCTTCTACGATTTGCATACGGCGAGACACTACCCACCACAAATCCACGTGACAAAGATAGTCGACTTTTTTTGAGCAAAAAACAAAAACGAACGGAAACTATGACTTTTTCTCCAAATCCACCGGTTTGTATAACAAAAGTCTCTACTTTGGACAACAAAAGCTCATATCCGAAATAGGGAATATGAATCAGAATCAGCAGCGGATATTCAGTTGGCGGAGCACCTCGCGAATCTTTTCGAAGGTGGTGATGCGGGTCGACACCAATGGCAGACGCAGTTTGTTTTCGATGAAGCCCATGGCGTTGAGCATGCTCTTTGCCCCGGCAGGGTTGCCGTCCACAAACAAAAGCTCAAACAGTTCGGTGAAGCCATGGTGGATTGTGCGGGCATTGTCGTAGTCGCCTGCCAAAGCAAGGCGCACCATACGGCTGAACTCACGCGGAAAGGCATTGCCGATAACCGAGATAACCCCGATGGCTCCAAGAGTGATGAGAGGGAAGGTTATGCCGTCGTCACCCGAGATGACATTGAAGTTCTTAGGTTTGTTCTTGATGATATCGTCCATCTGCGTGATGTTACCCGAAGCTTCTTTCACTGCCACGACGTTCTTAAACTCCCGTGCAATGCGGAGGGTTGTGGCGGCACTCATATTCACGCCCGTCCTCCCCGGCACGTTGTAGAGGATGATAGGCAGTTTGGTTGCCTCAGCAATGGCTTTGTAGTGTTGGTAGATGCCTTCCTGAGAGGGTTTGTTGTAGTATGGCACCACCGAGAGAATGGCATCAATGCCGTCGAAGTTGTCAGTCTTGAGCTTCTCTACTATGTTGCGGGTACAATTGCCACCCAACCCCAAGACGATAGGTATACGCCCGTTTACTTTCGTTACAATAAGATTGATGATTTCCTTCTTCTCTTCTTCGGTCAGCGTAGGAGTCTCGGCAGTGGTCCCAAGCACCACCAAGTAGTCTGTGCCGTTCTTAAGCTGATAGTCCACCAGCCTGCTCAAGGCATCATAATCTACGCTTTCGTCTTCTTTGAACGGAGTAATAAGGGCAACGCCCATTCCTCTCAAGTTTATATCTGCCATGGGGAGTATTCCTTTCTGTTATTAGCTCCGCAAAAGTAACTAATTTATGTTCACTCGAAACGTATTGTCGGCAAATAAATAGGGTAGTCTGTCATTATGCAAGAGACAGAGCCTTGTTTAGTCTCATTCTGCCAGCATAGCAAGAAACTCCTCCTCGCCGATAATCTTCACTCCCAGTTTGGATGCTTTCTCGAGCTTCGCCGGACCCATATTCTCGCCGGCAAGGATATAGTCGGTCTTGCCCGACACTGAGCCGCTGTTCTTCCCTCCGTGTTGTTCTATCATGGCTTTGTATTCGTCGCGCGAATGTTGCGAGAAGGTTCCGCTGATAACTATCGTGAGGCCCTTAAGCTTGTCGGAGCGGGATGCAAGGGTCTCTTCATCCACAGACATCCTCAGACCCGCCTCCTTCAGCCGTAGAACCATCCTTAGGTTCTCTTCGTCGGCAAAGTATGCCACCACGCTGCAAGCTATCCTCTCGCCTATATCGTCCACCTCCATAAGGGCTTCCTTGGAGGCTTGTTCTATCTTCTCCATCGAATGGAAGGCCGTGGCCAGGCGTTTGGCAACAGTCTCGCCCACATAACGAATACCCAAGCCATAGAGCACACGTTCGAAGGGCACCTGCTTTGACTCCTCAAGGCTCTTCATAAGGTTAAGGGCACTCTTCTGGGCCCAACGCTCAAGCCGCATAAGGTCGGAAGCCTTCAAGGCATAGAGGTCTGCCACATTGTGCACCAACCCTGCCTCATAGAGGTCTCCCACCGTCTCGGGTCCCATGTTTATGTTCATTGCCTTACGTGTGACGAAGTGCTCGATGCGACCCTTTATCTGCGGAGGGCATCCCCCTTCGTTGGGGCAATAGTGCGAGGCCTCGCCTTCGGGACGGGTAAGTGGAGTGCCGCACTCGGGGCAGGTCCTTACAAAGGTGACCTTTGCCCCCATGAGCATCGGACGCGAATCCACGTCTACACCTACAATCTTCGGGATAATCTCCCCTCCCTTCTCCACATAGACATTGTCGCCAAGGTGCAAATCCAAGCCCTCAATGATGTCGGCATTATGTAGCGAGGCACGCTTCACTATCGTTCCGGCAAGCAAGACGGGCTCGAGGTTGGCCACCGGAGTGACGGCTCCCGTGCGCCCCACTTGGAAGGATACGGAGTTGAGACGTGTGAGAGCCCTCTCGGCTTGAAACTTATAGGCAATGGCCCAGCGCGGACTCTTTGCCGTGAAGCCAAGGTTGCGCTGCTGGCGAAGCGAGTTTACCTTCAGCACGATGCCGTCGGTAGCCACCGGGAGGTTCTTGCGCTCAGTGTCCCAGTATGCAATATAGTCCATGACCTCCTCTATGCTGTTGCACTTACGAATAACGTCGGGTATCTTGAACCCCCATGAGCGTGCTGCCCGGAGGTTGTCGTAATGGTTGTCGGCAGGGAGGTCTTCGCCAAGGAGATAGTAGAAGTAGGCATCCAACTTACGAGATGCCACTATGGCGGGGTTTTGTTGCTTCAGCGTACCCGAGGCAGCATTACGGGGATTGGCAAAGAGAGGCTCTTCCTGCTCCTCTCGTTCTTTGTTGAGTCTGTCGAACTCCGCCCACGGGAGCAATATCTCTCCCCTCAGCTCGAAAGCCGAAGGATAGCCCTCGCCCCTCAGCCTCAAGGGTACGGAGCGTATGGTCTTTACATTCGCTGTCACATCGTCGCCACGCACACCGTCGCCACGTGTCACAGCCCTCACAAGGCGTCCTTCCTCATAGATAAGGGAGATGGACGTGCCATCATATTTCAGCTCGGCAACAATCTCGAAAGGCTCGTTAAGCGCACGCTCCACCCTGGCATAGAAGTCACGCACATCGCCCTCCGAATAGGTGTTGCCCAACGAGAGCATGGGGTATTGGTGCACCACCTGACGGAACTCCTTGGAGAGGTCGCTACCCACCCTCTGCGTAGGCGAATCGGGGTCGGCAAACTCGGGATGTGCCTCCTCCAGAGCCTGAAGCTCTTTCATCTTCTCATCAAACTCGCGGTCTGATATCGTGGGGGCGGAAAGCACGTAGTAGTTATAGTTGTGCTGTTCCAACTCCTCTCGGAGTGCTTTAATCTTTGCCTCTATCATATTGTTTGGCCTTTTGTATGGTTCTTATTCTGCCTCACCCCTATCGTGCACCCAAGGTACAACCCTCCTTTAGTATACCAGCTTCACATTGTCGAGCCAGAAGGTGTTGCCCGGAGAGCCGATATAGGCACCGCCGTGGCTGGAGGTGAACTGCAGAATCATATGCGTCGGCACATCGTCTTCGCCCCCCCATCCTACTTCTTTTATGGGTACGCTCTCGCCCTTACTGTTCGTGGTGTAGCGTTCCTCCACCTGTATACGCATATAATGCCTATAGTCCGCACTGCGGGAGATGTCGCCATACATAATGGGATAGGTGGCATTGTTGACCCACCCGTTGGTGGATGTGGTATAGCGGTGCACCATCGTGCCTACACGCTTGGCAAACACGTTCCCGTCCTTGTCCTCCCAACGTTTCTGCAAAAGAAGGATGACAGCAATGGAATCTTGACCCGCCACCTTTGATTTGCGGCTGAAGCCGGTACTGCGCACGCGGTCCTTCTCGGGGGCAGCCTTAATCTTATAGTCGAAGCGGATGGCTTTGGGCTTCTTGGTGAAAGGTATACCACTCCGCAGCATGCTCTGCGGATTCTTTGTGCCCCTGATAGGCTCGTGCACCGAGCCAAGAAAGATAGACCCTGCGGCAACCACCTCTATGTCCACCAGTCCGAGCACCCTCACACTCTCCATCCTTGTCTCCATGCGGGCACACCAGCCTCCGTCTCTCTTCTCGGGAAATACCGATGTGTTGGTCTTGACCACCCCGGCAACCTTAGCCATCACGTTGGAGTTGCCCCAAGGCGAGTTGCCCCGGTTGGTGTAGGCATCGTTGCCCACTATAGTATCCTTAGGACCCAGTTCGTAGAGCAACTTCGTGTTGCCCCCGATAACAGCCGACTCATGTATCTCGCGTACCACCCAATTGTCCATGTCGCCATAGGCAAAGGGCTCCTCCGTCTCTTGGCCAACCATCGCGGAAGGCATACCTGCTGTCAGTAGCAGCAGGCCTATATTCTTGATTATATTCATGCTTTTAATCCTCAAACGCCGCTCCTACAACGAATAGCCCCACTCCTTCAGTGCCATGCCCCAGTTCTCTTCCACGAGCTTCACCGTGCGGTCGTCGTACTTATAGCGGTTCTTCTTATATCCCTTCTTCCTTCCGAGATACTTCTCAATATTTCCCTTGGCAGCTTCGAAGCCGGGGAGAGAAAGTTTTTGGTAGATGTCTTCCGTCATGGTGTAGGCATCTTGCTCAAAATCCTCGAACTTCACCTCCACGAGGTTGCCTTCAGGAATCAAACCCTTCTGCTCCTCAAACTTATAGAACAAGCGGCGGTATACCTCAATGATGTTGTTCTCTATCTGCTCGTTAGTGATATCCTGTAGCCGCAGAGGCTGTATGGTATTGGTAAAGAAGCTACGCGTGCTCTCAAACACGGTATATGGATTACGCTTGAGATAGATAAACTTGGCATTGGGAAACATCTCCACAAGAGTCTTCACACGTCCCGTATGCGGAGGGTTCTTGCTAAGAAACTGCGTACCGTGAGTGTTCCACAGCGATATCCTTACCAGCTTGTAGAAAGTCTCCTTGAACACCTCTATCTCCTCCTTTGTGATGTTGTCGAACAAGAGATAACGGTCGCAATACTCCAACATATGCTTGGGATAGAACCAAAAGTTGTAGTAGGTATAAGGCATCATGTTTGTCAAGGCAAACTCCTCCTCCTGCGGAAGGTCCACGTTGAGTTCCATATTATCGGTCGGGCGCTTGTCGGGCATAAGAAACGCCATGTTCTTCTTGAAGAACGACTGCCCCCAAAGCATCAGGTTGGGAAACACCGTCTGATATGTCGTGTTGTAACCAAAATGCTTGTCGCACGAGAAGACGTTGTGAACAAAGGTTGTTCCGCTACGCCAATGGCCAAGGATGAACAATGGGTCCGTATCCATCGGCATGTCTGCTATCTTGCGGTAACGGGCATCCTCGAGGGGCTTAAGCAGACTAAGCAAACGACATAGCGACTTGGTAAGATAATACTTGCGGCGGAAACCCTTGTCTACTACTCTCCCTGCCGACACGGCCTTGAAAGTCTTCCAGTCTGCCCCAACCAAGGTGTTGATGGGCAGTTTGTCAAATTCCAACAGTCCCATATGTCATTTCTTTTCTGTTATACATTTCACCGGTACACCCTGGCGCTCAAGGTCCTTGCATACCTTGCGGATAGCCTCATAGTGTTCCTCACCTATCCCAAGCTCGGGGAGGTTGAGCACTGCCAAGGCATCCTCAGTAACCATATCCTTGGCATCCACACGGTCGATAATCATACCCACTGCCGACGTGTTGTTGGTAATGGGGTCGATAAGGATAAATGCTCCGGTGGACTTGTTCTTACGATAGGGGTCGAACATCAGAGGCTTTCCCGTGGTAAACACCACATTGGCAATCTCGTTTAGCTTCATCGGCATATCAGCGGCATCCAGTTGTCCGTTTTCCACCGACAGATGCTCCATTGTGTTGACATTAACCTTATAGCGGATGCTGTCGACACGTGCACGGGTGAGGTTCGTAGTATGTTTTATGTAGAATTGCTTCGACATGTCCATCACTTCCTCGTCCATCCACACCAGCATGGCCTCGAAGTTGCGGTCTTCCATGGGCAGATTGTCGGGATGAACCAACATCTCACCACGCGAAACATCAATCTCGTCCTCAAGGGTAAGGGTCACACTCTGTGGCGGGAAAGCACAGTCGAGATTACCGTCGTAGGTCACGATATCCTTCACCCTCGATGTCTTGCGCGAAGGAAGCGCCATAACCTCGTCGCCCTTCTTCACAACGCCGCTCACCACCTTGCCGCAGAAGCCACGGAAGTTCAAGTCCGGACGCAACACATATTGCACCGGGTAACGGAAATCATCCATATTGCGGTCCTTATCGATAGGCACCGTCTCCAGGAAGTCCAGCAATGAAGGCCCTTGATACCACGGCGTGCGTTCGCTCTTCTCCACCACATTGTCGCCATCCAATGCCGAAAGGGGTATCGGAGTGACGTCGGGGATATCCAAGGTGGCAACAAACGCCATGTAGTCAGCCACTATCTTATCAAACACCTTTTGGTCGAAACCAACCAAGTCCATCTTGTTTACTGCCAACACCACATGCTTGATGCCCAGCAACGACACCAAATAGGTGTGTCTGCGGGTCTGCGTTATTACTCCCGTGCGTGCATCCACAAGGATAACGGCAAGATTGGCTGTGGAACCGCCGGTAATCATGTTGCGGGTATATTGCTCGTGCCCCGGAGTATCGGCAATGATAAACTTACGGTCGTTGGTGCTGAAATAGCGGTATGCCACATCAATAGTGATACCTTGCTCGCGTTCTGCCTTCAGTCCGTCCAACAGCAAGGCGTAGTCAATATGGTCGCCTGCATTACCCATACGCTTACTGTCGCGCTCAAGGGCATCCAGCTGGTCTTCATACAACTTCTTACTGTCGAACAGCAAGCGTCCAATCAGCGTCGACTTACCGTCGTCAACCGACCCTGCGGTAAGGAAACGAAGCAAATCCTTCTCTTCGTCCTTATCCAAAAACTCTTTTATACTCAGTGTCGCCATAATTGTCTGTTAAAAATAACCCTCCCGCTTCTTTTGCTCCATGCTGGCATCCTGGTCGAAGTCAATCACACGTGTTGTGCGTTCGCTCTTGGTGGTTGTCATCATCTCTTCCACTATCTTCTCAATCGTATCGGCATCGCTTTCCACGGCTCCCGTGAGCGGCCAACAGCCCAGTGTACGGAAACGCACCTTGCGCATCTGTATCTTATCGCGATACTGCTCGGGCAACCGGTCATCGTCTGCCATAATAAGATTGCCGTCAATCTCCACTATGGGACGTTCTTTGGCAAAATACAAAGGCACAATAGGTATGTTCTCGAGGCGGATATACTGCCAGATATCCAGCTCTGTCCAGTTCGAGAGCGGGAACACACGTATGCTCTCGCCCTTATGTATGCGGGCATTGTAGATGTCCCACAACTCCGGACGCTGGTTCTTGGGGTTCCACTGATGGAACTTGTCGCGAAAAGAGTATATACGTTCCTTGGCACGGCTCTTCTCTTCGTCTCTGCGCGCTCCCCCAAAGGCAGCATCAAACTTATACTTGTCGAGGGCCTGAAGCAAGGCTTGCGTCTTCATAAGGTCGGTATGCACCTTGCTGCCATGCGTAAACGGTCCTACACCGGCACGGAAAGCTTCCATATTGGATTCCACAATCAGGTTCCAACCGAACTTCTTGGCATACTCATCCCTGAATTGAATCATCTCCTTGAACTTCCACTTCGAGTCGATATGCATAAGGGGAAACGGCACCTTCCCCGGGGCAAAGGCTTTCTCCGCCAAGCGGACCATAACCGACGAGTCCTTGCCAATGGAATAAAGCATCACAGGATTCTCGAATTCGGCTGCCACCTCACGTATGATGTGGATTGACTCTGCCTCAAGTTCCTGCAGATGGCTTAGTTTGTAGTCTGACATAAATATGATGTTATTGTTTGTATTTCACTTTAGGCAGAATCAGATTCAGCAATCTCGCAACCGACTCTTCCAAACTCAGCACCGAGGTATCCAACGTTAGTGCCGGATGAAGGGGTGCCTCAAACGGGGCAGAAACGCCCGTGAAGTCTTTTATCTCTCCCTTGCGGGCTTTGGCATACAAGCCTTTCACGTCGCGCCGCTCGCATTCTTCTATCGGAGTGTTGACATATATCTCAAGGAAATCGTCCTTCCCGATGATTGACGAAGCCATCTCGCGCAGCTCGTTGTTAGGACTGATAAACGCCGCTATCGTTATTATGCCGGTATCAACAAACAAACGACTCACCTCGGCTATGCGACGGATATTCTCCACGCGGTCTTCGGGCGAGAAACCAAGATTGTTGTTGATGCCGCTACGGATATTGTCGCCATCCAGGATACGGCATAGCAGTCCCCTCTTATGTAGCTCGCGCTCAAGGGCAATGGCTATGGTACTCTTGCCCGAACCACTCAGTCCGGTGAACCACACCATCACGCTTCTCTGCTTCAGCAACGACTCCTTGTCGCCCCTACCCATCATCCGGTTGAATATCGGGTAAATATTATCTTGTTTCTTATTCATCATAATCATCGGGTTGCCCATATCTGTTAAAACGGCCATATCATCGGTATCACAAACACAGATATCAAGAAGGCAATAAAGTTGAGCGGCAGACCGATGCGCACAAAGTCGGTAAACTTATATCCACCTATACCTTGCACAATAAGGTTGGTCTGATAGCCGATAGGCGAACTGAAGCTTGCCGATGCTGCCACACATATCACCACAAAGAAAGGCATAGGATCGACACCCAACTGAGTGGCCACCGACAACGCTATAGGAAAGCTCAACGCCGCCGCAGCATTGTTGGTAATCAGTTCCGTAAATATATTGGTAATGATAAAGACAATGGCAAGCAAAGCATACGGACCAAAACTGTCCGCCAGGCTGATGATACGCGAAGCCACCAATGCAGCAAAACCCGAATTCTCCATCGCCTTGCTAATGGCAAAGGCGCAGGCAATGGTTATCAGTATGTCCCACGAAATGTATTTGGTGTATTTCTTAGGCGGAAATATCTTTGTCCAAGCCATGATGACCGTGGTGATACACACAAAGAAGAACATATCCAGCCTCAAGCCCGGAATGGCTTCTTTCACCGCGGGCAGTTCTCCTACCGTTGCTCCTACAATCATAAACACCAGCAGCCCCAAAGCCAGCCAACGCTTGCCTCGCGACGCAGGCTCGGTATGTTCGCTGCCGTTTGCCAACATCAAAAAGACGCTCGACTCGCCCCAAGTGGGGATAAACGTGTCGTCTGCCCACAGCACCACGGTGTCGCCCTCATGCAGAACCACTTTATCGAGGTCGTGCGTAAAACGCTCTCCTCCGCTTATCACCTCCTTCACTATCGCTCCATAGTGGCGGGTGAAATTAAACTCGCCCAAGGTCTTGTTGATACCGGGAAAACGTGAGCCAAGCACTGCCTCCACACGATTGAGATTACCCGAACCGCTCTCTTCTTCTTCTGCCCCACTGTCTTTCCGCGAGTCGGGCAAGAGCTTGCCGGAGAAGGCAAACAGATAGAGTATACCGGCAATGGCGATAACAACGCCCACCTTACCAAGCTCGAACATGGTGAAACCCCTATAGCCGGCGTCAAGCACCATACCATGTACAACCAAGTTGGTAGACGTACCAATCAAGGTACATATTCCGCCCAATATAGTAACATATGAAAGGGGTATAAGAAACTTTGTTGCAGGGAGCTTAACCGACTCTGCCCAACGCTTGATGATAGGTGCGAATATGACTACAACGGGAGTGTTGTTGAGGAATGCCGATACACCGGCAATGAGGGGCAACATACGCACCTGTGCCTTCAGCACCGTTGTCTTGCCTTTGGGAAGCAACTTCTTGATTAACTCGCCCAACGTGCCGCTCTGGCGTATACCTTCGCTCACCAAGAAGAGCAGAGCCACCGTTATCATCCCTTTGTTGCTGAAGCCCTCAAGCATCTCCTTCGGCGAGAGTATACCGGCAACGAGAAACAACACTACTACGGAAAAGAGTATCATTCCCGGCCGCATCCTGTCCCATATCAATGCCGCAACCATACCGGCAAGGACTATCAGCACAAAAAACACTTCCCAATTCATCCCTACACCAAATTTTGTCTGTCAGAAAAAAATCCAATTAGAAGGCGCAAATATACGTAAAAACCCATGCCTTACGCCCCCGGAAGTGTTCAATTTTAGTTCTTTTGACCAAAACTGTCAATATTCGGAAGAATAAGACTTAACGACGAACCAAGGGTTGTGAAGGTCCTCTTTGTTATAAGTCAAGGGTGTCTTGCCATCGGTATGGAACACGTCGCACCCCGCTCCCCGTGCAACGGCATGACCGGCTGCCGTATCCCATTCCATTGTGGGGGCAAAACGCGGATACACGTCTGCACTTCCTTCGGCAACCAAACAAATCTTACGGCTACTGCCACTGCTGACAAGTGTTACGGGGCGTTCAAACCTTTTCAAATCGTCTATAAACGCCATTGTCTCCTCAGAGCAATGCGAACGTGAAGCAACCACAACAATATCCTCGCGTTCCATATGTATAGGCAGACGGCAAGAAGCATTGATGGTTTCCAACATCGAACCCGGGCATTCGTCCATGAGTGTCAGCTTGTAGGCACCCAATGCATCCATGGAGAAATATAACTCCTTACGCACAGGAATATAAACAACACCCATGACAGGTACGCCCTCGCGCACCAATGCGATATTCACGGTGAATTCGCCGTTCTTCTTGATAAATTCCTTGGTGCCGTCCAGCGGGTCTACCAACCAAAAAGCTTTCCACAAGGAGCGTTCCTCGAAGGGAAGATGCTGCCCCTCCTCGCTCAATATCGGATATGGAGTGGCTGAAAGTCTTTCCACAATCAGCTTATGGGAGGCTTTGTCGGCTTTCGTAAGCGGACTGTTGTCGACCTTGCTTTCAACACCGAAGTCCGATACCGGGCTTTGATAGATATCCATAATCGCCCGTCCGGCATCCACCGCAGCCCTTATGGCAATGTAAAGTTCATTCGTTTCGTTCATTGTCATTTCCTTTTTTCATATCCGTTTCCACCCTACAAATGTAATGTTTTTTTCAAAGGTTCCAGAGCTTAATCACACCTCGCCTCATGCAAATATGGTCTTGCGTTGTGTAGGTTTACAATTCAAGGCATGTTTACCCATAAAAAAAGAGTAGCCGCCTCTCTTCGAAACGACTACTCTTGGAAAATATATATACGGGCTTCTTTATTTGTTCATCTCAGCTTCGATTGCTTCCAATTCGGGTCCCATGTTGAGGTTATAATAGATACCTCTCAAGGCAATCATATACTCCATCTCGTCAGCTTTCAGCTCATGAGCTTTCTGGAAGAAAGGAAGAGCCTTCTTGAAGAGGTCTTTGGCCACAGCAATCTCTTCTTGATATTTCTTGCTGTCGTTAATCATGTTAGCCTCACCCTGCTTGTTTACGCCTTCATTATAATATATACGGCCAAGGCTCGACAAAGCTTCAGATGATTCGGGGTTGAGTTCCAAAGCCTTTTTGAAGTAGGTCTCAGCTGAATCGAAATCCTTCAAACCGGTCTCGTAGACAACACCCATAACGTAGTAGAGCTGTCCGTTGTTCGGGTTCTTCGAAATGGCAGTGTTAAGATGCTGAACAGCCTTGTCGTTCTGATTGGAACGGATATAAGAGTCAATCAGACCCATAAGGAAATAGTTCTCATCCGGGAACTTGCTCAAACCTTCCTCCATGGTCTTGATGTAGTTTACAGTATCGCCTGCCTGCTGATATTCGTAAGCCAGGTACTGATAAACGTCGTTCTGCTTGTAATCAGAATCCTTTGCACGGGTCAAAGCCTTGATGGCAACGGGATAGTCGTTCATCTGAGTGGCAGCAACAGCAGCATAGAACTGAACGGTCATGAAGGTTGAGTCTTTTTCTGCAGTCTTAGTACCGGCAAACATCGGCATCTCGGCAATCTCCATATACTGATTGAAGAATTCGTATGCCTTCTTATAGTCCTTCTGGTCGAAATAGTAGGCACCACCATTGAAGTAATACACATGGTCGGCACTCAATATACCCTTGATGTCTTTCTCATACTTGGGCTTAACCTTACCCTTCTCGTTTGGCAACCGGTCCAATTCGTAAGCCTTCTTGAAGTAAGGGAGTACGGCAATCAAAGCATCGTACATAACCGGCTCGTTGGGCTGCTGACCAAGAATCTGCTTCGTTCTCTCTGCGCTAAACTGCTGGTCTTCGATAAAACCTGCAACAAACCATGCCTCAGCACTATTTTTCGTTTCCGAATTTTCCAAAGCCTGCTTAATCAAGGTTCTTGCTTCTACAAAATCAGCCTTGTCTCCCTTCGCAATACTCTGAGCCTCTTTTACGGTTTTCTTCTGAGCAAAAGCGGCTGAAGATGCTACAACACATAATGCAACTGCTAACAATAATCGTTTCATTGTGATAGTAATTTGAAGATTAATATTTCTATTTGTTTAAATTATTCGTTTGTTGTTTCTTCTTTTTCAGATACTTCTTGTTC
>CAVJCD010000055.1:0-12478 GCA_963648005.1 Tannerellaceae bacterium | reverse complement strand
AAAGATATCAATGGACGGCAAGTTGTATTTCTCACCCAGCATATAGTCGTTTACATCATGAGCCGGAGTCACCTTTAGGCAACCGGTACCAAACTCTATCTCCACATATTCATCTTCAATAACCGGGATTACACGGTTTACCAATGGAACAATAACCTTCTTACCTTTCAGATGTTGGTTCTTGGGGTCGTTCGGATTGATACACATGGCTGTGTCGCCCATTATTGTTTCCGGACGAGTTGTTGCCACAACGGCATAACCATCTTCTCCCTCTATTTTGTAGCGGAGGTAATACAATTTACTGTGTTCCTCTTTATAGATTACTTCTTCATCGGAAAGAGCCGTTAGAGCCTTTGGGTCCCAATTTACCATACGAACGCCACGATAGATCAGACCTTTGTTATACAAGTCAACAAAAACCTTCAGTACGCTCTCCGAACGTTTCTCATCCATCGTAAAAGCCGTGCGGTCCCAATCACAGGAAGCACCCAATTTGCGAAGCTGTTTTAAGATAATTCCGCCATGTTCTTCCTTCCAAGCCCAAGCATGTTTCAGAAACTCGTCACGAGTCAAATCGGTTTTTTTGATACCCTGTTGAGCAAGTTTGTTCACCACCTTTGCCTCTGTAGCAATGGATGCATGATCTGTGCCCGGCACCCAACAAGCATTCTTACCCAACATACGGGCGCGACGTATCAGAATATCTTGAATGGTATTGTTAAGCATATGCCCCATATGAAGCACACCGGTAACATTTGGTGGTGGAATAACGATTGTATACGGCTCACGGCCATCCGGCGTCGACTTAAAGAAGCCATTATCCAACCAATACTGATACCATTTTCCCTCCACTTCTGCAGGATTATACTTGCTTGCTATTTCCATATTATTCGTGTTAATATATTATCTTACGGAGGCGCAAACTTACAAAATAAACAACAAAACACCTATGTCTGAAAAGAATGAATGCAAAAACATTATTTGAAATTTCCCGTTATGTTGCAAAAGCATTACGTTTGCAACGCATAATAACAGAAGATATATGAAAAAACGCCCAGATTATAATGACACCCTTCCACGAAGAGCCCCACGCGGGCGTAGCGTCGCAGTAAAGGAAGAGAGCACACTGCTTCCTTTCCTTTTCCAACTATTAAGCGAACAGAGTAAAAGTTCCGTCAAAGCCTTGCTTACCCATAGACAAATCTTGGTAAACGGGAGTGTTACAACACAATTCAACGCACCTTTAGTACCGGGAGATGAGGTTTTGGTCAGCTATGAACGCGGGAAGGTGGAACTCAACAATCCATTGTTGCATATTGTATGGGAAGATGACGACTTGATTGTGGTCAACAAGAAAAACGGACTCTTGTCTGTTTCCAATGCGCGTGTAAAGGAACGTACTGCATATCACATACTAAGCGATTATGTAAAAAGGACAAATCCACGAAACAAGATTTTCGTCTTACACCGCCTCGACCGTGACACATCCGGACTGATGATGTTTGCCAAGAACCAACGTGTGCAAAAAAGTTTACAGTCAAATTGGAACTCTGCCATCACGCAACGCACTTACGTAGCTGTTGTAGAGGGTCGTCCGGAGAAAGGCTCCGACCTAATTGTCTCCAATCTTGTTGAAAACGCAAAGATGCAAGTATATGTAACAACCGAAGGCGATGGAAAGGAAGCCATCACCCGCTACCACGTTACACGCAGCAATGGGCGTTATTCTTTGTTGGAACTCGACCTCGAGACAGGGCGCAAGAATCAAATACGTGCACAAATGCAATCGATTGGTCACTCAATTGCCGGCGACTACAAGTACGGAGCAGAGACCGACCCTGCCGGGAGACTAATGCTCCATGCTCGACGGCTCTACTTCATACATCCAACAACGGGCGAAGAGATGCGTTTCGATACACGTATTCCAGATACTTTCATTTCACTAGTCCGATAACTCCCTACAGAGAAAACATACACATCGTCATGAACAGACTTCTCAATATTCTAGCACTTGTATTTGTAACTCTAACAATACAAGCACAAATCCATCATCCCGTAAAGTGGAAAATCAATTTGGAAGATAGTCCGTCCGCTGAGAAGGAAATCGTATTTACTGCCACCATTGACAAGGGGTGGCATCTCTATGACACAAATCTACCCGAAGGAGGACCTGTATCCACCTCGTTTACTTTTGAAACGCTCCAGGGGGCGGAGCTATCCGGACAAGCAGCAGCCAACACCAAACCAACTATTGTATACGATGAACAATTCAAGATGAATCTCCGTTGGTATGCCAATGCCGTAATATTCTCGCAGAAGGTAAAAATCACCAATCCGAAGAAGTTTAAAGTAGAAGGAGAAGTGGAATTCATGGCATGCAATGATGAAACATGCTTGCCGCCCGAGCACGAAAGTTTCGCCTTTGACAATAAAAACACCCACCTGACATTATCCGCAAGCTCTCCTAACTCAGAGAAAGATACGGCGGGCGAAGGTATTCAAGAAAGTAATCAAACGGCACAAGAATATGAAGTTGTAGATAATTCGCAGCCTAAAACCGAAGAAGAGACTGCGTCAATCAGTTCTCCCAAAGCCACTGGCAAACTGACCGGTGATGCCGCGCTATGGACTCCTGTTATTAAAGACCTTAAAGCATATGGCGACACAACAGCCGCAGCAACGGATACTTCATGGTTGTTTATTTTCTTCGCGGGATTCATTGGCGGATTGATTGCCTTGTTGACTCCATGCGTATGGCCAATGATTCCTATGACGGTCAGTTTCTTCTTGAAACGGAGCAAAAACCGGAAGAAGGCAATCCGCGATGCGCTCACCTATGGGATGTCTATTATCGTAATCTATCTTATGATGGGGTTACTTATCACCGGTTTTTTGGGGGCAAGCGCACTGAATGACTTGTCGACGAATGCCATATTCAATATTCTATTCTTCCTTCTGTTAGTTGTGTTTGCCATTTCGTTCTTCGGGGCATTCGAAATAGTATTACCTGCCTCATGGACAACCGATTTAGACCGCAAAGCCGATTCCACAACCGGGATAATAAGTATCTTCTTCATGGCATTCACACTGGTATTGGTATCATTCTCCTGCACAGGGCCAATCATCGGCACCCTACTTGTGGAAGCTGCATCCATGGGCTCGGTTGTTGGTCCGGCTATCGGAATGTTCGGATTCGCCTTGGCTCTTTCCATTCCGTTCAGTTTGTTTGCCATCTTCCCGAATATATTGCAAAACATGCCCAAATCCGGAGGTTGGCTGAATTCTGTAAAGGTGGTATTAGGTTTCTTGGAATTAGCTTTGGCTCTGAAATTTCTTTCGATTGCCGACTTGGCATACGGTTGGCGCCTGCTCGACCGTGAAGTGTTTATCGTATTGTGGATAATAATCTTCGCTATGTTGGGATTCTACCTATTGGGGAAAATACGATTCCGCCACGATAGCGATATCAAGTACGTATCTGTACCACGTCTTTTCCTTGCAATCATTTCTTTGGCTTTTGCCATTTATATGATACCCGGACTTTGGGGCGCACCGCTTAAGGCAATCAGCGCCTTTGCTCCTCCATTGTATACGCAAGACTTTAACTTATACAACAACGAGGTACATGCTTCATACGATGATTACGAAAGCGGCATGGCATACGCCAAACGAGTAAACAAACCGGTCATAATTGATTTCTCCGGCTATGGTTGCGTAAACTGCCGTAAGATGGAGACCGCCGTATGGACCGACCCAAGGGTAAAACAATTACTCGAGAAAGACTACGTTCTGATTACCTTGATGGTTGATGACAAGACAAAACTCCCCAAGCCGATTGAAATAGAAGAACACGGCAAGAAGCGAACATTAAAAACCATCGGTGACAAATGGAGCTACCTTCAAAGGAGCAAGTTTGGAGCCAACGCACAGCCCTATTACATTTTGCTTAATGGCGAAGGCAAACCGCTCGGGCAGTCTTATGCATTCAATGAAGACATATCGAAATACATACAATTCCTGGAAAACGGATTGAAAACGTTTAAAGAACAAAAGTAATGGCAACAAGAGACGAAAAAATGGAAGCCTTCGGGCATCTTCTCGATATTATGGATGAACTTCGGGTGAAGTGTCCTTGGGATAGAAAACAAACCAACGAGAGCTTACGCACAAACACAATAGAAGAAACCTACGAACTGTGCGATGCAATCATGAAGAACGACAACTACAATATCAAAAAAGAATTGGGAGACCTGCTCCTTCATATTGTTTTCTACGCAAAGATTGGAGAAGAAAAAGAGGCCTTCGATATCAAGGATGTGTGCGACAGCCTTTGCCAAAAATTGATTTTCCGTCATCCTCATGTGTTTGGAGATACGTCTGCCAACACGGCACAGAAGGTGGAACAAAATTGGGAAGAAATAAAGCTCAAAGAGAAAGGTGGAAACAAAACCGTATTGGAAGGCGTTCCATCATCGCTTCCCTCCGTTGTCAAAGCTCGTCGCATACAAGATAAGGCTCGTAATGTTGGTTTCGATTGGGAACAACGCGAACAGGTATGGGATAAGGTTCACGAAGAATTCACCGAGTTAAAAGAAGAAATCGACAAGATGGATGCCGATAAGATGGAAGCAGAATTCGGAGATTTGTTCTTCAGCCTGATTAATGCCGCCCGCCTTTATAAGATTAATCCGGACAATGCATTGGAGAGGACGAATCAAAAGTTCATTCGCCGTTTCAATTACTTGGAAGAACATACTCTAAAGGAAGGCCGGCAACTTAGAGATATGTCTTTGGAGGAGATGGATAAGATTTGGAATGAGGCCAAGCAGAAAGGATTGTAGCGGTTATTTCCGTTCCTTTCCCTTGTCGCCCTTCATAAAATTACGGGCGAATTTAAATTCCGCACATCTGTATTTGTAGAGTTTCTCGGGCGACAGGATTTTCTCGAACTTCTCGTAATATTCTTTTTCCAAAGCGGCTTCTTTCTGCTTTACTTCCAAGCATGCGTTGTTTGCTTTGGTATAGTCGTCATCGGTTGGAGACTGCTTATGCTTTATCTCTCTCGATAGTTTGCGGCACTCGCGACCTATCTCAAACATCTTTTCGTGAAACTCATTGCACAATGGGATAAACGCAGCTGCCTCCTCAGGGGTCAAGCCCACTTCTGCTGTAATGAAAGCATTCTTCTCTGCTTGAAAAGCTTCCTTGTCAAAATGCCGTGGTTCTTTATTCCCTTGCGCCAATACCACCGGGGAGAACAAAACGGAAACCGTAATGAATACAACAAAAAACAACTTGCCCATATAACTTATTATTATTCGTAATTACCCAACTCCTCTGCAAGAAGGCAATCAGCAAACTGAGTTTCAAGATACTCCAGATACTCTTCGTCTTCCGCTTCGTGCATGGCGGCTTTCGTGTCGGAGATGTCGGTCAGCTGAACCGACGGCGCACTGACGGGTTCCTTATCCCCTTCAACACCTACTATAGCCTTGAAGAACAACCCCAGCCCGGCAAAAACCGCAGCCATATACAACCATGGGCGTATACGGTCCACAAAAGTGACCTGCCGAACTTCCTCATGAGACTTCTCCGGAAGCCGACTCATGATATCTTCCGTAAGATTCTCCATGTACCCATCAGGCACACGGAAAGGATTTCTCCCATCCAAACGGTTTTTATTGTTCAACTCTTTCCCCATACTTTTTCATTTTAACACAAGGTTGACGCGCTTTTGACTAAAAGGTTTAAACGTCTTTTGTTAAAAATGACTCCACCTTCTTCACTGCATGATGATAGGAAGCCTTCAGAGCCCCGACGGATGTTCCGAGGATTTCCGACATATCTTCATACTTCATATCATCGAAATATTTCATATTAAACACGAGTCGTTGCTTTTCCGGAAGGGTGAGAATGGCTTTCTGTAGCTTCAACTGGGCTTCGTCGCCATCGAAATATTCGTCCCCACTCAAACGTTCAAGCAAAAAGACATCAGTGTCGTCTATCGAGACATTGTTCATGCTTCGTTGATGATTGAGAAAAGTAATACATCCATTGATGGCAATCTTATACAACCAAGTAGACAGCTTTGCCTCCCCACGGAAATAGTCGATGTTTAGCCAAGCCTTCAGAAAGGTGTCTTGTAGGATATCGTTGGCATCATCGTGGCTCAGCACTATCTTTCGTATCTGCCAATACAATTTCTCGCCGTAAAGATTTACGACGCCGGCAAAGGCTTCCCGTTGCCGCTCCGGATTTCGTAATTGCTCTACTATATCCTCTTCCGTATATTGACTCAGCCGTTTCATTCGGGCTCAAATGTATGAAAATATAGGCAAACCTAAAAAAGCGACCATCTTCCCCTGGGGCTCAACGGCAGTGTCCCTGAGGCGGTTCATTTTTTGCAAAAACTAAACATTGGGGATTTTCTTTATTCGGCAAGACATTGTACCTTTGCCGCGGTGATACAGAGAGTATAACATAAATAACACATATAAAACTTATTATTATGTCTAAAGTAACAGTTGTTGGCGCCGGTAATGTGGGTGCTACTTGTGCAAATGTTCTTGCCTTCAATGAAGTGGCAGACGAAGTGGTAATGCTTGATGTTAAAGAAGGCGTTTCCGAGGGTAAAGCAATGGATATGATGCAGACGGCTCAGTTGTTGGGTTTCGACACAACAGTTGTAGGCTGCACAAATGATTATGCACAGACTGCCAACTCGGATGTTGTGGTTATCACTTCAGGTATTCCCCGTAAGCCGGGCATGACTCGTGAGGAGTTGATTGGCGTAAATGCCGGTATCGTTAAGAGCGTGGCTCAAAACATTCTGAAATATTCTCCGAATGCAATCATCGTAGTTATCTCCAACCCGATGGATACAATGACTTACTTGTCGTTGAAGTCTTTGGGTCTGCCGAAGAACCGTATCATCGGTATGGGCGGTGCTTTGGATAGCTCACGTTTCAAATATTTCTTGTCTCAGGCTTTGGGTTGCAATGCCAACGAAGTAGAAGGCATTGTAATCGGTGGTCATGGCGACACAACGATGATTCCGTTGGCTCGTTTGGCTACATACAAAGGTGTGCCTGTAAGCGAGCTGTTGAGCGCAGAGAAGTTGCAGGAGGTAGTTGCTTCAACAATGGTTGGTGGCGCAACGCTGACTAAGTTGCTGGGTACTTCTGCTTGGTATGCACCGGGTGCAGCAGGAGCTTCGGTTGTTGAGTCTATCATCCACAACCAGCGTAAGATGATTCCTTGCTCTGTTTACCTTGAGGGTGAATATGGCGAAAATGACCTCTGCATCGGTGTTCCCGTTATCTTGGGCAAGAATGGTATCGAGAAAATCGTTGAATTGGACTTGACTGCTGAAGAGAAAGAGTTGTTCGCCAAGAGCGCTGCTGCTGTTAAGAAAACCAACGCTGCCTTGAAGGAAGTTGGTGCCTTATAATCCCGCAGTAAAAGATTATCAGATTATAAATCCGAAGGGATGGTTTCACACAAGGTGAAGCCATCCCTTTTTTGTTTCCAATCGGCGGCGGTTTCAAGGTTATTCGAATAATTTGGCGGATTTATTCGAACAACCTTCCACACGAATATTAATAGAAATTCTTACGAGGGTCGACCCTTTCGCTACAGCACCGTGACTTCGTCTATAAAGAACCATGCGGGATAGCCCACGCCATAGTGCCAAGAGGGACAAATCTTGGTACCCTCAATCTCGACTTTTATGTAGCGGGTGGTGAGGGGCGAAGGAGTGTCGCACTTAACGCCAACAAACTTCACCTGCCCGTCGCGGTCTTCGGGCAATACCTTCTCACCATACGGTTTCCACGTATTGTTGTCGGAAGAGATTTGATAGGTCACCTTACGGGGTAGCAGTATCCAGGCGCTGAGTTGATGCAAGAAATCGGTCTCCACCGAACGAATAGACGTCTCCTTCCCAAGGTCAATGATGAATGAGCCATCGCATCCTACCCATCCAATCCAACTCTCCACGAAGGTGGTTCCGCCAAACAATTCATCGGTAAGAGCCGTCATACCCGACTCCTTGTATTTGTCTGCCGGACCTTGCAACCAAATAATCTTAGCCCCCTTGGCAAGGTTTTTCGCCTTACCGGGAAGATATCTTTCGGTGTAGAGGCGGCAATAGTCTGATGGCGAATTATTGCGTTCGTTCAAAGTCGGGACGTTGAATTCACGCGTTCGTTTGTCGAACAATGACAGTGCAGCCTTAACCTTTTCCGGGTCGTGACCACCTTCGGCACGGGCAATCTCCAAATCGGCATATTGCAGCGGCAAACGCGAGAGCTGCACACGTTTCAACAAAGCACTATCGCCGGCAACAGCCTTCTCCGCCAAATCGAACAACTCATTATAACGCTTGCGACATTTGGTATTCAGCATACCGTCTTTGTGTGAAACCGGCGAGTCGTAAATCCACAAGCGTTGCCCGCTTGCCAACAATCCCCCTTCCAACAATTTTTCATACTGATAGATATATGGCGCAGCCGCTCCGTAATAGCCATCCATAAACGAGCGCATCAACGAGTCTGTGTCCAGATACGGGTTCCACATCAGTTTACTAATCATATAGGCACGCATCTCCGAGAAATCACCGCCTTTTACACCGCTAATCTGCGAGAAATGCATCGTGACATGATGTTCCTTAAACAACTGAATATTCCTCTGAATGATTGGGAAGTTGGGGAAAGGCGAGACATAGTTGTCGAAGTTGATGCCATAGTCCCACACAAATATGTTGTTGGTGATGTCAGACCAACCCTTCATTGCTTTCATAAAATTCTGTCCGGAAGGATTGTCGGTCAGCGGCACCTCGCGATAGCAATCAATATCGCACAGCATAATGTTTACATTCGGAAGTGGCTTGACATGTTTGGGCGGATGCATGGTATACAGATATGCCAGCGTAGAGAATTCCTTGTCCGGGAAACGAGCTGCCAACTTATTCAAGAAATGTATCACACTACCCGAGAGAGCACCCTCATGCTCATCTATTGCACGACAAGCCGGACAAGTACAGTTGGTGAAATTACCGTCGTTCTGACTGATGGAAAGCATGTTCTTTCCGGGATTGGCTTTGAATATCGAATCCACCTTCTGCACTACAATCTCAAACACCTCCGGATTGGAAAGACACCACTGACTGGCTTTTCCAGGACGCCGTTCACCATTGATAAACGAATAGTATTCGGGATGCGACGCGCCATACACACTTGATGGCAGAATTTTGTCGAAGGTATGCACCCACAATCCACCGGCAAACACCTCCGTCGGGTCTTCAAAACGCATCCATAGCTTATAGGTAGAATCTTCTTGCGAGGCATAACACTGGCTTTGACGATAGCGGAAAGCCGGGTTTTCAGCACAATCCAATTCTGGAACTATCACCGTTGAGCGCTTCTCTATTGTGCAAGCATTCGAGCAGTAATACGCCACCCCGAGATATTTCTCCAACAGAGTCACTACACCATAGATATTACCCTTATCTCCTC
Organism: Tannerellaceae bacterium; assembly: GCA_963648005.1. GTDB lineage: Bacteria > Bacteroidota > Bacteroidia > Bacteroidales > Tannerellaceae > Parabacteroides. The sequence continues at coordinate 2,963 of CAVJCD010000055.1, read as the reverse complement.
CACTGCTGATGTAAACAACTCCGGCATTCGTCTTCAAGCGGAATCCGTCTTCGGTGAGACCATTGATATCCTTCCCACCAATCACGACATCACCCTTACGTGGTGTCGCGTCAGTTAGTATGGGCAATGTCGCACCACTTATCCGACCCACATAATCTTGCAGAAGACGCGCGGCCTGGTTATCCACCGGATTTTCTTTCTCAATCAAGATGCGCCCAACGGACTTACCCTTTTTCACCATCGTCACTTGGGCTTGCAAACAAACTACGAGCGACAGCAGAAATGCGGCACATAGGCTTAGTGTTCTCATGTTCATGAATTATTAAGATTAAAGAGTATTGTTTTAATGTATGGCAAATTTATGCAAAACATTCTGCAAACCCAACCACGCCAGGCACCCTGCCACAAAAAAAGCCACCCTTCAACAGGATGGCTTTCTATTATCTTTGGGGTGAACGAGGGGACTCGAACCCACGACCCTCGGAACCACAATCCGATGCTCTAACCAACTGAGCTACGCTCACCATTTCTGCCTCAATAAGGTGTTTCTTCTGAGACGCTGCAAAGGTAGATGTTTTTTATTACCCCGCAAGCGTTTCCTCAAGAAAAACAATTCGGCTTACTTATAAATAGCTTTCTTTCCAGCCAGCAACGTATTACGCATCAAAGAAATGATGGTCATAGGGCCAACACCTCCAGGAACCGGTGATATGTAGGAACACTTCGGTGCAACCTCATCAAACTTCACATCACCCGTCAATTTATAGCCGCTCTTGGTTACGCTACTCGGCATACGCGTTGTACCTACATCCACAATCACGGCTCCTTCCTTCACCATATCACCCTTCAAAAATTCGGGGACACCCAAAGCCACAATAATAATATCTGCACTCTGGCACATCTCCTTCAAGTTACCTGAACGACTATGGCAAACCGTAACCGTGCAATTGCCCGGATAGGCTTTCTGCATCATCAGCATGGCCATCGGCTTACCAACGATGTTGCTGCGACCCAACACTACACAATGTTTACCGCTCGTCTCTATCTTATAACGCTTCAACAATTCAAGGATACCTGCCGGAGTAGCCGAAACAAAGCAAGGAAGACCAATAGACATACGCCCCACGTTGATGGGATGGAAACCATCTACATCCTTACGATAGTCAATCGATTCTATAACCTTTTGCTCCGAGATATGTTTCGGAAGCGGAAGCTGTACAATAAAACCATCCACATCAGGGTCATTGTTCAACTCATCCACCTTGCGAAGCAATTCCTCTTCAGTTACATCCTCTTCATAGCGAATCAATGTCGATTTGAAACCTATCTCCTCGCAGGTCCTTACCTTGCTGGCCACATAGGTCTCGCTTCCGCCATCATGTCCGACCAAAACAGCTGCCAAATGAGGAACCTTACCTCCTGCCGCTTTGATTTGAGCGACTTCTTCTGCCATTTCTTTCTTCATCTGAGCAGCAACTGCTTTCCCGTCCAATATTTGATAATGCTTGTCTTCCATATCTCTACTCTATGTTTTAACGTTTATCTCTTTAACGATGGAAATTTCTTGCTTCCCGGTTTAGCGGTAGTAATCATGCGCATCATCTTACGAGTCTCGTCAAACTGTTTAATAAGTTTGTTTACTTCTTGAACCGTTGTGCCACTGCCTTTGGCAATACGCTGACGACGCGAACCATTCAAGACAGCAGGATTAGACCGTTCGCCCGGAGTCATTGAATAGATAATTGCTTCAATACTCTTGAAGGCATTGTCATCAATATCGATATTCTTCAAAGCCTTACCAACGCCCGGTATCATCGAAACCAAATCCTTCAAATTACCCATCTTCTTTATCTGTTGTATCTGAGCAATAAAATCATTGAAGTCAAATTGGTTCTTGGCTATCTTCTTCTGCAAACGCTTGGCCTCTTCCTCATCATACTGCTCCTGCGCACGTTCCACCAAAGAAACGATATCACCCATACCAAGTATACGGTCAGCCATACGTTCCGGATGAAACACATCAAGCGCATCCATCTTTTCACCGGTTCCAACAAACTTAATCGGCTTGTCAACAACCGTACGGATAGATAGAGCCGCTCCACCACGAGTGTCACCATCGAGTTTGGTTAGGACAACTCCGTCAAAATTCAAGCGTTCATTAAATTCTTTGGCTGTGTTGACAGCATCCTGTCCGGTCATGGCATCAACCACAAACAATGTCTCATTCGGTTGGACGGCATCCTTAATGGCGGCTATTTCTTTCATCATCTGCTCATCAATAGCCAAACGACCCGCCGTATCAACTATCACAACATCGTTACCCTTCGCACGCGCCTCCTTAATGGCGTTCAATGCTATCTCAATCGGATTCTTATTTTCCAATTCCATATAGACAGGAACACCTATCTGCTCGCCTACCACTCGTAGCTGTTCGATAGCAGCCGGACGATACACATCACAAGCCACCAACAATGGGTTCTTGCTTCTCTTGGCCTTCAGCATATTTGCCAACTTACCCGAGAAAGTTGTCTTACCCGAGCCCTGCAAGCCGGACATAAGAACAACAGCAGGCGACCCTGTCAAATTGACATCAGCAGCTGTTCCTCCCATTAAACTTGCCAGCTCGTCGTGCACAATCTTCACCATCAACTGACTGGGCTTAACAGATGTAAGTACGTTCTGCCCCAATGCTTTTTCTTTCACGGTATCAGTAAAAGACTTAGCCACCTTATAGTTTACGTCGGCATCAAGCAAGGCCTTGCGTACATCCTTCAACGTTTCGGCAATGTTGATTTCGGTAATCTTGCCTTCACCTTTCAACAGCTTAAATGACCTCTCTAACCTTTCGCTTAAATTCTCAAACATAATTTATGTGTATACTTATTTCTAAATTCCAATAGAACGGGGTGCAAATGTAAGAAAAAAGGACGTATTCCTCTAAATCTTTCAGACAACGGTTATCC
>CAVJCD010000054.1:0-12502 GCA_963648005.1 Tannerellaceae bacterium | reverse complement strand
AAATAAGAAGCAAATGAAAATGAAGAAAATCTTAGTCTGTATGACAGTTGGAGTGATGCCTATGTTGTACTCATGCTCTTTGGGAGAACGGGACGTAGAGCTCAATCCCGCCCAATATGGAAGTGCTTCGTTTGAATTGGATGCCGAAGCCGAATTCGAAAGCTCCACTCGTGCCCTGAGCGAGAGTGACTACAAGAATTCCGCCAATTATGATGTAAAGCTTGTCAATACATCCAACGAGAACGTATTATTGGAATGCAAGTATAGCGAGATAAACGACAATCTGCCCAAGAAACTTGAGGTAGGGTCGTATAGAGTGGAAGCTACATACGGTAAGGAACACGCATTCTCGCGTGAGGAGTTCTTGATGAAAGGCAGTACGGTGTTTTCCATAAAGGCCAATCAGGAAGAGACGGTAACGGTTGATTGCGCTCCTACGTGCGGTAAGTTGTCGGTGGCATTTGATGCGGCGATGGCTACCTATTTTAGCGACTACAGTGTTACATATTCGGGAACAGAGGCTATGGGTTCGTCTACATGCACATGGGCAAAAGACGACACTGAACCTTGGTATGTAGCCCTGAAGGAAGGTGGCGAAACCATAAACTACGCTATCAGCGTTACCACCAAGGACGACTATCTCAGCAGCAAAGATGGCGTTACCTCCAGGGAACAGACAATAACGGGCACTATTTCGCTCAACCGCAACAAAGCGCACAAGCTAACCATTAAGCCTAACTACACGCCCACCACGGACGGAGGCATGAAGCTCGTTATCACGATAGACGACAGCACCAACGACAAGAACATCGAATGGCAGGTGCCGGTGACATGGATATGATGGCGTAAGACCCTATACATAATTATATACACACACAAACAAGACAAATATGAAATTATACAGTACGTGCCTCGCGGGAGTGATAGGTCTGGTGGCCTTCACTGCTTGTACCAACGAGGACCTGGAAAAAAAATTTATTGAAGACAAGGCTTACGGCTCCATGCAGGTGAGCGTGGATATGTCGAAGCCTAAGTCGAAAGCCACGAGCGAGGTGATGGACTTCCCCGTGCTGGTACTTGACGCGGAAGGCAACCAGATTGAATCGTACAACACAGTGGCAGACGTGCCTGAGAGCATAAAACTTGGCGTGGGCAACTACGTGGTGCAGAGCCATACACCCGGAGCCATAAAGAAGAAGATGTCTGAGCCATACTATTTTGGCGAGAAAGACGTGGAGATACTCAAGGATGTAACTTCGGAGGTGGAGGTAATCTGCAAGATGCAGAACAGTACCATCACCGTTAACTATGACGAAGAGTTTGGCGAGGTTTTCTCTTCATGGGAGATAGTAGTCAGCGACGGTAGCGAGACAACCCTTTCGTTTACCAACAACAGCACAAGTTCCGTTTATTGGTACTTCGGTGAAGGCGGCGTCAAGGAGCTTACGGTTAACTTCCGAGGCACCACTTCGGAGGGCTCTACAATAGCCACACGCTACGTGCTTACCAAAGACCAGGCAACCGAGAGCTACGACGACGATAGCGAGAACTTCTGCGGTGGCGATGCAGTCAAGATTAATGTCAAGCCTACGGAATCTACCGAGGGTAGTGTTACCAGCGTCACTATCAATGCCGACGTTACATTCTCGGAGACCAACGAGAGTGTGGGTGTTGATGTGGTGGATGTTCCAATCTTCATCCCTGACACAGACCCTGACCCCGATACTCCTGCCACAGGTGACGAAGCCATCACGCTCGACCTTCCTGCCGACATAGCATTCCCTGTGTTTGGCGCATCCAGTGTAGACCCATCTCTTGGCGACACCTACATCGCAGCCACTGCCGGTTTGAAGAGCATAAAGGTTAGCATAGAATCCACGAGTGAGGAAATGAAATCTTCTCTCGGAGACCTTAACAAGCAGTATGGCGTGGATTTCATCGGTGGTGCGGAGATTGTCGGTAACCAGTCGGTGGTGTCTCTCTTTAGCGACCTTGGTCAAACTCTAAGTGTACCTGCGGAAGGCGACACGGAATACACGTTCCCCATCGGCAATTTCTTCAGTTTTTTGCAAGTGCTCCAGGGAGAACATACCTTCAACCTTACGGTTACGGATATGAATGGCGAAACAAAGAGTGGCAAACTTAAGATAACCATCCAGTAAACGCGTGTGTGACACATTTACAAACAAATACGAAGTAGATACACGAAGATGAAAAATATATATTCAATATTATTAGTGATTTGCCTCCAGGTTTTTGCCGTTTCGTGCTCAAACATGATTGATGAGGTTTTGACCCAGGATAAGGGTTATTTGAAACTGGATGTCACCACATTGGTTTCCACCAACACAAAAGAAACAAAAGCGGTTACTTCCGTGCCGTCGGGCTACAATGCCAAGACCATTTCCCTAAAGATAACGGACTCTGCGGGCAAGGCAGTGCTTGAGAGCGCTGACGCCTTGAACGACGAAGCCCTTCAGGAAAACATCGTATTGAGTCCGGGGACATACACCATCACCGCCTCGTCGACCAATTGGGACGGCTCTGACTCGGGCTTCGGTGCACCCTATTATGTAGGTACCACCAAGGCAACCATAACAGCCAAGAAACTGACTCAGGCAAGCTTGGTGCTGACTCAGGCAAACGTAAAGGTTACGGTGAATTATGACAATAATTTCCGCACCTATTTCTCGTCGGCAAAGTGCGTGGTAACATCTTCCATCGAAGAGGTGAGCGCTCAGGTGTTCAGCCTCAACACGGTTGGCTCGGCCTATTTCCCGGTGTCGGACCTCAACTTCTTTCTTGCCGTAACCAACAAGAGTAGCGGTGCGTCGTTCTCCATGAGCAAGGACATCACGGATGTGAAGGCTCGCGACCACTACATTATCAACTATAAGGTGGCTGATGCCGGTTCCATGGGTGGTGTATCGGTGAAGACCGACGACACCACGCAGTCGTATACCTACGATATAGAAATACCGCGTAAGAGCTCGATAGCTCTGGATACAAGGTCTGCCAACGCATGGAGCAATTTTGCCGACCTTACATGCGCCGTTGCAGCCAAGACGTCTTCGTTTGTTGAGAGCAGTCTCAGTCTGCAGTGGAAGAAACAGGTGGACGAGGAATGGACAAGCGTGCCGGTAGCTTCACTCACGAAGGGCGACAACGATACATATACCTACAGGCTCAGTGGCCTTGCCGCAGCTACGGCTTATGTATACAGATTCCACTACGAAGACACCGACAATACGGTGAACAGCAACGAAACCAAGTTTACCACCGAAGCACAGACAGCCATTGAAAACAGTGGCTTCGAAAATTGGTATAAGAGCGGCAATGTATGGTTCCCTAATGCGCAAGGCAGTAGCTACTGGAGCACAAGTAACCAAGGTTCCGCAGAACTTATGGGTGATAAGTATAACGTCACAACCGGTACCACGGACGGCGCATACAACGGCACGTCGGCACAGCTGCAGTCTATGTATGTGGTCATCAAGTTCGCCGCTGCCAGCCTCTTCACCGGAGATTTCGTAGGACTGATAGGCACAAACGGAGCCAAGTTGAAATGGGGTGTGCCGTTCACTTCACGCCCGACCTCTCTGAAGGGATACATGAAGTACACACCGGGAGCTATCAACCGAGGCGACAAGCCTAACGTCTCCGGCGCACATTCAAAGGGCGAGAACGACGAGTGCCAAATTTTCTGCGCACTGCTTACGGAACGCCTCAATGTAGCCAATGCTTCCAACAGTGATGGATATGAGTTGAGCACCGCATTGGATTGGGAGAACGACTCGCGTGTGATTGCCTTCGGCGAGCTTACGCAGTCCACCTCGGATGCAGACTGGAAATCGTTCGAGATACCTCTCAAATATCACACAACGACAACCAAGCCCCAGTACATGCTTATTGTCTGCTCTTCGAGCCATTGGGGTGACTACTTCTACGGAAGCGACTCATCTAAATTGTTGCTCGACGACTTCTCATTCGAATATGGCGAACCAACAGTGAAGTGATGAAAGGCTGCTATAAAAAAATGTTTGTGTTGATGCTGCTGCTGGCTACCGTGCCGGTAGCAGCATTGGCGCAATATGATGTAGCAGAGGATGACTCTGACGAGCCCGCCTATGAGGATGTGCGGACAGAGACTGCGAGCTCCAAAATCCGCGTGAGAGACCGTTATCAGGAGCGGCTCACCGACAAACGTCATATCCAGCGCATAGACCGCGACGCCATAAAGACGGTGTTCGTGCCCAAAGGCATCTGGATGATGGGAGCAGCCGTCAACTTCAGGTCATGGGAAAACGAAAACCAAAATCTTTTGGTGCTAAAAGATTTGAACATGGACGGGCATGTGTTTGGCGTGTCGCCTGCTGTGGGCTACTTTATTGCCGACAACGTGGCCATGGGAGCGCGCTACAACTACAGCCGCAACTATGCTTTCCTTGGCAATCTTGACCTCAACCTTGGCGAGGATTTCAATATCAGCCTCGAGGACCTCTATTACCTCGAACAAAAACATTCGGGCAGTGTGTTTGTGCGCACATACATGTCGCTCTTCGGCAGCAAGATTATGGGATTCTTCAGCGAGGCGCGGGCTACATACTCGCGTGCCACCGGCAAGAACAGCACAGGACGGCGCGATGCCGAGGTCAACACCCTCGACGGCACATACGAGAAGGTCAACACCGTGCAGATAGGATTTGCCCCCGGTGTGTGTTGTTTCGTTACCGACTATGCCGCAGTGGAGGCTTCGTTGGGTGTGCTGGGTGTGGACTATAAGTGGAGCACCTACAAGAATCTTCACCCGGGGGAGACTGAATATGAATACGGCAAAAGCAATAGCGGAGGTGCCAACTTCAAGTTCAACCTCTTTAGCATAAACATTGGAATGACATTCTATCTATGATACTCTCAAGAGGCACATATTATCTTTCCCTTTGCGTGGCCATGGCCATGGGCATGTTCTCGTGCGACGTAAAGGACGACTTGATGCCGCCTCTTGTTAAGTCGGAGATTACTTCTTTCTTGGTTGCAGGTCAGTGTGCAGAGGACGGCGAGTCGTATGCCGCCGCGCAAATAGACAAGGACAAACGCACCGTATTGGCTTATGTGGACGACCGCACTCCCATCGACAGTGTGGGGATAAAGACCCTGCGTGTCTCCAACGATGCCAAAGTTGGGGTGATGACAGACGACGGAGTGAAAGAGCTCGACAGCTTTGCGCCCTCCGATGAAGACAACCCCGTGCTGGATTTCTCTTCGCCCAGAACTTTCGTGCTCACCACCTACCAGCAATACAAATGGCAGGTAACGGTGCAACAGATTGTGAAACGCGAGGTGGTGGTGGAAGGACAAGTTGGTTCAGCCGTTATAGACACTGTAAACCACAATGTGTTGGTTAATGTCTCCTCGAGCCAGGACCTAAGTCGCGTAAAGGTGGAGAAGTTCACCCTCGGAGGAGCACACGGCACGGTGAGCCCCGACCCTACGGGCAAGACCTTGGATTTTACCCAAAGACGCAAGTATAGCGTGAAGGAATATTGCAGCAAGACTGCAACGGATTGGTATGTATATATCTACAAGACGGACGATAGTCAAAGCATAACGGCTGCGGTGTTCCCCTACGCAGTGTCGGCAAGTGTAAGCGGACATAAGCAGAGCGGCGTGACGCCCACGGTGGAATATCGCAAGTCGGGAGCACAGGACTGGACAACATTGGATGCAAATCTTGTGGAGTGTAGCGACGTTGCATACACGGCAACCCTAAAACCCCTTGAGCCGGGGACAACCTACGAGTGTCGCGTAAAGGCAAACACAACCACATCGTCCACCCTGGCATTCACCACTGCCGAGGCACTGCAGATAGAGAACGGCAGTTTTGATTACTGGCATGTGGAAGGCAGCGGCAAACAAGCTCTCTACTGTCCTTGGTTGGAAGGTGGGTCGAGCTACTGGGACACGGGCAACCGCGGTGCCACCACTGTTGGCGCAAGCAACAGCACGTATGGCACGGAAGGCAGCCGCACCTACGCCAATCTTCAGTCGAAGTTCATTGTCATCAAGTTTGCCGCGGGCAATATTTTCACGGGGTCGTATATCAAGACCGACGGCACCAATGGTGTTCTCAGCTTTGGCCGTCCTTTCGCAAGCTTCCCCACAGGTGTGCGCTTCGACTACAAGTATAAAACATCCACCATCAACCGTGGTGGCGACAAGTGGGACGACAACTACAGCAAGTATATCTCCCGTGCCACCTACGACGGTCTGCGCGGCAAGCCTGACTCATGTCAGATATATGTGGCATTGATAGGCGACAAGAGTGAGCAGACCTATGACGGCGAAACATATCCGTTGGTGATAAAGACGCGGCCCAGCGAGCTACAGCTTTTCAGCCCCACGGACGACAATGTGATAGCATACGCCCAGATGACAAAGGGAGAGAACGTGACGGAATGGACAACCCAGGCCCTCACTCTCAACTACAGGCATACCGACCGCACACCCAAATACATCATTGTGGTGGCATCGAGCAGCAAGTATGGCGACTATTTTATAGGTGGCGACGAGAGTCAGTTGCAAGTGGACGATATACGTTTGCTTTACGAATAAAAAGAGGATTTCAAGATGAGATTATTAACAACATGTTTTAGGTTTGCGGCACTATTGGCGTTGACGGCATTCTCTTCTTGTACCAGTGAAGAGGTGGCCCCGGAGACCAAGGGTGGCACGCTTCGTGTCCGCCTTGAAGGCATTGCGGCAACAGTTGCCACACGCTCCACGCCATCGGAACTTGAGAAACCCGACACCACGGAATTTCGTGTGGGGATAACCAACTCCGACGGAGAGCTTGTCTACGACAGTCCATACACCGATTCCGACATCAATCTCAAGGCAGGCACGTATACGGTTGAGGCTTCTTATGGCACCAACCCGCTCCTGGGTTTGGACGTTCCGTATTACAAAGGCAGCAACACGGTGACGATGGTAGACGATAAGGCAACGCAGGTAGGCATCACATGCAAGGTGGCCAATGCCCTTGTGTCGGCACGCTTTGGCAGAACCGATGCCGAGAAGGCGAGGTTCGACAAGTTCTACGAGACATATTCTCTGCAAGTACGTATAGGCGATAAATATGCCTCAATATCCAATAGCGCTCCCTCCAAGAGTGTATACTTCAGGGCGGGGAGCAGTGTGGACCTTGTGTTTGCCGGGAAACTTAAGGCCGACGGACGTAAGGTGAAAACGCAGCTCGACATCAGCGAGAGCACATTCCCCTCTGTATTCAAAGCCGCAGAGCACGCCATTGTTACTCTCACCTTGCCCGACCCCGAGAACATCGCGGTGATAGATATATCGAAGGTGGAGGTGGAAGAAGCCACCATAGAAGGCACCATTCCTCTCTCGTGGTTGCCCCTTCCGCAGGTAAAGCCGGCGCACAACTACGATTCAAACGGCAATCTGAGGGGGACAGACATAACTTTTACCGACAGCTACCCCGGCATGGATTGGAAGGTGGAGGTAACGGGACAGAGCGATGCTGTTACATACCGCAGCATAGAAGGCAGCGGCGAATTGGTGTCGAAATACACCGACAATGCCAACGGATGGGTGTACGTGCCGGCAGGAGAATATAATGCCACGTTCTATATTATGAATGGAGGCGAGTATGCGAAGACCGGGTCGCGCAGCTTTACAGTCTCAAACCCCAGTCTCAAGGTCAGCGCCTCTGCATATACATCCTACAGTCAGTATCTGACAGGTAATGTGGATGCCGCCAATGCCTGCAACGCATATACGGTGTACAATCCTGTGGTGAGTGTGAATATAGCATCTTCGTTGTGGAACAACAGCAAGTACAGCAAGAGCCAGAGTGCCACTCTCGGTGGAGCGGCTTTGTCGGATGCTTCGGTGTCGGGTGGCAATAGCGGGACGGTGTTCACATACCAAAACCAAGGAGGCAAAACTCCGCAACTTGCCAGCTACGCTCTTGTTGGCAACATAACCTTCGGCACGACGAGCGTCTCGGGGCAGCAGGATGTCTATATAACAGGGCTCCCTGCAAGCTGGGCTCCTCCTACAAGCGGCGATTGGTCGGGATACGGCACTGTGAACTGGGGCGGAAACCATAATAACAAGTCTTGTGTTCGTTTGGGACAAAACACCATTTCACAGCCACAGTATATAACTTGCAGCAAGTTCGCTGTTCCCGCCGGAGTGAAAGTAGAAGCTTCGTACGACGTGATGATGCACGGAGCTACCATATCAACGGTGCTCACGCTCTCTTTCGGAGGTAATAGCTACTTCAGCAAGCAGTCGTCGGGTGGAGTGTTCAACTCCCAGGACCACTACTACACAGACAAGGCGCAGTTCACTACCGGTTCAGCTGTTACCGAGGCAAAGGCCAACAACAGTTACGGCTCCGGGCAGACTTGCAGCCGCATATATTCATTGTCATTTAAGTACGGGAAATGAAAAACTCCTATAACATATTATATATAGTGATGGCTTTGGTGCTTGCTGCCTGCTCTAAGGAGGAGCCCTCTCCATCCACAACCGGTATGGGCACATTGGTGCTCAACGTCAGTACCGGGCGATTGCCCAAGGTTGTAACGCGTGCAACAGACAGCGACCTCGTGATAGAGTTGTATGAGTCCGACGGCACGCTATATCGTCACTACGACGCCGGCGAAACTCCCGACAAGGTGAAACTTGAGGCAGGCAAGGAATATACGGTGAAGGCTTATACCGACAATCAGGAGACATGGCTGACTGCCAACGACGGGGCAGGTGCGGCATGCTTCTATGGCGACACCACTGTGACTCTGGAGGAGGACCAGACGGTGTATTGCACCTATAAAGTGCCCATGACAAACTACGCCGTCACGTTTACGTTGCCGGATTTGTTCGACAGTATCTTCTCGTCAAAGACTTTTACCGTGAAATGCGGCAGCCGCACAGTGGAACTGACGCAAGGGGGTGCAAAGGCTTATTTCAGTGTGGATGCAGGAGGGTTCAGCTACCGGCTGCAAGCCACAAATACCGACGGCAAGACCTCCGGCCATTCAGCCATCGACTACCCCAACGTGGAAGCCGGCAAGCAATACAACGTCAAATACTCCTATTCCGCATCCTCGGATGCAGCATCGGTAGATGTCTCGGATGATAATTGATTAGGGGATAAGAGTTGTTCCACCCCTCCTGGGGGCTTATCTTCTTTGCTGGAAAAACTTCCGCATCTCTTCGGCGCATTCTTCTTCCATCACACCCTTCTCCACCACGGTCTTGGGATGAAAGGCATTGGGGGCAAACGTTTGGTAGCCCCTCTTTTTATCGATTGCGCCAAACACAACCCTTTTTAGCTGCGACCAGCCGATGGCGCCGGCACACATCACGCATGGCTCAACGGTTACATACAGGCTGCAGTCGGTGAGATATTTTGCTCCCAGAGCACCTACGGCAGCAGTGATGGCAAGCATCTCTGCATGGGCTGTGGGGTCGTTGAGCCGTTCCGTCTGATTGTGGGCTCGGGCAATAATCCTGCCACCTGCCACCACCACGGCGCCCACCGGCACTTCTCCTTCGCTCGCAGCAATGCGTGCTTCCGCCAATGCCTGAAGCATGAAAAATTTATCATCGTAGGGAGTCATCGTCTCATTTCCGTTTCCTTAAAGAGAGTGGGATAGTCCTCGTCCAGAGTACGGAGTATATGCGAAAAGATTGTTTCGCGATACCAACGCGACTTGTTTTGGATTTTGTATCTGGCAAGATAGCGGTCCACGGCCTTCTGCTCTTCGTCGTTGAGCATGAAAGTGACCTTATGCACCCGTGGGTGATTGGCTTGTGCGTGTGAATATTTACGTTGTGCTGCCATTGAGTGCAAATGTAAGGGCGAATGTCCGAATAAAAAAGTAAAACGATAAGAATACATTGAGAATGTCTATTTTTGCATACACTTAAACAAAGAGAGGCTGTGGATATCCTTACAAACACAATATCATTGCTGTTTCGTCCCCGTGAGAAGGAGATAGAAAACTACGGGCGCAACGCCGACCTTTTGCAACAGCGGCAGCTGCGGCGGCTGGTGTCCGCGGCTCGCGGCACCGAGTGGGGGCTGAAGTATGACTATAAAACAATCCGGGGGTATGAGGATTTCGCCCGTCGGGTGCCACTGCAGGTGTACGACGACATCAAGCCCTACGTGATGCGGATGATTAATGGCGAGGGCAACATCCTCTGGCCCTCTGTTGTGAGGTGGTATGCCAAGAGCAGCGGCACCACAAACGACAAGAGCAAGTTTATCCCCGTCACCTCGGAGGTTTTGCGCGGCTGCCACTATAAGGGCGGCTTCGACACGGTGGCTCTCTACCTTAGGAACACCCCGGGCAGCAGGTTCTTCTCAAAGAAAGGATTGATTCTGGGGGGCAGCCACAGCCCGTCGCCGCTCAACAAAAGAGCCAACTGCGGCGACCTCTCGGCAGTGTTGCTCCAGAACCTTAATCCCCTGGTAAATCTCATGCGCGTGCCTTCCAAACAGATTATCCTGATGGATGAATGGGAGAGCAAGATAAAGGCGATAGTGGAGAGCACGTGCGGCAAGGATGTCAACAGTCTGTCAGGCGTTCCGTCGTGGATGTTGGTGCTGATTAAGGCTGTGCTTGAAAAAACAGGCAAGAAATATCTGACTGAGGTATGGCCCAACCTGGAGGTGTTTTTCCACGGTGGAATAAGCTTTGAGCCTTATAGGGAGCAATACAAAGCCTTGATACCCTCCGACGGGATGCATTATATGGAGACCTATAACGCCTCGGAAGGCTTCTTCGGGATACAGGACGACCCCGGGGACCGTAGCTTGCTGTTGATGCAGGACTATGGAGTCTTCTACGAGTTTATTCCCGCCTCTGAAGCGGGCTCCGGGAACCCAACCGCAGTGCCCCTTGAGGCTGTGGAGACGAACAGGAACTATGCCATGGTAATCACCACCTCCGGAGGATTGTGGCGCTATCAGATTGGCGACACGGTGCGTTTCACGTCGCTTTTCCCGCATAAGTTTGTCATCTCGGGGAGAACAAAACATTTTATCAATGCCTTTGGCGAAGAGCTGATGGTAGACAATGCAGACAAGGCAATAAGCAAGGTGTGCCACGCAACGGGAGCCGTTGTGAGGGAATACACCGCTGCCCCGCTCTTTATGCTCGACAGGGCGAAAGGCCGCCATCAGTGGTTCATTGAGTTCGAAAAGATGCCGCCATCCATGGAAAAGTTTGCCGCGATGCTCGACGAGACCCTGCAAGGGCTTAACTCCGACTACGAGGCAAAGCGCTACAAGGAGATATCGCTCCAACCCCTGGAGATTGTTGTGGCGCACGAGGGCGCCTTCTACGAATGGCTCAAAGAGAAAGGGAAACTTGGCGGGCAACACAAAATACCGCGCCTTGGCAACGACCGTGGGCACATCGAGCAATTGCTTGCCATCAACAGCCGCCTTAACTCTCAGAACGAATAAGAGAAATAGATTCCTCCGCCTGAGGCATTGAGAGTGGGAGAGAGTATCATGTTTTGGGCTATCCCACGGCGGAGATTCACCTTGCGGGCCACGGCATTGCGTATGGGGAAATAAACGAGATAGGAAAGCTCCACGGAAAGGATTCCAAACCCGGCACCTGCCACCACGTCTGCCACCCAGTGCCTGTTGTTGTGGAGCCGGCAGCCGGCAACAAACAAAGCTACGGCATAGCCCGAATAAGCCAGCACCGGACTGCTGTCCTTAAACTCCTTGTAAGCCATGTGTGCCCCAAGGAATGCGTTTGCCGTATGTCCGGAGGGGAAGGAATAGGCTCCGCCGTCGGGGCGCGTCTCGTTTACGGCATATTTCACACTGCGTGTCATCGCCACGTTCATCCCCTCAGCCAAGGTGACAAGCATCAGCTGGTCCACCCAACTGTGTTTCTCTTTTCCCATAAGGTCGCACGCAAACACCCATCCCAGCATTCCCCATTCCAGGTAATCGTCCACGCGAATCTTCTTCACGTCCGTCTTGCGATGGAAAAGATGGAAATCGTTCATCCCGTCGACGGCTGTCCCCACTGCCCCCACGGCAATCAATGACGCAGGGAGGATGAGATGCCCGGCTTTGAACTTATATTCAACCACAGGCATTTCTCTTCTAAGGCTGTCTTGCTCCGCCGCCTCCATACGCGCCACGGGAGACAGCAGACAGAAAATTATCAGGAGGATGAGGATATATGAGGTCTTTGTTTTCATGACTGCCGCAAAGAAACAAAAAATAACTAAATGTGCCCTCACACCTTCCTGCCAAATTACCCCTCCGGGCAAGCCTCCCCATGCCCTCTTTGCTCAAAACAAGTCTATAGAGAGAGAATCACCGGGAGATTTGTCCGGGAAAAATCTGCAGTATGATTGTCGCAGGAGCAAAGACACTAAAACAAATCTGCAGTATGATTGTCGCAGGAGCAAAGACACTAAAACAAATCTGCAGTAT
>CAVJCD010000053.1:0-12509 GCA_963648005.1 Tannerellaceae bacterium | reverse complement strand
CTCATTTCCGCGCCGACTGGATACTGCGCGGCATGGTTGTGCCCTCGGGCGAACATACCGTTGTGTTCCGCTTCCGGCCCGATGCCTACATCCTGGCTGCAAACGTGTCGGCTTACAGCTCGTTCCTCATCCTATTGTTGCTGATAGGGGCTGTGGGCTATTCCGCTTGGGAATGTTTCAAAAAGAAGGATTCTCACTTGTAGAAGTTCTTCGTAAACGCCGAGTAGCTCTCTTTCTTCAATACTAACAGGTTCCATACGGCAGCCAGGAAGCCGCTGCCGTAGCCTGTAAGCTGGATGAAGGAGGCAACGACTGACAGCACGCCAATCTTTGCGCTCTTGTTCCTAAGCCAAGAGTCCGCGAAGATTATCACTGCGAAAAGCATCAGCGGAGCGAGGCTCCAGGGGCACAGCAATGCCCCGATGATTAGCAGCAACACTCCCAGGGTGAACACTGCCGGCAGCATGTGTACCAGCTTGAGCGACTCGGGGTATTTCTTAAAGAGCGAGATGCGGGCAATGCCCGAGTTGTAGACCTGTCGGAAAAACTTCTTCCAGTCGGTTCTCCGCTTGTGGAAGACCCAAGCCGAGGGGAACAGCCTCACCTTATAGCCGCCCTTGTAGAGGCGTATGCTGAAGTCTATGTCCTCACCAAAGCGCATGTCCGAGAACCCTCCCAGGGCCTCGTATGCGCTCCGCCGTATCCCCATATTAAAGCTGCGGGGATAGAACTTGTCCATTCCCTTCTTCTTTCCTCCGCGTATACCGCCTGTGGTGAGAAATGAGGTCATCGAATAGTTGATGGCCTTCTGTACGTCGGTGAATCCTTCCGATGCCTTGTCGGGACCGCCGAACGCATCCGCACCACTCTCCTTTAGTTCTTTTCTCACTGCCTCGATGTAGCCCGGAGGCAGTATGCAATCCGAATCCAACACAATGAGGTAGTCCGTGGTGGCTTGCCCGGCTCCGTAGTTGCGTGCCTTGCCGGGGCCGCCGTTGGGGATAACGTGGTAGCTCACCCTTAGGCTGTCGGCATACTTGTCCACCACGTGCCCACAGGTATTCGTTGAGCCGTCCTCCACAATTATTACCTCAAAGCCTCCCATGGTCTGCTTCGTGAGGCTCTCCAGCAGCTCATCCACTTCTCCCGGGCGATTGTAGACGGGCACGATGAGCGAGAGTGTTGTTTCCTGGGGTGCCATCTTCGTTTAGTATCTGTAGTGTTCGGCTTTGTATGGACCTTCAACCTTCACGCCAATGTAGTCGGCTTGCTTCTTGGTGAGCACGGAGAGCTTCACGCCTATACGTTCCAGGTGCAGGCGCGCCACCTCCTCGTCCAGATGCTTGGGCAAGCGGTATACACCCGTCTTGTAGTCCTTCTGCCAGAGGTCCATCTGTGCCAGCACCTGGTTGGTAAACGAGTTGCTCATAACAAACGACGGATGACCCGTGGCACAGCCAAGGTTTACAAGCCTGCCTTCTGCCAGCAGGAATATGCTGTGCCCGTCGGGGAAGGTGTATTTGTCCACCTGAGGCTTGATGTTGGTCTGCCGGATGCCCGGATAGCTAGTCAGGCGGTCCACCTGTATCTCGTTGTCGAAATGCCCGATGTTGCACACAATGGCTTGGTCTTTCATCTTCGTCATATCATCGATGGTGATGATATCGCAGTTGCCGGTGGCTGTAACGAAGATGTTGCCTTCCTTCACTGCCTCTTCCATCGTTGTAACCTCAAAACCTTCCATTGCAGCCTGAAGGGCACATATAGGGTCTATCTCGGTGATGATTACGCGTGCTCCGTAGCTTCGCATCGAGTGGGCGCAGCCTTTGCCCACGTCGCCATAGCCGGCAACCACCACAACCTTGCCGGCAACCATCACGTCGGTAGCCCGTTTGATGCCGTCAGCCAACGATTCGCGGCAGCCGTAGAGGTTGTCGAACTTCGACTTGGTCACCGAGTCGTTTACATTGATTGCCGGGATTAGCAGCTCTCCCTTTTCCATCATCTGATATAGGCGGTGCACGCCTGTGGTTGTCTCCTCCGACACTCCGCGCATCTCCTCCACGGTGCGGTGCCAGCGGGTGTTGTCTTCCTCCAGGATGCGGCGTAGCGTGCTGAGGATTACCCTCTCCTCATGGTTGCTGCCCTCACCCTTCACTGTGTCGGGATTTTCTTCTGCCCGATAGCCCTTATGCACCAGTAGAGAGGCGTCGCCGCCGTCGTCCACAATGAGGTGCGGCCCCTTGCCGCCGGGGAATCTCAGTGCCATGTCGGTGCACCACCAGTATTCCTCCAGTGTCTCGCCCTTCCAGGCAAAGACGGGTACGCCGTCGGCTGCTATGGCTGCTGCGGCATGGTCCTGGGTGGAAAAGATGTTGCAGCTTGCCCAACGCACGTCGGCGCCCAATGCCACCAATGTCTCGATGAGCACTGCTGTCTGTATTGTCATATGTAACGAGCCGGTGATACGTGCACCCTTGAGGGGCTTCTTTGCGGCATATTTCTGGCGCAGGGCCATCAGCCCCGGCATCTCGTGTTCGGCGATTTCTATCTCCTTGCGGCCGAAATCAACCAATCCCATGTCTGCCACCTTGTAGGGCAGATTCGTTGGAAACAATTCTGGCATAAATGATAATTTCTTGTAGTTTATTTTGCTGCAAATGTAGCTATAAAACGCGACGGCGCACAGCCCCTCTCCCCACAAATATGCCATCCGTCCTTCCCCTCTTTAGGATGGAGCCTCAGAAGGTGACGGAGAATATGCCTTCTGCCTGCATCGAGCTCTCGTCCAATGGCCGGGCCATGCGAATGCCCAAGGTGAGTGGGAAATTAAGGCGCAGAGCGTTCCAGTCCATGAGGACATCCAAGCCTGCTGAATTTCGCGTCTGCCACCCGCTGCTGCGCGACAGCTGGTTAATCCCAAGGTCGTAGAACACTCCGCCACGCAATCGGCGAATGTATGCAAAGGCTCCTATGCTGCAGTCGGGCATGCAGATGGGGAAGACGTAGTCCGCCTTCAGCACAGCCTGCTGCCGCGTGAGGTAGATGGTGGAGAATCCCCTCGGGGTGTCGATGAGATGGCTCGGCAGGTAATACGACTTGCCCTCAAGGCTCTGATATTGGTATGCTCCCCGCAGCATCAGCCCGTGCCCCTTCAGGATGCCGGGGATATAGGCTGTGAGCCTTGCGGCATAGAGCCCGCCAAAGCTCCCGCCCGAAGAGAGGGGTAGGAGAGACCTCAGTCTCAGTCTGTAGCCCCACCGTGGGATGATATCCCGCGTTGCCATCTTGCGGTAGTCGTAGACCTGCACCTCAGGCAACAGGTATTGATAGTTGCGATACCCCATCTCAGGCAGTGGCTGATAGCGGTCGTTGCTGAAGTGGTATGTCACGGAGGGCTGTATGCCGCGCCGGCGGTGGCCTCGTGATAGGTTAAGGGGTACATACACACGTGCCTCTGCCTCCAGGTGCGACCTATCGGTGATGTCCGTCTGCGCCGTGAGATGCCCCGTCTCCCCGTCGGCACTCATCCCCACTCCGTATGCCTTGCCGCCCAGGTCGGCTGTGATGTCAATCACCGGAAACCAACCCTGGTAGGTAAACGACAGCCGTCCGTGGTGTTCGCCGTGAGTGTAATACCATCCCGCCTGGGTCACGGCTGTGCCCAGGGCATTTTGCGACAGCAGCATTGCCCCCGGTTTCACCACTGTGCTGAAGTCGTCGGCGCTGCTCTGCATTGCCTCCGTCACGTCGTAGTAGAACGGAGCCCAGCTGTGGATGCGGAAAAGATGCGAAGCCTTGTGGTAAGGGCGCGGATTGAAAGTTGTCTCGGGGAGCAAGGCTGTGTCTGTGTTGAAGCCTTCCTGATCCTTAAGGGTCTCGGCCAGGGGGTGCACAAACGGCGAAAGAAGGTCCCCGGACTCTTCCTTCAGGCTGTCGATACTGAGCGAGGCAATGCGGTAGCCCGTGGCATGATAGTCCGAATAGAGAAGATTGCCCGAAGGCGACGGCTCGGGGTCGAATGCTCCAAACCGGGCGCGGGTGAGCCGCTTGGGGCTGCTCCCGTCAAGGCTCAGGGCATAGATATTGTTTGTCCCGCTCGCCCCACTCTCAAAAAACACTGTGTCCTCATGAATCCGGGGCGCAGTGATGTTTGCCGCTACGGGAGCCAAGAGGGTGCTCCACCTGCCGCTGGTGATGTCGAGCAGAATAATCTCCGAGCCCCCTTGGGTGATAGCCACGGCTGCCACCACCTTGCCTTGTGGGCTTTGTGTGCCGAGGGCTGCTTCCTTAAGCGTCACCCCTTGGGGGGCAGCAAAAGACTGCTTTTCCACACCTGTCCTTAGGTCAAGCAAAGCCAGTCGGCATTCCCCTCTCGGGCTGAAGCTGATGAGGGCAGCCTCCCTGCCTTCTTCATCCGCGCTGATGGAGGTATAACGGCTTCGGGGGGTGATTGTCTCTTGGCTGTGGGTCTGCATGTCGAAGGATTTCACCACGGTGTAGTTCTCCTGCGTATGTCTTGGTCCGGGCACTGTCTCCAGCCAGAAAACCTTTCCGCCTCCCTTGGCAAGGCGGCTGTGCATTGTGCCGAGATGGCAGAGTCTCTCTTCCCTTCCCTCTCTCAATGCCACGAGGCCCGGCACATCGTCGAGGCTTTGCTTCACAGCCACCACCACGCCGTTGCCCATGACCTGCGGGTAACGATAGGTGGTATATCTCTTTGGGGTGGGGGAGAGAAACTTTGGTGCACAGTATGTGCTGTCTGCCTTCTCCCACTCCCGGCGCAGATACTCGAAAGTCCCCTTATACAATCCGTCGGTGCCCACCCCGGCATAATGTTTCAGGGCATTGCCAAACATGGGGATTTGCCACCAGCGGCTCACGTAGCGGGATGTGGTCTTCTCCCAAATGTCTGCCCCATATTCTTGGCGGGCAAAGGCTGTCATATAGTAACCCAGGGCATAATAGCTGCCGGTGTAGTCGCGAAAAGAACCCATGAACCATTTGTTCAGGGAGTAGTTCCGTCCCCCTTCCAATATCTGTGCGCGGTAGACCATGCCAAACTCAGGCAGCCGTCCCCGTCCGCCTCCAGAGAGGGCGGTCTCTGTGCATACGGCATCTCCCTCCAAGAACCATTCGGGGAGAAACAACGACCCCACTCCTGCAGCCTGTTCACCCACGATGTAATAGAGCCCCTTGAGCCATCCGCGCATCACTTTCCCGGTCTGCACCACGTGGCGCGACTCGTGAATGGCAAGGTGCTTGCTCCAATCAGTGAACCCGTCGTCATTGGACGGCGTGGTGATAAGCTCCATGCGGCGCGGAGCCCACGCCACCATACCGTTCGAGAGCATGTTCATGGGGTGGAGCACAACAGGGAACCGCGCCTTCATGCCCTCGCCCAAGGTCTTCTTCTCGTATGGGAAAACACCCTCCAGGTATTGTGCGTAACGGTAGGCCAGGCTGTCGCACCCAAGGGGGTATATCAGTCTGTAGTGCGTAAGGTCTGCCACCCTCCACTTCAAGTTCCCCGGGTCGGTGCCATAGTCAACAAACTGGGCCTTCGTGCCCCGGGACATGAGGAGGCAGAGCGTCGCAAGGCATAAATATCGCGTTATGTGTTTCAGCATCGCTACAAAGAATGGATGGATTTGGTGGCGCAAAGCTATAAAATATGAGGCGGAGGGAAGGTCTGGTTTGTTAATAAAACCAAATCATGCGTTGTGGTTTTAAACTAAATTCCGATATTGGTGTCAGTTTTCGCGTGGACCTTGGGGCGAGAAGCTTCCCCGGGGCAGCAAATACATATATTTTTTTCTAATATCATGGGAAGGGGAAGATACTTATTGATTCTGCTCCTCGCCGTTTTGGTGTTGCCGCTCGCAGCGCAGCAGAACACCGGTGGCGTGGACATCACGGGTACAGTAGTTGAGAAAGCAAACGGGGAGCCTGTTGAGCAGGCAACGGTGAGGTTGCTCAGTGCCAAAGACAGCACGATGGTGACAGGTGTGGCAAGTTCCGAGGGTGGCAACTTTGCCCTCAAAGGCGTTAAGGCAGGGAAATATGTGCTGCACATCAGTTTCGTTGGCTTCGAGTCGTTATACCAACCCCTTACTGTTGGCAAAGCCCCCGTCAAGCTGGGTAAGCTTGAGCTCAGCGACGGCGCAATACAGTTGGGCGAAGCAGTGGTTGTAGGCAAGGCCCCCGAAATGTCGGTACGCAACGACACGGTGGAATATAATGCCGACTCATACAAGACAACCGAAGGCGCCGTGCTGGAAGACCTTCTGAAGAAGATGCCCGGCGTGGAGGTGGATAGCGACGGCAAGATTACCGTCAACGGCAAAGAGATAAAGAAGGTGCTGATAGACGGCAAGGAGTTCTTCAGCGACGACCCCAAGGTGGCGTCAAAGAATCTGCCTTCGAAAATGGTGGACAAGCTGCAGGTGTTGGACCGCAAGAGCGATATGGCACGGATGACGGGCTTCGACGACGGCAATGAAGAGACAGTCATCAACCTCACCGTGAAGCCGGGAATGAAACGTGGCTGGTTTGGCAATGCCTTTGCCGGATATGGCAGCGATGACAGGTATGAGGGCAATTTCATGGTCAACCGCTTCATCAACAACGACCAGGTTACCCTCATGGGCGGCATCAACAACACCAACAACATGGGATTCTCCGACATCGCCTCCAGCATGTTCTCCGGAATGGGCGGCAGGCGAGGCGGCCGTATGAGGGGTGCCGGCAATGGTATAACCTCCTCGGGCAACATCGGTCTCAACTTCAGCAAAGAGTTCAACAAGAAGTTCACCCTTGGAGGAAACGTGCGCTACTTCCATTCCGACAACGACGCGGAGAGCAAGCTGACCCGCACCAATGTGTTGCCCGGCGACAGCTCTACGATATACAACGAAGAGAGCAAAAGCGAGACCAAAAACGACAATGTGGCTGCCGACCTGCGTATGGACTGGAGACCCGATACTCTCACACAGATTATCTTCCAGCCTGCCGTCAGCTATAGCAACAATCACAATAGGGAGGTGGGCTCGTTCAACACTCTCACCAACGGGGGCGACACTGTGAACTTCGGTTCCTCCGATTATTTCTCCGACGGCGAGGCTCTCAACTTCAGTGCCCGCCTCGACTTCAGTCGCAAGCTCAACAGCAAGGGCCGTGTGCTCAGCGGTTCGTTTAGCGGAGGCTTCAGCGATTCCTACAACGGCGGAATGAACTATTCGAACACCGAATATCTGCTCGACAATCAGCAAAACGAACTTATCGACCAGAAGTTCCGCTACGACAACAAGACATTCAACTACCGCTTGCACGCCTCTTGGGTGGAGCCCATCGGTCACCGCAACTTCATACAGCTGACCTATAGCTTCAGCCAAATCAAACAGGAGTCGCTCAAGAACTCCTACGTCAAAGGCGAGGAGAGCGGTATCTACGACCAGCTCGACACGGCATACAGCAAGAGCTATCGCAACAATTTCTTCAACTACAGAGGCAGCATTGCGTTCAAGGCCGAGCGCGACAAGTATGACTACACCGCAGGTATGGTTTTTGAGCCCTCACACAGTGCGAGCGATAACTTTGTGGGCGACACCGTGCTCTCTAAAATTGTACTCAACGTGTTCAACGTTGTGCCTACCTTCCGCTTCAACTATCGCTTCAGCCAGCGTACCAACCTTCGTATCATCTATACCGGGCGAACCAATCAGCCTTCGATGGCGCAAATGCAGCCCGTGGCTGATGTGTCGGACCCCTTGAACACCATCACAGGTAACCCCGACTTGAAGCCGTCGTACACCAACGTGTTCAATGCACACTTCCATAAGTTCGTGCCCGAGAAGCAGACGGCTTTCCTGGTTATGCTCAACGGTAACTACGTGTTGAACGACATCGTAACAAAGTCGGTATACGTGGGTGAGACAGGTAAGAAGATGACATCCTACGACAATGTGAACGGCAACTACAACGCCAACCTCCGCGTCATCTACGACACGCCGTTCAAGAACAAGAAGTTCTCCATGCACACCATGTCGTATCTCTCCTTTGCCAACGCCAATGGATTTATCAACGCCGAGAAGAACACCAACAGGGACTTCACTGCCTCCGAACGTCTCGGTCTTGATTTCCGCTCGGACTATATCGACCTTGGGGTCAACGGCAGAATCCGCTACCGCGCAACGCGCAACTCCCTCCAGGGGCAGACCGACCAAAACACCTATACCTATGGGGCTGGCGGATACACAACAATCTATCTCCCTCTCGACTTCAAACTCGAGAGCGACATTGCCTGGTCGAGCAACTCGGGCTACGCCACGGGTTATCAGCAGAAGGAAGTGCTGTGGAACGCTTCGGCATCCAAATCCTTCCTCAAAGGCAACCAGGCAACGCTCCGCATCAAGATATACGATATCCTGCAGCAGAGGAGCAACATCTCGCAGAGCGTAACAGCCAACTATACCCAGTATTCCGAGTATAATACCCTTGGGAGCTATTTCATGGTTCACTTTATCTATCGCTTCAGCATCTTCAAGGGCGGAGCTTCCATGAACGACGTGCCCGGACCTTGGGGTAGGCGCGGTCCCGGCGGACCTCCTCCACGCAGGTAATCCCCCGGCGCAGGTAATCTCCCGGTGCAGGGGCTCTGCTGTGCGCCTTTAGGATTTAAAACACTACCTTTGCGCTTGGGAACTTTCCCG
This sequence comes from Tannerellaceae bacterium, assembly GCA_963648005.1. Classification (GTDB taxonomy): domain Bacteria; phylum Bacteroidota; class Bacteroidia; order Bacteroidales; family Tannerellaceae; genus Parabacteroides. Next base: position 3,798 of record CAVJCD010000053.1, on the reverse strand, counting down.
GCAATAAGAAAAGTATCGTGGAAAAGATTAGGATAGCCGTTGTAGGTTTGGGTTATGTAGGGCTGCCGTTGGCGCGCCTTTTTGCCACCAAATATCCGGTGGTGGGCTTCGATGTGAACAATGAGAGGGTGGAATCCTTGCAGGGAGGCTACGATGCCACCGGGGAATCACCCTGCGGGGAGCTCAAAAAGGTCCTCCTTACACATCTGCCCGAGAGCGGCGAGAAGGGCTTGTTCTTTACTTCTTCCCCAAAGGACATCTCCTCGTGCAACGTCTATATCGTGGCTGTACCCACGCCGGTGGACGTGCATCACAGTCCCGACCTCACTCCCCTCTACCAAGCCAGCAAAACCGTTGGCACTGTGCTCCAGAAAGGCGACATTGTGGTCTACGAGTCCACTGTCTGCCCCGGCATAACAGAAGACGAGTGTGTGCCCATCCTGGCAGAGACCTCCCGTCTTGTCTACAACAAGGATTTCTTTGCGGGCTATTCCCCCGAACGCATCAACCCCGGCGACAGGCTCCACACGGTGGAAAAGATAATGAAAGTGACCTCGGGCTCCACTCCCGAGGCGGCTGCAAGGATTGATGCCCTCTATCGCTCGGTCATAACAGCCGGCACCTTCCCCGTGTCGTCCATCCGCGTGGCTGAGGCTTCGAAGGTGATAGAGAATACCCAAAGAGACGTCAACATCGCCTTCATGAACGAGCTCTCCAAGATGTTCCACCTTATGGATATCGACACCTCTGAGGTCATCGCCGCGGCCTCCACAAAATGGAACTTCCTTGGCTTCCGTCCCGGATTGGTTGGGGGCCACTGCATCGGCGTAGACCCTTACTACCTCATACGCAAGGCTGAGGACTGTGGCTATCACCCCGGATTGATTCTCTACGCACGCCGCCTCAACGATACGATGGGCGACTACGTGGCTTCGCGTATCATAAAATGTATGCTGCTCAAAGACCTCCGCGTAAAAGATGCCGAGGTGCTTGTCCTTGGCTTCACTTTCAAGGAAAACTGCCCCGACGTGCGCAACACCAAGGTCATCGACGTGGTACGCTCGCTCCAGGGCTATGGCATGAAGGTCTCGGTCTACGACCCCTGGGCTAACCCCCGTGACGTGGAACGCGAATACTCCATCAGCCTTGCCAACACCCTCCCCCAAGGGGCTTTCTCTGCCGTGGTGCTTGCCGTGGCTCATTCTGAATTTATGAATATTGATATTCGCAGTCTGCTTAACCCCGGCGGGGTGGTCTACGACGTGAAAGGTTGTCTGCCTCCGCATCTCGTTGACGACAGACTGTGAATCTCATCCTATACATTATATATATGAGAACAAATGCTCTTCTTTCAGTTCTTTTGCTTGTATTCATCATATCTCTCCCTTTGCGTGCCGACGACAGCTGGCGCGACAAGACGGATGGCCTGAGATACTCTCCCCGCTACTTCGGCGCCAATGCCTTTCCGCTCCCCATCCTTACTGCAGGGAAACTCTCTGCCTCTTGGGAGGCCGAGCTTAGGGGCGAATACCATAAGATGGACGGCGACAAAACAAAAGACATCTTTGCCAGGCTCTATATACCCATTGCCTCGGGAAAAGCCGGAGTGTCGCTCTACGGGGTTATCCGCGAGTGGTACACTACCTCCCCCGAGGTGCGCGACGAACGCAGCGCCGTGGATGTGAAAGCTCCCATACCTTGCTACGGCGACTTTGTCCTCTCGTGCCACTATCAGGTGCTCGCCAGCGACAAATGGGCAGACATCGTTGCCTCTGCCAGCATCAAGACAGCCAGCGGTGGACGCCTGTGCGATGCCCGATACACCGACGCAGCCTCCTATTGGTTCGATTGCAACATCGGACGCACCCTCTGGAAGGAGAATTCCCTCGGGGCTTCCTTCCGCATTCACGGCATGGCGGGATTCTACTGTTGGATGACCAACAATGCCGTGCACAGACAAAACGACGCCCTCACCTATGCCCTCGGACTCAGGGCAACCCTTAAATGCCTCACTCTCGATTTCGATTACACCGGCATACGGGGCTACCGCGGCGATGGCGACAAACCAATGGTGCTCCGCACCAAACTCAACTGCGAGGTGAAGAAAAACATACTCTCCCTTGGCTTCAAGCACGGACTTCGCGACTGGCTCTACGATTCCTTCTCCATAGCCTACATCCGCCGCTTCTGAAAAACTTCCCCGATGGCTTTCTCCGCGGGAGCAAAAACACAAAAACAAGTCTGCAGTATGAGTGTCTTTGCTCCCGCGACAATCATGCTGCAGACTTTTCTCAGACAAATCTCCCACGGATTCTCTCACTGCAGACTTTCCCCGGACAAACCTCCCCTTCGACATACAGACAAAAAAACCCCGGGCCCTTGGGACCCGGGGCCGAAAAGAAGCCCGTTCTTTTCTGTGGTGACCTCTCTCACTCAACGGTTGGATGTCCATCCGCGTCTGTGCCATACTCCGGGGCATTGTCCCCAGAAGTGTCGTCACCTGTGCTAGTGCTGCCTTCACCATCGGTGCCCGGCGTTTCGCCTTGCGAGATTGCAACCTTCTTGCCTATGCCCCGACGCGATAGGGTCTCAGAGAACTGCAGGATTATCGCATTCGCTGCGTCAATCACTGCTCCAAACTCTGCCTCCTTCGTTGCATCCTTCTCGCCCAATGCATTCGCTGAATAGAACACATTGATGGCGCGAATGAGGTCGATGAGTGCATCATCAACCTGCTTGCGCACGGCAGTCAGCTTCTCTGTCACAGCCTTAACACGCTTTTCATCGGCTCGGTGCGAATAAAGCGCGGCAAATTCTGTGTTGGCGGTCTTCAGCTTCGACACAGCCTCGGTAAGACCCAGCGTCTCAACATACCCGCTAACCTCCGACGACTCAAACTTCTTCACCAAATCGCTTACCAATGCCGTGTTCTCGGCATCTGCCTTTGAGGTTGCCCCCACATAAGGCTTCATGATGAATGCAAGCTTGCCAGCCGCCTCGGCCTCACCGGCGTTGAGGCTCAGTGCCTTCCCGCGAATGGTCAACCGGATGAGACGGTACAGACGGTCGCGTTCCCCGTCTTTCTCCACCAACTCCTTCGTGGTGGCATAGCCTCGCGTCTGAAGATAGACATAGTCCTCCTTCTCGAACGCATCGCTGTATGCCGCTCGAAGGGCAGAAAGCTGATACTTTGTTACAAACTCTGCAGGAATGGCCTTAAGCAACTCTTCCTGTAACCAATAGTGCTCGGCATTGCGAGCACGCTTGAGATACTTGATCTCGCTAATTGATTTTACCATAAAAATATTATTTAAAAGGCCGATACCGCAAGACGCCTATAGCGCCTCCTCAGCATCAACGCTACAAATATAAGAGAATATTTTTGATAGGGGCACACCTATAAGCCATTTATTATGCAGGATCTTAACAATTTACTTTTTTTACTGCCGGAATAAGTCGGCAGGGCCCTTATGCGGTTCCGCATCGTACACTTTTGTTGGACCTTTGCTTCCGTTTCCCCATATCCCCTCTTTATGGTTTTTGTTGCAGAAAACTCGGTGTTTTGTCTCCCGAAACGTCGGTTTTTGAAAAAATTAAGCAATTTCACTTTGGTTTGTGTTGACGGATAGAAAAAGGTGTTTACCTTTGCTGCTGATTCCGTGGCGAGTGGCGGCTCGTTCCTTTTACGGTATCGGGATTGCATGCCGAAGTACCTTTACCTAAAGGTTGTTCCAAACCGGGAATCCGGCAGGTTTTTTCAACGCTTCCCCGCAAATCCCGCAGATTATGATTCATTTG
>CAVJCD010000052.1:0-12699 GCA_963648005.1 Tannerellaceae bacterium | reverse complement strand
GGCCAAGGCGCGGTTCTCGTGCCCCTCCATAATCTCTCTTTCTCCGGGACCTTTATCGTTGATGCCACAGAGGTGGAGGATGCCATGGATGATGGCGCGGTGGAGCTCTTCGTTGTAAGGGGTGGAGAACTTCTCGGAGTTGGTCTTCACGGTGTCGAGACTTATGAAGAGGTCGCCCGATATCTTGTTTTTGGAGGTATAGTCGAAGGTGATTATATCGGTATAGTAGTCGTGCCCAAGGTACTGGCGGTTTACCTCCAGAATCTTTTCGTCAGAGCAGAAGATATATGATATGTCGCCGGTCTTTTTCCCGTAGGTCTCAGCCACGGTTTTTATCCAATGCGACACGGCGTCTTGATTGATGGAAGGAAGGACGGTGTCTTCTGCGTAGAATGATATTGCCATAATATATATTGTTTTGATGGTGCAAAAATTATTGTGCAAAGAAGAGATAGGTGAGTGCCACGGCTGCAACGGCTCCTGCCAGGTCCGCCAAGAGGGAACACTGCACGGTGTAGCGGGTGTTGCGGATGCCCACGCTGCCATAGTAGAGCGCCACCACGTAGAAGGTAGTGTCGGCAGAACCCTGCACTATCGACGAGAGGCGCCCCACAAACGAGTCGGCACCATAGGTCTGCATCGCGTCCAGCATCATCCCCCGGGCACCACTGCCGCTAAGGGGCTTCATCAGTATGGTGGGCAGCCCTCCTACAAAGTCAGCATTCATCCCCATGGCCTCCACACCTCTTCGGATACCTTCGATAACAAAGTCCATTGCCCCCGAGGCGCGAAACACACCTATGGCAACCAATATGGCGATGAGGTAAGGAATGATGGTGACGGCTGTCTTGAACCCATCCTTAGCGCCTTCGATAAAGGCGTCGTATACATTTATTTTCTTACGCAAACCGCTAAGAATAAATCCACAGATGATGGTAAACAGCAATGTGTTTGAAAAGACGGTGGAATAGAGCGACACCTTCTCTTGCTCCAGGGAGTGGAACAGCCATACCAGTCCGCCGATAAAAACCGCCATGCCAAGAAAAAACAGCAGAAGGTTCTTCTGAAGGATATTGATACGTTGCTTGAAGCATACAGCCAAGATGGCTACAAGCGTAGACGAGAACGTGGCAAGCATGATGGGCAGGAACACGTCCGAGGGGTTGGCGGCTCCCATCTGCGCCCTATACATCATGATGGTGATGGGTATGAGCGTCAGCCCGGAGGCGTTGATGCAAAGAAACATAATCATGGGGTCGCTCGCCGAAGTCTTGTCGGTGTTTGTTTCCTGAAGCTGCTGCATGGCCTTAAGCCCCATGGGGGTGGCTGCGTTGTCGAGCCCCAGGAGGTTGGCAGAGAAGTTCATGAAGATGGAGCCGACCCCCGGATGGTCTTTGGGCAGAGATGGAAACAGCTTGCTGAACACCGGGGAGGCAAGGCGGGCAAACATCTGTATCACTCCGCCCTTTTCGCCAATCTTCATTATGCCCAACCATAGCGACAGCACGCCGGTCAAGCCCAAGGATATCTCGAATCCGCTTTTGGCAGAAGAGAAGGTTGCACCGATGATATCTGTGAAAACACCCGTGTCGCCAACGAAGAGGAGTTTGCCCAAAGCGACGATGAAAGCAATGAAAAAGAATGCTATCCAGATGTAGTTTAGAACCATGTTGATTTAGTATTATGTTCGCAAAAGTACGGATTTATTAACGACAGATTAGTATTTTTGCCCGAATTATAAAAGAAGGCATATGACGAAGATATTGGTGACCTACGACATGTTTCGTGAAGGTTTCACGGAGCTGAAAAGCAAATATGATGTAACCTTTCCCGAGGGGAGGGACTTCACTTACGAGGAAGTGATGGAGATGATACCGGAATACGACGTGCTGTGTTCGATGTTCGATTTCCCGGTAAACAAAGCGTTGGTGGACCAGGCCAAGAAACTGAAGATGGTGGCCAACTATGCCGTGGGTTACGACAATATTGATGTGGCATATTGCCTTGAGAAGGGGATAACGGTGGCAAACACCCCCGACCCGGTTACTGCCCCCACAGCCAACATTGCGCTGGGGCTGATGATTGACACTGCCCGCCGCATAACGGAGTGCGACCGCAAGCTACGTACCCTTGGCAAGGGGATGAAGGTTGGCGTGCTTGAGAACCTTGGTGTGAATGTCTCCGGGAAGAAGTTGGGCATCGTAGGCATGGGGCGCATAGGGAAGGCCCTTGCCAAGCGTGCCAATGCCTGTGGCATGGAGGTGATGTATCACAACCGCCATCAGTTGGCAAAGGAAGAAGAAACGAAACTAAGCGCAAGGTATGTCACGATGGATGAACTGCTGAGAGAGTCGGATTTCGTTTCCGTAAATGCCCCACATACCCCCGAGACCCATCATATCATTGGCGAGGAAGAACTTAAGAAGATGAAGCCGTCCGCCATCCTGATAAACACAGCCCGTGGACCGTTGGTGGACGAGCATGCGCTGGTTAAGGCTTTGAAGGAAGGTGAGATTCATGGTGCCGGCTTGGACGTGTTTGAGTTTGGCGACTACCCCCTGCCCGAGCTGCTGGAGATGGACAACGTGGTGCTCTCGCCGCATATCGGGACGCAGACCTTGGAGGTGCGTGTGTTGATGGCACGTACTGTTTGCAACAATGTCATCGGCTTCTTGGAGGGCGACCGCCCCGTGTCGCGTGTGATGCACCCTTAAGAGAAGAGAGAGATGGATGAGGAGCTGAAGGCTAAGCTTCGCCGCTGGGCAAAGGAATACAACCAAAGAGGGTTCATCCCACATGACCCTGTGCAGTTTCCTCATCGTTTCGCCGAGAAGCGGGACATAGAAATCTCCGCCTTTCTCACCTCATGGATATCCTACGGACGAAGGGAGCAGATATTGAAGAAGGCAAACGAACTGCACGGAGCAATGGGCAAAAGCCCGTACCTCTGGATTATGGAGGAAGGCTATAACACCTTGCCTACGAAGGCGAAAGTGCCGGAAGGGAGAGACACCTTCTATCGTTTCTATACATATACTCATCTAAGGAGCCTGTGCGAACGGCTGAGAGATATCTACGAAAGAAATAATTCAATGGAAGAGGCCTTGGCTGGCAGCAATAATCCCAACCCTATAATAAAGATGCAGGAAATGTTTTCGGGCATCGAAGGCATCCCGGCGCCGGGAGGGGCATCGGCGTGTAAACGTTTGGCTATGTTTCTTCGTTGGATGGTGCGAGGGGACGGCATAGTGGACCTTGGAATATGGAAGACCGCGGTTAAGCCCTCTGAACTTATTATCCCGCTTGATACGCATGTGCATCAGATATCCTTGGAGCTGGGGCTGACGTCAAGGGGGAATGCTTCCATGAAAACCGCCGTGGAGATAACCGAAGCCCTGAGGGAAGTCTTTCCTCTTGACCCGTGCCTGGGTGATTTCGCGCTCTTTGGCTACGATATAAACCGAGAGAGATAGAAAGAAGCCGGAGGAAAATCCCCCGGCTTCTTTCTTTAGGAGAGCCTGAATCAATAGTTCTGTTTCATTGGCTCGAAGTAGGCTTGCGGATGCTCACATGCGGGGCATACCAGCGGGGCCTTCTTTGCTTCGATAACGAAACCGCAGTTGCGGCACTGCCAGAAAATGACACCGTCTTTTTCAAACACCTTGCCGTCGGTGAGGTTCTCCAACAGCTTACGATAGCGTTTTTCGTGCTCGGCTTCCACCTTGGCAATCATTCTGAAGGCAACGGCAATCTGCGGGAAGCCTTCCTCCTCGGCTATGTCGGCAAAAGAGGGATAGAGAGCTGTCCACTCCTCGTTCTCGCCCTCAGCCGCAGCAGCCAGGTTCTCGATGGTTGTGCCAATAACGCCTGCGGGGAAAGAAGCTGTGATTTCCACCATGCCGCCGCTGAGGAACTTAAAGAAGCGTTTGGCATGTTCTTTCTCTTGCTCGGCTGTTTCCATAAACACTCCGGCAATCTGTTCAAAGCCTTCCTTCTTGGCTACGCTGGCAAAGAAGGTGTAGCGGTTTCTTGCTTGTGACTCACCTGCGAACGACTGGAGCAGGTTCTTTTCGGTTCTTGTGCCTTTAATACATTTCTCCATGATGCTGAAAAATTAAGTAGGTTATAAAATGATTCATTTGTGCGCTGCCCTCTTCTTTGGGAGCGACATTCAAAAGTATGAATTTGTTTCAGCTCATAAGCCATTCTTTTGCCTGAAAATATCTATCGATGTATAGGCAATCTCTATTGCAGCCCCCCCTGTAGAGGGGGTGAAGCGGCATGGGCGGAAGCTTATATATGTTTTATAACATATTGTTATACCTTTGCGGCGACAAAACGCATTTAAGAAGAAAGATGAAAAGTAGATTTGATTTTCAGCCCAAATTGGCTTCTACGCTGAAAAATTATTCCAAGGAAAAGTTCATGGCAGACCTGATGGCAGGTATAATTGTGGGCATCGTGGCCCTTCCGCTTGCCATTGCGTTCGGTATAGCTTCGGGGGTGAGCCCGGAGAAAGGATTGATAACCGCTATCATCGGCGGTTTTTTTGTCTCTTTCTTGGGAGGCAGCAACGTGCAGATAGGCGGACCAACGGGGGCATTCATAGTAATAGTATATGGTATAATACAGCATTTCGGCATCGAGGGGTTGGCCATTGCGACGGTTATTGCCGGCGTGATACTTACCCTCATGGGCATATTGCGGCTGGGCACCGTCATCAAGTTTATCCCCTACCCCATTGTGGTGGGCTTCACCAGCGGTATTGCGCTGACCATCTTCACCACGCAGATGAAGGATTTGTTTGGCTTGACGATGGAGAATGTGCCGGCAGACTTCATCTCCAAGTGGGTGGCATATTTTAAATGTATCGACACCATCAACCCATGGTCGGCTGTGATAGGGCTTGCGAGCATACTCATCATTGCCCTCTCTCCGAAGCTGTCGAAGAAGATACCCGGCTCGCTGATTGCCATTGTGGTTATGACCGTGGTGGTATATGTCATGCGTTATGAGTTTGGCATCACCGGCATAGAGACTATTGGCGACAGGTTTACCATCAACGCCTCTATTCCGCAGCCCGAGACCATTAAGTTTGATATATCTACAATCAACCTCCTGCTCCCCTCGGCGTTTACCATAGCTATGTTGGGAGCAATAGAGTCGTTGCTCTCGGCAACGGTGGCAGACGGTGTGACGGGCGACAAGCATAGCTCAAACACCGAGTTGGTTGCCCAAGGAGTGGCAAATATGGTTGTGCCCCTCTTCGGTGGTATCCCGGTGACCGGAGCAATAGCCCGTACCATGACCAATATCAACAACGGAGGCCGCACACCTATTGCCGGCATCATCCACGCCATTGTGTTGCTGTTGATACTCTTGTTTCTTGGTCCGCTCACAAAGCATATCCCGATGGCATGCCTTGCAGGGGTATTGATAATTGTTTCATATAACATGAGTGAATGGCGCACGTTCCGCTCGCTGATGAAAAACCCCAAGAGCGACGTGTCCGTTCTTTTGGCAACGTTCTTTTTGACTGTTGTGTTCGATCTTACGATAGCCATCGAGATAGGTCTCTTGATTGCCATGCTTCTCTTCATGCGTCGTGTGGCAGAGACAACCCGCGTGTCGGTTACCCGCGATGAGATAGACCTTTCGGATGAGGGCGAGATACACCACGACGAGGAGGTGCTTTCGCTCCCTGAGGGCACTGAGGTATACGAAATTGACGGCCCGTTCTTCTTCGGTATAGCCAATAAGTTCGACGGCATCATGAAGAGTATCGGCGACAAGCCCAAGATTCGTATCATCCGTATGCGTAAGGTGCCGTTCATGGACTCAACGGGGTTGCACAACCTTGAGAGCCTCTTCAGATTGTCTGAAGCCGAACAAATACAGATGATTCTTTCGGGAGTAAACGAGCGGGTACGTAAGGTGTTGCTCAAGTCGGACTTCGACCACAAGATTGGTGCCGAAAACATCTGTTCGAACATCAACGAAGCCATCGCCAGAGCCAAAGCCGTCGCCGAAGCGAAGTAACGGGGAAGACCCGTTTGAATCCGTTAAAAATCCGCGGAACTTAAACGGATTCAAGCCATGAAGGTGACAACAATGGGGGCAATTCTTTCGCTGGCGTTTTTGTTCCAACCCATGCTTTTCGTTCCATTATGAGATTCCCGAGGACGCAGCCTCGGGGATGTAGTTTTTTGATTTCTTGTTGCGTTTTTATGGTATCTGAAATACAAAACAAGTAACCTTTTTCTCTCATCCGCGACGGCCCAAGAGAAAAAACAAGATTTCGCCAACCTTCCCTTCCCCTCTCTTTTGGAGGGATGAAGGTTGGGCGATTTCTTTCCCCCGGGGTCATGATGGCGTGAGGGAAATGCTGGAAAGTCTACTTTCTTCGGTTTTTCCGCTCGAAAAATGCTGGAAAGTGGACTTTCTTATACCCCGTGGTAACGCGAGGTATAATCTTAGGACTTTTCCAGCGTAGCTGAGGCTCAGCGGAGGCAGAAAAGTGCTTTTCTTGTCTTTCGAGTTTATTCCGAAAAGCACCTACCATAATTGTGGTTCGCAAATCCGTAATTCGTATACATCCTCCGCATTGGTTCTCCTTGTAATTTTGTGTCTGAGAAGTAAAACAAGAATGATATGAATCAATTGAACAAAAAACAACAAAGCTTGGTGACAGTGGCTGCCTTCGAAGCCAAAGGCGACATGGGAGCCTTGAAGACGGCTCTTAATGAAGCATTAAACGACGGACTTACCGTCAACGAACTAAAGGAAACCCTCTCGCACCTCTATGCATACACAGGTTTTCCCCGCAGTCTGAACGCTCTCGGAGCATTGCAAAACGTACTTGAAGAGCGAAAAGCACAGGGGAAGGAAGACATTGAAGGCAAAGACGCCTCCCCTCTGCCCTCCGGATACGACGCATTGAAGCAAGGGACATCGGTGCAGACCAAGCTATGCGGCGGCAAGCCCTTCAGCTATGTCTTTGCCCCGGCAACAGACTATTACCTTAAGGCGCATCTCTTCGGCGATATATTCTCTCGCAATATACTCACTCATAGCGAGCGGGAAATCGTTACCGTCAGTGCATTGGCATCCATGCATAACGTAGAGCCGCAACTGAAGGCTCACATCATTGGCGCAAAGAACATGGGCGTAAGTGACGCGGAGATACATGCCATAGCGCAAGTCCTTGCCGCAAAGGTCGGCAGCATGGAGGCCTACCGTGCTTCCAAAGCCGTGGCGGAAGTATATGAGGAGACTTTCTCCGACGGCAAGCCTGTGGAGAACATGATATTTCCTCAGGGGACTCCCAATACGGCTTTTGCCAAATACTTTATAGGCAACAGCTACCTCGCTCCGCTCCTTGCGGAAGGACTTCCGATGTCGAACGTCACGTTTGAACCGCGCTGCCGCAACAATTGGCATATCCATCACAAGGGCAACCAAATCCTTATCTGCGTGGGCGGCGAAGGATGGTATCAGGAATGGGGTAAAGAGGCTCAAAGGCTTCACCCCGGAGACGTGGTAAACATACCCGCCGAAGTGAAGCATTGGCATGGAGCCTCGGCTGATTCGTGGTTTCAGCACATAGCCATCGCCGTGCCCTCCGAAGGCGCAACAAACGAATGGCTCGAGGAGATGACGGACGAGGAATACAACAAATTGTAGCCTTCCAAGAGATAATCCCTCCCCTCGGCACCCTGAGGAAATCTCTTTTGTATTTATAGGCAGAGTATGACTATCTTTGCCCAAAGAAACAAAGAGAAATACAACAATGACTTTCAAATACGATGTGATTGTAGTAGGTGCCGGTCATGCCGGCTGTGAAGCCGCCGCCGCCGCCGCAAATCTGGGCTCAAAAACACTTCTCATAACCATGGATATGAACAGGATTGCACAAATGAGTTGCAATCCTGCTATCGGAGGCATTGCCAAAGGACAAATAGTTCGCGAGATTGATGCCTTGGGTGGATATATGGGCATCGTTACGGACCAAACCGCCATTCAGTTTCGTATGCTGAACCGAAGCAAAGGTCCCGCCATGTGGAGCCCGCGTTCACAAAGCGACCGCAACCGTTTCATCGGTTACTGGCGAGGCGTCTTGGAGCTCCTTCCCAACCTTTATATGTGGCAAGACACCGTCCGCGAAATCCTTGTGGAGGGAGATAGTGTCTGCGGCGTCAAGACCAACATGAATGTGGAGTTTCGTGCAAAAAGCGTTGTGTTGACCAACGGGACCTTCCTAAATGGTCTGATGCATATCGGGCGGACACAGATTCGCGGCGGACGAATATCAGAGCCGGCTGCCACAGGGCTAACCGAGCAGTTGGTTTCGCTCGGCATTCAGTCGGGACGGATGAAGACAGGAACACCGGTTCGTATCGACGGAAGAAGCGTACATTTCGATGAAATGGGAGAACAACCCGGAGAAAACGATTTCCACAAGTTCTCCTACCTCGACCTACAGCCGCGACGCCCATTGAAACAACTCAGCTGCTGGACCACATTCACAAACGAAGCCTGTCACGATATTCTGCGTAAAGGCCTCCCCGACTCTCCGCTATACAACGGACAAATCAAGAGTGTTGGACCACGCTATTGCCCGAGCATAGAAACGAAAATCGTAACCTTTGCCGACAAGAATCAGCATCAACTGTTCTTGGAACCCGAAGGCGAAACCACCGAGGAATATTACCTGAATGGTTTCTCATCCTCCCTTCCTCTCGACATCCAATTGCGCGCCCTGCAATCCATTCCGGCATTCAGAGACGTTCAAATCTATCGTCCGGGATATGCTATTGAGTACGATTTCTTCGACCCGACACAGCTATATCACAACCTTGAGACGAAACGAATCCACAACCTATTCTTTGCCGGACAAATCAACGGAACCACCGGATACGAAGAAGCAGGTGGGCAAGGTCTCATGGCGGGTATCAACGCCCACATCAACTGCCACGGAGGAAGTCCCTTCGTTTTGGGACGCAATGAAGCTTATATCGGTGTATTAATCGATGACCTCGTAACAAAAGGAGTGGACGAGCCCTACCGCATGTTTACATCCCGCGCAGAATACCGCATATTGCTCCGGCAAGACGATGCCGACATGCGATTGACCGAGAAATCGTATAATCTTGGTTTGGCTCGCGAGGACCGACACATGTTGCTTACTGAGAAAAAAGAGCAAAGAGACGCCATTATTCATTTTGCCGAAAACTACTCCGTGAAGCCTCAATACATAAATGCCGAACTGGAGAATATCGGAACGACACCCCTTGCCCACGGATGTAAGCTGATAGACCTCCTGTCTCGGCCGCAGATTTCCATAGAAGTCGCAGCCCTGCTCGTAGCGGACTTCCGCGCAGAATTAGACAAAGTTTCTGCTTCACGAAAGGAAGAAATCATAGAAGCGGCAGAGATATTGGTTAAATACAGCGGATATATTCGTCGCGAACAAATCATAGCAGACAAAATCAATCGTCTTGAGAACATCCATATCAAAGGCAAGTTTGATTACAATTCCATTTTGTCCCTATCTACAGAGGCACGACAGAAGCTAACGCGAATAGACCCCGAGACAATTGCCGCGGCAAGCCGCATCCCGGGAATTTCGCCAAGCGACATCAATATCCTATTGGTGCTACTCGGGAGATAAGACGAGTTGTTCCACGTGAAACAAGAAAAGGAAATGAACATAGAAGCCGAAAAACATATCAGGACAATCCTCTCAGTTTTGCCTGAGAAGCCGGGGTGCTATCAGTACTTCGACAAGACGGAGACCATAATATATGTAGGCAAGGCCAAAAACCTGAAGCATCGCGTATCGTCGTACTTCAACAAAGAGCCCGAGAGCAACAAGACGCGTGTTTTGGTTCAGCAAATCCGAGACATCAAATACATTGTTGTAAACACGGAGGAAGACGCATTTCTATTGGAAAACAGCTTGATAAAGCAATATCAGCCCCGCTACAATGTATTGCTGAAAGACGATAAGACATATCCCTCCATCACAATCAAAAATGAATATTTTCCACGGGTGTTCCAGACACGAAGCATAGTAAGGGACGGGTCGCAATATTATGGTCCATATCCGTCTGTACGCACAGCCAAAATCATGCTGCAGATGCTCAAAGAGCTTTATCCACTGCGTTCCTGTAAGCATACCTTAACGCCGGAAAGCATTGCCGCCGGGAAATACAAAGTCTGCTTGGAATATCATATCAAAAGGTGCAAAGCCCCGTGCATAGGATTGCAATCAGTGGAGGAGTACCAAAAGAATATTTCCGAGATAAAAGAGATACTCCGTGGAAACATATCACAAATAAGCAATCATCTATACGAAGAGATGCGGGTCCTCGCCTCCGAACTCAAGTTTGAAGAGGCACAAAAGGTGAAGGAGAAATATGAGGCGATTGAGAACTACCGCTCCAAATCAACAGTCGTCACGCCCATGCTGCATAATATAGACGTATTCTCTTTGATTGAAAACGAGAAATCTGCCTATATCAATTTCATGCACATTGGGAACGGCAGCATTGTTCAGGCTTACACCTTTGAATACAAGAAACGTTTGGACGAGTCCAAAGAGGAGTTGCTTGGTTTGGGGATTGTAGAGATGCGCCGTAGGTTTAAAAGTTCGGCACGAGAAATTATTGTCCCTTTCGATATGGATATGGAATTGGAGAATGTTCATTTCATAGTGCCACAACGCGGGGACAAGAAAAAGCTGTTGGAACTCTCGGAAATGAATGTCAAGCAATTCAAAATAGACAGTCTGAAACAAGCCGAGAAGCTCAATCCGGAGCAGCGAAGTACACGCATCCTAAAAGAGTTGCAAGATGCCCTACATCTAAGCAATCTGCCGATGCATATAGAATGCTTCGACATATCAAACACGCAGGGTAGCGATTCCGTTGCCGGATGTGTTGTGTTCAAGATGGCCAAGCCGTCAAAAAAAGACTATCGCAAATACAACATAAAGACTGTTGTTGGTCCGGACGATTATGCATCAATGAAAGAGGTGGTATATCGCCGTTACAGTAGGATGGTGAACGAAGGGACTCGCCTACCCGACCTAATCATAACCGATGGCGGGAAAGGGCAAATGAGTGTGGTACGCGAGGTCATTCAAGACGAGCTCAACTTAGACATACCCATTGCCGGACTGGCAAAAGACGGGAAGCACCGGACATCAGAATTGCTTTTCGGCTTTCCTCCTATCACCATCGGCATGCCCCTGCAAAGCCGTATGTTTCGTTTCCTCACCGAAGTGCAGGACGAGGTGCACCGCTTTGCCATCACGTCTCACAAAGCAAAACGAAGCAAAAGTCAGACTCGTTCAGAGTTGGACAGCATCAAGGGTATTGGCGAGAAGACAAAGACGTTGCTCCTGCATCGCTACAAGAGCGTGAAAAGAATTCGGGACGCCGGTGCGGAAGAGCTTAAGGAGATTATCGGAGAGGCAAAGACAAAAGCATTAATAAACGGGCTAAAGCAATAAAAAGATATGAGAACAGTTATACAACGCGTGCAGCATAGCTCCGTCACGATTGGAGGAAAGCTCAAATCGCAGATAGGGAAAGGGTTGTTGGTATTGGTAGGCGTGGAAGATTGCGACACAGAGGAAGACATAGAATGGTTGTGTAAGAAGATTGCCAACCTGCGCATATTTGACGACGAGAACGGAGTAATGAACCGCTCTGTTATTGAATGCGGGGGCGAAGTGATGGTAATCAGTCAATTCACGCTCTTTGCCTCTACAAAGAAGGGGAATCGCCCCTCCTACATCAGAGCCTCGAAGCACGACTTTGCCATCAAGATGTACCAATCGTTTTGCAACGAGATGGACCTACAGGTAGGTAAGAGGATTGCCACCGGCGAGTTCGGGGCAGATATGAAAGTGGAATTGTTGAACGACGGGCCGGTCACGATACTGATTGACTCAAAAAACAAAGAATAAGATGGCAGACATTACCTTACGTGAAGCTCAGGAGAGAGTGGACCATTGGATTAAAACCTACGGCGTACGCTATTTCAACGAGCTGACGAACATGACAATCCTGACCGAAGAAGTAGGCGAATTGGCACGCATCATGGCACGCACCTATGGAGAGCAGTCGTTTAAAGAGAGCGACAAAAACCATGGCTTGGGTGACGAGATGGCGGATGTGCTTTGGGTTCTGATATGTTTGGCAAATCAAACCAACGTTGATTTGACCAAAGCCTTTGAGAAGAACATCCAAAAGAAAACCCTCAGGGACAAAGAACGACATATAAACAACAAGAAATTAGACATATGACACACGAACACAATTGCAATTGCGGTCACGACCACGAGCACGACCACGAGACTCCTATCATGGACAAATACCACGAGGCCTTTACCAAATTCGACCCTGCCGAAGGGAAAGAGACAGTACACAAACACGTAGCATCGATTCTTGAGCATCATGAGAAGGAGAATTTCAACGCCGACACCTTGAAAAAAATACACGGGCTCATTGACCTTACGTCGCTTACAAGTATAGACACGAAGGAGAGCATCTGGAGGATGGTGGACCAAGTGAACGACTTCGAGGGTACCCGTCCCGATGTTCCAAACGTTGCAGCTATATGCACCTATCCCATCTTTGTAGATACCGTCAAGCAGGCTCTGACTGCACAAAACGTGAAGATTGCTTCCGT
>CAVJCD010000051.1:0-12887 GCA_963648005.1 Tannerellaceae bacterium | reverse complement strand
CCGTAGAATGGAACAACGGTCAGAAGCGCATTTGGCGTGAAATACGCCATCGTTTTCCGTCAGGTGGAACGTTTGCGTCAGCAGACATCGCCGCAAATGCAGGCAAGGTTATTCCTGCCGGTACGCCAGTAATCTTT
This sequence comes from Tannerellaceae bacterium, assembly GCA_963648005.1. Lineage (GTDB taxonomy): Bacteria > Bacteroidota > Bacteroidia > Bacteroidales > Tannerellaceae > Parabacteroides. The sequence goes on along the minus strand of CAVJCD010000051.1, from coordinate 12,750 downwards.
GACCAGTCGGCCAAGACACTGACAATCGTTACAGGCAAGGAGGGCACTGCCGTGTCATCGTTTGACGGTTTCACACAGGAGGACGTGTATGTAAAGGACGGTACGACGGCAGCAACCGCAACAGTCATTTACGACGGAGAGATTTACGAACCGGTATTGAAGGCCGCAGTCTTGGGTGGAGATGCAACAGCGCTCGCCGCAATCAAGAAAGCAGCTCCGAAGACAATCCTGTTCGTTCAGTAAGGACAATGAAAAAAGAAAGGTAAAGAGATGAGAATCGAACCAGTAGATTTTTACAAGTTGATAGAGCTTGGTCTTGGTGGTGATTCATGGCAGCAGTTCGTAGACCATTACCTTGAGAAATACGAGGGAATGGTAGTAGACGGCTTTGAGTTTGCCCCCACCTCCATCAACTACACATGGCAGCAGCTTGTTGCCAATACCGCAGTGACCACTTTGCCTACATACGTAGACCCAGAGTCACCTGGTTATGAAAAGCAGAGAGGTTCTGTAAAGGGAATGACAGGTAACATTCCTACGCAGAAAGCTTTCTATTCGCTCAACCGCACCATCGTAAGAGAGAAGATGCAGCTCGTACAGATGTTCGGTTCAGCTGCGCTGAATGCCGACATGCAGAACGTGTTTATGAATCTTCTTGACGAGAGTGTAGATGGCCTTATCAAAGGTTATTACAACTCGCTGACCAATCAGCGTATGCAGATTGTGTCAACAGGTAAGTTTGTGATTGATGTGACCAACAACCCACGCGGTATCAAGGACATCACCTTTGATTTTGGTATTGACGCATCGCACTTCGATACACTGACAGGCACAAGCCGTTGGTGGACGAATGCGGACAAGAGCACAGAAGGAAGCGCTTCAGACCCAATCCTCTATATGAAGACATGGGTGAAGAAGATCCGCAACGATTTCCACTACTACGGCCCGTTGACAATCGAGATGGCGAAAGAGACCCTTGATGCACTCGTTCAGCACAGCAAGGTACTGACCCGCATCGGTCGTCTGCTCTATCCGTTGTCGGCAACCGACTCAACCGGCGCGACGGCATTGCAGTATGCCCAGAACCTTGACGATGAGGCCATCAAGGCAGCAATCACCCGCCTTGTAGGTGTAGAGATTGTAAGCCGCGATTCCAAGGCGTTTGTAGACGACTGGAATACAGAAGACGGCACGCTGACGCAGAAGCAGATTGAGAACTTCTCACTGAAGAATATCGCGTTCATCCCGTCCGGCACAATCGGAAACATTCAGGGTGTAACCCCACTCACTATGGGCTACGAACCCGACAAGGTGGCTTACTACGACAGCAACCGTCTTGTTCTCACACAGAGAGCAAATCCTGAGACCCACTCAATTTACATTGAGTCGGAAGCCGCAGAAATCTGTGTACCGAACCTGCCGAAGTATATGTTTATCTGTACTGTATCGGCATAACAAAAGATAACAGCGTATGATTGTCAAGAAGAGGGACGAAGACAAGACGTACACAGTGATGGACTATCTGTCCGGCAAGGTGAAGTTTGGAGTGACAAAGCAATCACTCCAGGCCCACCTCGCTGACAGAGGTTTGGATCCCGATATGGCGTATTCCGACTGCGACAAATCCCTTTTAAGGCTCTGTTATGCAGACACGCTGAAATGGTTTATCGTAGGCGCAAGCAAGGTAAACAATACCACCGACACCGACAACGGTTGGACACACGCAGGAGGTGGTTACGAACTCAGTGATGACGACATAGCCGACATGAAAGCGATAGCCAACGGGATATACGAAGAGCTGGAGCCAGCATCCTGTATAAAGCGCAAGTCGGTGTTCAGGATAAAGAGCCACGGCGTGATGCGCGCCAACACATCGTTGAATGGTGAATGTATAGAAAGGTATAACTAATGTTAGAGCAAGAGTTTGACAACGAGAGATACCCCCACGATGTAAAGATAACGAGGGTGATACCGGGCAGAGGAGAAGACGACAACCCCTTTGCGGACGACGAATCTCCCGTTGTAGACGTTGAAGACGTACTCTACGAAGGCATTGGCCGAGTATATACCGACACCACTACGACAGGCAACGCTACCGTAGACGAGAACAAGCGAAAGTGCAGCATCCCAGTCAGATTTGACGAATGGAACGAGGGTGACTTTCCTCTTGACGGCGACACCATAGAATGCGTTATCGGTAAGCATACAGAGCAAGGGATAGTGAAAGACTGTGAGGCAGACAACAACAGAACCGTAGTGTACTGGAGTTTGAGGAGAGTTTGATTATGGCAAGTTTAGAGACGCAATTTCAGAACATAATAAAGAAAGTCCGTCAGGAAAGCGTGACGAAGATGCAGTCCAAGATGGAGCGGGCCGCTGATAACGTTGTGAAAAACGCGTCAAAATACAAAGACTTCCATGACGTAACCGGAAACCTCTACAAATCCATAGCAGCAGGTACGTTCTACAAAGGAACGCTGATGACGATACATCACGTTCCGGGAGCCTCCCCCACACGCCCCACCCTTGCAAAGGGAGAGCGCTATAACCAAGACACATACTACAGTGGTCAGTCCGTAACGCAACTTGGCAGACCGTACCGAGGCGAGACGGGTACAGGAGGCGAGCGAGGCGAAGAGAAAGGCGAAGAAGCGCTTTTTGATAACGACAGAAGCCGCAGCACTGGGTTGACATGGCAGTTGAAGGTGGTAGCCGGAGTAAGTTACGCGCAGTATGTGGAGACGATGAAGAAGCACGATGTGCTCACCAGTCTAAGGGATTATATGGCAAGGTATTTCAAAAGGATGTAGCAGATGATGACAATAAGTTCACTATATAACGACATCGGAACCGCGATGAAGGGGATATGCGACAAGATATATCCGAAGAACCGTCCGTCCTCCATAGATGAAAGGATAGACAGTTATATCGTGGTAAGATTACCTTCCGGCATATACAACCAAGAGATAGGTTGGGGTTACAACGATTTCACCACCACGGCACAGATTGAAGTCTATGTGCGCAACAGAACCTCCTCCAAAGCGCCCAATGGTTTCAACGTGAAAGCCACCAGTGACAAGGTTAGCGAGGTGCTTGGCAAGTTCCCAATAAACACAGAAAACATCACAGTGACACGTCCGACAATAACCTTTCAGTCAGATGACGGCAACGGTTTTGACGTGACAGTCATACAAGGAAAATTAAGAACAAAGTAAAACCCATAAAACATCAAAGATATGGCAGCAAAAACAAAACAGGAGTTAAAGGACGTATTCAACGGTGTTTGCGACCTTTATTTTCAGAAGGCAGAGGCAGATTTGTCAAGTGAGACACTTGCATTGAAGCCAGAGTTCAATCTCCCCGTAACTGTAGACACTTTGCAGATTACACAGGACGACCCAACCATCAACCACTACAAGGTAATCGGTTTGGACGGTGACTGGACATCCAGTTCAACAGCCGGCGACATGACGGTGCAGTTGACCGTGCCGACCAAGAGCAAGGAAGTAATGACCGTCTTCTACGGCGAGTCCGCAGTGAAAGACATTACCGGTGCGACCCTTTCAGTAGGCGACACCGATGTGGACGGTACATACAACGGCTTTGCACTTGAGTTGAAGAAGAAGAAGCTGACAGGAACATTCGTTCTCGTAGACGAGGAGAAGGTGAACCTGTTCGTTATCACCAACCTCGCCCTTTACGCAAAGCCACTGTACGACAACCCGGGTACAGAGCCGTTTGCAATCCAGTTGACAGGAGCAATCGAAGGTGCAGGAAAGAAGAGCTTCGCATTCTTGAAGAAAGCATCATAAGGTCAAAGCCAAGAATATATAAATCCACTGTGGCGGCAGGCATAAGAGAAATGCCGGGCCGCCACTTTTGTTAAAAGAAAGATATGAACAAAGAAAAGACCGTAGAACAGCCACAGATGCAGGCGCAAGAGTTGCTTGACGAGATATTGGCGGCAGAACCCACAGAGTTTATGTTCCGGGGGAAGCGCAAGAAGATAGGTTGGTTAAGAAACTATACCGTTCGCAGATTCACCCACGTGGCGATGAAAGAGGGTAATGAAGAAAAGAAAGCCGTCAAGCTGTGCGCCATACTCCTGCTGAACAATATGTGGGCCATACGATTCTGTTATTGGTTCTACTGGCGCTGGCTCTACTATATTTGCGACTTGGATATGGTAGAAGTGTTGCGAGTGGTAGAGGTGGCGAAAAAAAAAATTCCGTCGGCAGCCTCTATGCTGATTACCATATTAGCGACCGGGATGAGCGATCTGATGATGGCGATGACGAAGACGGAACGCGAAGCTATCCAAGTCGCACCACATGGGGCGCAGCCCACTCGTTAGCCGAGAAGTTCCCCTTCTTGTTTGAGCGGCGTTTTGGGGTGAGAGCCTACGACTATTGGAACGGGTACACGATAGCGCAGATAAACCTTATGGTGGCCGACCAGCCGTTAGTGGTATACCCCAAGAGAAACGCCCAGAAGGCGACAAGAAAGAAGATGGACGATGCTTACGACAGATGGGCGGCGAGAAAGAAGCAGGAAAAGAATGTGGTAGGCGAGAAAATATTATTAAAAGACTTTTTAAACAAGTAGATATATGGCAGCAGAGAATTTAGGCGAACTATGGTTTGACCTTAATGTTAGGGCGAGCAGTGCAAAAACGACCCTGAAAGAGCTTTCGCTTGCTCTGTCGGAGTTGGATTTAAAATCGGAGAACGGGCGAAAGAGTGCCGAGAACCTTTTCAAGGTATTCAACCGTGCTTACGGCAAGGAGATTGCAGAAGACTTTAGGAACGTCTCTGCACAAATGGCCATACAAGCGCAGGAAACAGCGAAACTAAATTCGCGCTTAAAGGAACTCGTTCAGTTAAAGTCGGCGATCCTTGAGCGCGACCGCCAGGCTACTGCGCACGGAGCATTCGTTTCTATGCAAAACGAGGCCCAAGCTGCGCAAACGCTTACTCAGCGCTACAACGAGTTGGCCAAGTTGAAGGCCGACATACAGGAGCGTGACAGGCAATCCGCAGAACACGGCGCGTTTGTAGCAATGCAGAATGAGGCCAAAGCCGCGCAAGAATTAGCACAACGCACCAAAGAGTTGGCGAATCTGAAGGATGCCATTCTTCAGCGTGACAAGGAAATGGGCGCTCATGGTGCATTCGTAGCTTTGGTCAATGAGACGCGTCAAGCAGCTGAACTCAATGCGAGGTATCGCGAGATGCAGCAATTAAAGAATGCGATACTTGAGCGTGACAGACAATCCGCAGAACACGGAATGTTTGTAGCAATGCAGAATGAGGCCAAAGCCGCGCAAGAATTAGCACAACGTTATAGTGAACTTGCCAAGTTGAAGGCCGACATACAGGAGCGTGACAGACAGGCTACTGAGCACGGCGCGTTTGTAGCAATGCAGAATGAAGCAAGCGAGGCGCAGTTGTTATCGCAGCGCTATAGCGAGTTAGCCAAGCTAAAAGCCGATATGCAAGAACGAGACCGCCAAGCATCCGAACACGGCACGTTCATGGCAATGCAAAATGAAGCGCGGGAAGCCTTGGCCTTATCGCAACGAGAGCGTGAATTGATGAGGTTGCGCGAGGCTATGATACAGCGCAGCAACGAGACCGCCGCCGCCGAAAGAAGACTTGCCGAAGCGATTGCCCGAACCAATCAGGCTCGCAGGGAATCCGTAATAGCTTCAAGGAATGCGGCAGAATCCCTTGTATCCACACGCGTCAAGGAGCTTGAGGCCCAACGCGGACAACTGCAAAGTCTGTACGCCAATGGTAGAGGAGTGTTGTCAATAGAAGAGCTAAATCAAATCCGCACCGCCTTCTCGCAGATAACGCAAGAAATAAACACTCTCCGCTCTGCCATGAACAACCTTGGCAGTTACTCCATCAAAGAGCTGTTCACTATGGGACGGGGGACAAGCGACTACAGTCCGTTGATAAACAACATGGGTACTGTGGTAAAGAAAAAGCAGGAAGCCATAGCACTCGAAGCCAAGCATCAAAAAGAGATAGCCGCCACCGCCGCCAAAGTGCGCAACGAACTCGCTTCCGCACTTGACAAGGCAAAGAATGCGGCATCAGGAATGAGCAGTGCTCTGCAAGACATAAAGTCGTTGTTCATACAAGGCGGTTTGGTGTATGGCGCACAACAATTCCTGATGAGTATTATACAGACCGGTGGCGAGTTGGAGCGTCAGCATATAGCCTTGCAGGCAATACTTGGCGATATGCAGAATGCCGATATGATGTACGGACAGATAAAGCAGCTTGCCCTTCAATCTCCGTTCACCTTCTCAGAACTCAACAAGGACGTAAAGCAGTTGGCCGCATATGGCGTGGAATACGACCAGTTGTATGAGACCACCAAGCGTTTGGCAGATATGGCCTCCGGACTTGGTGTGTCGTTTGAGCGCATCGCGTTAGCCTTCGGCCAGGTACGTTCGCGAGGCTGGCTTGACGGAAAGGAATTGCGTCAGATTTCGTATGCCGGTATCCCGTTGCTCGACAAGTTGAGCAAGATGTATACGGCGCGCGAAGGTCAGAAAGTAAGTAGTAGTGAAGTAAAGACCCGCATCAGCAAGAGAGAGGTAAGTTTTGAAGACGTAAAGAGCGTATTTTGGGAAATGACCGATGCCGGAGGCCAGTTCTATAATATGCAGGAAACGTTGAGCAACACCCTTCTTGGCCGCTACAACAAACTGAAGGACGCGTGGGAAATTATGCTCAGTGACTTTGCGAGCGGTACGAGTACATCGGGCAGGATGCTTATGAAAGTCCTTGACATATTAACCTCAGTGGTGCAGGGAATGCACTCACTTGGCCCGGTTTTGGCGGCGGCATTCAGCGGTTTCGCTATCAAGAAGCTGCTTATGCTGCAAGGTGGAGGGTTAGCCGCATCATTATTAGGCGCAAAATCCCGTCTCGCAAGCGGTTATATGGAAAAGATCGCGCAAGGCCAACGCCTGAACTCAATAGAGCGCAATATTCTTGCGACCAAGAATCAGATAACAGGAGCTGATTTGAGAAGCCTTGCAGCAAACCGTCAATTAACCCTAACGCAACTCAATAAGCTTCGTGTAGACAAGGCGATAACGGCAGAACAATACCGGATTTATCGTGCCATTGTTATGCAACAGACGGGCACCACAACCCTTCGTATGCAGTGGCAACAACTCTTGACTTCAATGCGAGCAACAAATCTGAGTGGAATATGGGCAAACTTCGCCACCAGGGGAATGGCCTCCATTAAACTGCTCACAACGGGAATAAAAGCCTTGGGTGTAAGCCTATGGACAGCAATCGGCGGTCTGCCCGGCCTGTTACTCACGGGAATGATGGCAGCTTGGGCTTATTTCTCAAATAAGAGTTCGGAATTAAGGCAGGAGATAGACACCATTGCCAGCGAGCTGAAAGACAGGTATAAGGGCATCAGCGAGATGTTAAAAGACAAGCCCGTCTTTGAGATAAACGCGCGTGGCGATATGAAGGAAATCGACAAGACTATAGAAGACTATAAGGAGAAATTGAAAGAGATAGCTCCATATAATTTCAGCAATCTTGTGATGCGCTCGAACGAAAGAGCCAGCCATAAAGAGCGCCTTGCCTTTCTGAGTGACGAGTTGAATATGATGAAACGCGCCAACCTAAAGGCTCAGAACGTGCTTGGCAACAGTAGCTACTACGAAGACCTGAAGGGCCAGTTGGAGGATTTGTCGAAACACTACGACAGACTTCAGAAAGCGGCAAAGAACTACACGAACGTAGACTCAAGCCAGCGTTTCTATAAGGCTTCAAAAGAGGATGCAGGCTTTGAGGCTTTTGCCAACGAAATGGCCAAGATGATAAAAAAGCGCTTCGGAGACATCTCCCATGACGAGGAAGCCATGAATGCTGCGCAACAAGCCATGATGAGCATCATGACCCAGATGGAGATACCGCAAGACAAGGCGGACTATATCCGTTCCTCCGTTTTGAGCGCGTTCGGTTTGACGGACGGTTGGCTGCAAGACCAAGTAATCAGCAAGATGAACGAGCTGATAGCCCAGACATCGCCAATAATTGCCAACAAGATACGCAGTCATCAGCCTCTGACCGATGCCGAAAGAGCAACAGTGAAAGCATTGATGCAAGATGCAGAGCAGCAGCTCGTATTACAATACCCCAGTCTGGAATCGAGGTTGCAAGGAATGCTCAACGCGAGCAATTTCACCGCCGTCATAAAGCTTGTGGTAGACAGTGAAGGTGATTTCAACGGCGTGGAGCAGTTGATGTCGGAGCGCCTGCACACGAAAGTCTCCATGGTGGACGGCAAGCGCGAGAGGTATCTTAAATACGTCAACTCCTGGGGTAAGAGCGGTTCTTATTACGATGCGAGAAACCAAGCCAAACAGGACATAGATGCCGCATATAACAACTATAAATCGGCAAAAGATTCCGATGCGACCCAAGCAGAAAAGGATAGACTGAAACAAGAACTCGACGACGCCAAAGATGCAGCAAACCAACTTCTGAACTACGACTATGACGGTGAGGGTAAAAAATCCAACAAGGAGCACAAGAACAAGGGCCGCAAAGAAGACGCGGCGCTGAAGGCATGGCAAGAGAGACTAAGCTCGTATAAGTCAGCCCGCCAAGCCTATCAGAAATACAAGCAGGTGATGGGCGAAGATGCGGCAAAGAGTGCCGTAGAAGAGCTGTTCGACAATATCGCCGGTCTTGACCTTGACCAATACGAAGAAGCGATAAAGAAGCTTGGGACAGAACTTGACTTTTCGAAGAGTCCTGAGCGCAAGAAAGCCCTCAACAGTCTGAAGCGCGAGCTTGCCGATTGGCGATTCTCCGAGGTGTTGAAGCCAGAATTTGAGAGAGCCGCCGCGCTGTTCAAAGAGGCGTTGGAAAATGCCGTAAGCCGTTTTGACCTCTATGACGAGTTGGTGGAGAAGACCGGCGACAAGAATTTCGCGATGCGCGCCTTCAACGAAGACGGTCAGGTGTGGACAGACAAGACCCGCAGTCTTGCAGCAGAATACAAGCAGAGAACCGGCAGAGATGCAGGTTTAGACGCGACCGCCTCCGATGCGCAGCTTGAGCATTTGTTGAAAGAGTTGAAAGGGGACGACAAATCATACGAACTGATAAAGAAGATAAAAACCCTTTTAAGCAGTGACTATGTAACGTATCTGAAGAAGATAGCAGACGCGAGAGCCAACGAATCCTACCAGAGTCTTGACGAGCAGTTGGCGAAAATCAATGCCGAGTATGACAAGCTGATGGCAGCCGCAGTCCAGATAGGCGACGGCAAGGCGCAGCGCATTCTTGGCAATCAGCGAGGAGGCGCAAGGGCAGGAGCGCGGTATAGCGACATCAAGAAGAGTGCAGAATACACAACATTCTTCTCCAAGTCCATCAAGCAGGGAGCCTACTATCTGAAAACCTTTAGTGAGGTGTTGAAAGACGAACTCACCAAGGCGCTTTTGGACGGAGGCATAACAGCAGAGGAATACTCCAAAGAGATAGAAAAAATCAACGACAGGATGAATACTGTCGGTGACAATTTCAGCAAGTTTGGCGGTGGCGGTCTGAGCAAGCTGACGAGCGGTCTGAAAGACATAGGCAAGCAAACCAGCAGTGATGCTGCGGCACGTTACGAAAGTTATCATAAAGCCTATAACACCGCTTTGGCCAACAACGATGCGTCGGGTATGGCCTCTGCCTCTGAGGGAATGGAAGCCAGCAAGTCGATGATGGACGGAGGCGCCGCCCTTGTACAAGGCGCAGGAGAAATGGAAGGCGCGATAGCCGTAGTGGACACCATTATCCACGGCATCAACGACATGGTGCAGGGGATGTATGACACCTTTAAGGACATCAAGGAAACCGCCGAGGCGTTAGGAGCAGACACCGACAGTGACGACTGGACCGATGCCAACACCTTCTTCAGTAGTTTCAGTAGTGCCAGCGATTCCGCAACGAAGGGCTGGGATTCCCTGAAGGAAGGCAATGTGGGCGGTGTGATAAGCGGTGTTGTGGGCAGTGTTACCGGGTGGATAAAAGGTTTCGCGCAAGGACACGACCAAAAGCTTGACAACCAAATCAAGATAGCCGAAAGGCAAGAAAAGCTGTTGCAGAACATCTCCAGTAACGTGAATGATGTCGTAAGCGGTACGTTGGGCGGTATTTACAATTACAAGTCGTCCGACTATACCAAGACGGGACTAAATTCTGTTGTCTCCGACTATGAAAAGCGAAAGGAGATAGAAGCAAAACTGAATGGAACAAGCAGCGAAGCATCCTCTGCGGTAAAATCTGGAGTTATCGGTTCAGCGATAGGTGCAGCCGCCGGGCCGATCGGAGCCATTGCGGGAGGTATCATAGGCGGTATTACAGGCCTTTTCAGTAGCGAGAGAAAGAAACTGAAAAAGCAACTAAACAAGCTGCCCCAATACGGCGATGATACATACGAGCAGGCACAGAAGGCAATAGAGACCGGCGCAGCCTATGACGAGCAATTAGCCGCCCTTCTTGTTCAGCGCGACGAGATAAGCAAGAAGATGCAGGCTGAGAACGACAAGAAGGACACCGACAGCGACAAGATCGCCGACTACGAGAAAGAACAGGAAGACTTGAGGTTGCAGATAGAAAACTTCACTACCAGTTGGCTATCAAGCAACTACGGTGTAGACCTGAAAGACTGGGCGAGTCAGTTGACCGATGCCCTTGTTGACGCGTGGGCAAGCGGTGAAGATGCGGCAGACGCATACTTTGACACCGTAAACAGTCTGATGAAGAGTCTTGCAAAGAAAATAATCTCGCAGAGTATTCTTGAAACCAACCTACAGCCTGTTTTGGACGAGTTCTCGAGTCTGCTGCAAACCAAGAGTGGAAAGCTCGACAAGACCGACCTGAATACCATTTGGGCAAAGCTGATGGACGGAATGGACAGCGCCATAGACCAGACAGAGTCCTTCCTGGACTACGTAAAAACGCAAGGGCTTGACTTGTCTGACAACGGCACGCTATCGACAACAAACTCCATAAAGAGCATTACAGAGGAGACGGCAGACCTATTGGCAAGTTACATCAACGCCATACGTCTTGACGTAAGCGTAAACCGCGCCAATATACAGGCAATAGCGCAGTCGATGCAGAGTCTGCCCGAACTGAACACGATAGCCAGCGCCCAGTTGTCACAACTGACACAAATAGTACAACTTGCAACGTTGCGCAACGAGAAGCTTGACGATATGTATGACTGGATGCGTGCGACTACAACGGGAATAAAGAAAATCCATATAGCATGATGAGAGACAGGCAACTATCTAAAAAGATGAAACAAGAAGCAGTATCACTGGGCCTTTGCGCCCAGTGGACTGCCGAATGGGACAAGCAAACCACCAAGCACGACATGGCCGACAAATTTGTCAGAGGTTTGGATTTCTGTATAAAACACGACTGGCCGAAGGTGGACGTAATCAAGGAAAGTTTCGGTGACGTGATGCACGACCACGGCGTGTACGCAGACGAAAAAGTCTATCAGACAAATCCCGACACAATGATATTGAACGGCAGGTGTGATGCAGCAATCATCTGCGACAATTACGCCACGTCAAACATCTACGTCCGGCACACAACAAAGATGCGGTTGAAGGTGCGAGGTCACGCCTACGTGCATGTCAGTGTATACGACAAGACTCAAGTAGAGATAGACTGCGCCGACAGCGCAAAATGTTTCGTGTATCACTACGGCGGCGATGTGAACACTACCGGCAAGGTGGTAGTTAGAGAACGGAGTAAATAACAGACAAAAACAAATAAATACATTAATACTGCATAAATATACGGATTTTTTGTATCTTTGTCACGAAGAAGAGGAATAATATGGGACAGTATTATAAAGTATATATGCAGAAAGAGCAGGACGGCGGTATTTTGCGGGAAACCATCGCAGATTTCGGCATGTACTGCATGGATATGCCGTTCACTATCGGCGGCAGCGCCAAGGGTTTGACCGAAAGGAGCTGGACGGACGAAGACGGCAAAGACGTATATATACCCGAAAAACTAATGATAGAAGCCTATACCATAACGGTGAAATTCGGCTTCAAGGGCGACAAGTTTTCAGCCAACGAGAATATCACGAATATGATAAACTATCTGACAGGCAGAGACGGAAGCGGCGTGTATCTCAAAATGTATTGTGACTACACAAAGATAGGGCGCAGGCACGTGAGGTTCGTGAAGCTGTCGGACGAAGCAGAATTGGTAAGAAACGACGAAGACGGCGACATACTTGTAATAGAGATGCAATTCTCCGTAGACGACCCGATAACGGCAGTAACCACCGAAATAAAGAACGGCACGATAACAGGACTTGTGTAATGGGAACATGGAATATATGGCATAAGAACGGCTCGCAGCTCAAGGATGAGAACGGCAAGACTATTCTGATAAAATCTCTGCAATACAGCGGAGAATGGATGGGTTCGTGCAACATAACCACGGATATAGAAAACGAAGCCCCCATCAATTTCCAGATAGGCGACTATATCATTTACCGCGGGGAGAGATTTGAAATAAACTACGACCCAGGGAAGCTGAAGGCCGCAAGAAGAAACACCTCCGGCAGTGCGTTCAAATATAGTGGAGTTACATTCAACAGTATGACAGACGAACTTGTGAGAAGCGAGTTTCTCGATGTGGTATTGCATGACAACGAGATGCACTACAC
>CAVJCD010000050.1:8322-12964 GCA_963648005.1 Tannerellaceae bacterium | reverse complement strand
GGCAGCCTTCACTCACCTTATGGCATCCATGCCAGGGATTCCAGATTATCATGTTGGTTTATATCGGCATCGGTGTCTGCGCCATCTTGTTAATAATCCACACTGCAATGACAAGTTGCAGGATGAATATCACAGGCACACCATACTTAAACTTCTTGTGCATCGTTTTGTGGTGCCACACCCTCATGCCACACCACGCACCAATACTTCCACCGACAACAGCCAACAGAAGTAATGTAGCTTCTGGAACGCGCCACTTGGCAAACTTTGCCTTGTACTTGTCGATGCCGTAAGTAAAGAATGTAACGACATTGATGATTAGGAGGTAAATGAGTATCGTTGTCATCATATCTTATTCGCTTATTTGCTTATTTATTTATCTGTTTCTCTATCCATGCCATCAGTACGCTGACGGCATAGTTCTGTTCTTCTTTCGTGAGTTCCCTTCCTGCCGGGATGTGATGCCATTTGGAGAAGCATCCGCGGCAGCAACATCCAGTGGCATGTTGGGCAAGGAATACGGGGTGGCCTCGCATAGGTGTCTGCTTGCCGTCGTTGGGTATCACAGCCGGAGCAAGACGTTTCGCAACAAAGTCTCTTGCATGCTGGCGGATGGTATCAAGACCTTTGGCAGAAATATAGTCGCGGTCTTTCTGCGAGAGATGGAAACGGCTACGAAAGGTGGACTGAGACAACCTATTGAACAGGTCGGTCAGGTCGTATTCATTTTCTTCTGCCGTAGAATTCTTCATATTGTCGATTGCGTGATTAGTCCATTCTCCCATATTTCATTTCCTCACCATCTTGTCATATTGTTTGCGTTTGCCTACGGGAAGCTCCATAAGTGTTATCCGCACGACAGAAGTTCGGGACAATGAACGGGCTATGCTTTCGTCGAAGGCTTCCATATATTGTGGATGGATTCAAACGTTATTTCCACGTAAAGTTTTCTTTGCCGGCTACAATTTCAAAATGCAGTTTGGCAATACCCAAGTCCATCTTGGTGTAACCGACCAAAGAGAAGAGGCGTTTGGCTTCTACTATAGCCTTGCCGTCTTCTGAAGTTTTGTTTGTGAGTTTGAAGTAGAACTTCTGCTGGTTTATTGCCGTTGGTGCCAGCAAAACCGCTTCAACGCCTTGCTTGAACCATTCGGGAGAATTGCCGTCTGCATTGCTTATAACTTCTATCGTCTTGCTCCTTCGATTTACTCCTTGGGTCTCGCCATAACCAAGAGCTATTGCACACACAACCTTTTCGTTACCTTTCAGCGTAAAAGCAGACTGTACTTTCTTGTAAGTCAGTCCGACCCAACAGGTGTTTAGACCCAAACATTGTGCCTTCAAGACAATTCTTTCTCCAAAATAGCCTACACGTTCGTCCAGGTCTGTTGCTTTTTCCCCTGCAATAATAAGGTAGTTCTCTACCCCCTTGAATTTTCCGTATGAGGCAATGCCGTAGAAAGCCTTCGGTTCATTCAGCACCAACTGTATATTAAGATTTCCCAGTCGGTTGCATTCGTCAATTTCTTTTTGAAGCGCAACAATCGCCTCTTCATTTATAGGTTTGTGCAAGTATTCCCTTACACTATGCCTTGCCTTTATTGCTTCTGTCAGTTCCACAATCTTTTTGTTAATGATTCTTGTTCATTGTCCTATAGTTTGGCATAGATAGGTTCAAGCACATCTTCTTCCGGCCAATGAGGGAGATAGAACAATGGAACAGGTTTACCGCCAATACCACTCCATTCTACACAGCGCACATAATCGAAATCGGGCGGACCAAAGTCGAACGAACGGCCATAAAGAAGTATTGCCCCACGCCCCTCGTCTATTCTCCAAAGACCGCCGCCATAGACGCATCGTTCGCCCGGTGCCAACAACTCGCGATGAAGATAGACATGCCCGAATCGCAACACACCGTCACCTGTTATGACAAACTTCTGATACATTCTCTTATTCGTAAATGGTTGCCACAATATTTCGCTCGCCGCCACAGTCGCGAAACTCGCAGAGATAGATGCTGAAGCACCTTACTGGTGACGAGATGACAACCGCGTCGCTCTATCTCCGATTTGATGAAGTCTTTAGATTTTCCTTTACGACCCCATAATATACCAAGAGCCGTTGCTTGTGCTCCTGCTATGCCTCCAGGGTGATTGTGTGTGCATTCTACTGATGCTTTTGCCTTTTCCATCACCTCCTCTTCTGTATCGAAAGCCCATCCTACAGGCGTAATACGCATGACAGAGCCATTGCCGCAGGAGTTGTAAGGAGAATAGACTCCCTGCCTTGCAGCCTTGACAATCCAATTTTGAAACCCCGTTTCGTAACCACCCATGACGTATTCGTGGTGCAATGCAAAATCCGCATAATACGATGCAGCAGTTTTGCAGCCATCGAGAATCCACTGTGCGGTAGCAATGCTTAGAACACTGTCGTCAGTAAACGCCTTCTCGTCAGTGAACAATGGAAAGTCTTTCGTCTTGATGTTGTTGAACTCATAGACGCTCCCTGCGATGTCGCCGATAATACTTCCTATCATAGATAAAAATCATTCCATTTTATAAGTTTGTCGTATTAAGTCAGGACATAAGAAATCCACCAATACGAGCTTATCGTCCATTATCACATTCCCTGAACAACTCCTTTTATATATTCAGTTTGATGTTTTTGCCGAAGGGGGCTAATGAGAGACCGGCCATCTTGAAGTGTTGTTTGGCAAACGGGATGCCTATAATGGTGATGAAGAGCAATGCGCCGAAAAGAATGTGCATCAGCCATGCCCACAAACCGCCGAAGATTATCCAAATGATGTTGAGTGGAATGGTAATGCAACCGCTCGGGCTTTCGCCTTTGCTCACCTCGGCACCAAACGGCCATAGACAAAGCAGACCAATCTTGAAGGTCTGCAACGCCAGGGGTATGCCTATGATGGTGCACGCCATAGCCAAACTTCCCGTAAAATAACCGATGGCGGCTTCGAGTCCACCGAAGACCCACCACAGAAGGTTTCCTATTATTCTCATGTTGTTATTTCAGTTTTTTACCGTCAGTGAAAGCATTTCCTACGCGCCCGCCAAGATGGATGTATCCGTTGTGTATGGGGTCGAAGGTGATGAGATGCATCTTCTCCATGTCGGGCTTGCCGTCTTCGGCAAGATATTCATCCCTACAGAGGATGTTCACTATTTCTGCAACGATATTGTAGCCGTTCTCGTCCTCGCCAATCTTCTCCTTGATGCGACACTCCAGCGTCAAGGGAAAGTCGGTAAACACGGGGGCGTTGACGTTCTCAGACTTCACTACGCTCCAGCCCGTCTTCTCCATCTTGTTGGGATTGTTCTTTGCGCTCACCATCCCCACATAGTCGGCAGCGAGCATTGTCTCCTTGGTTGCAAATGCAACGGTGAAATCACCACTATGGTTGAGGTTCTCTGTTGTAGCATGGCTTCCCATCGAAATCATAATTTCGTGAGCATCCCATTGCCCCGCCCATGCAGCATTCATTGCATTGGCAACTTCATTCTCGTTATATGTGCCTATAATCAGCACAGGCTGTGGCAAAAGCCACGCTTTCTTCCCAAAACTTTTCATATTCCTTGTGTTTCTTGTCTGTTCTTACCGGAAAGAAGTTTTTTCACTCAGCACAACGTTGCGCTGATATTAAAAATAAGGTTTTCGACTTGAAATAGCATTACACCGACATCCGAATTTTTGTATTTGTTAAAGAGTATTATTGCACAAACGCAAAAACTTTTGTTTTTATTAGCGAGTATCGTTGCACAAAGACTAATACTTTTGTATTTGTTAAAGAGTATTATTGCACAAACATTAAAACCTTTGTATTTATTAAAGTGCGTTATTGCACAAACACTAAAACTTTTGTATTTATCAAAGAAACTAAAATCGCGGATACAAAAACAAAAGTTTTTGACTTTGTGCAAGTCTGCACGGATATAAAACCAAAAGTTTCAGACTCGTTGCAATCATGCGCCGATTCCTAAAAAAAAGCTTTCAGCCATGATGCAAAGTATTTCTGACACTAAACCAAACATTTCAAACATCGCTCACAGCAGCAAAGATATAAAAAAGAAATTTATAAAGCCACAAACTATTTGCACGCTGAGCGCAGAAAACGAAAAAGAGGATGCCTCGCCATGAAGCACCCCCTCCTATTGTTCTTTTTATCCCCGCTCTTAGAAATTATATCCTATACGGATACCAAGAATAGGTTGGTTGAAATCTTTTATCAAGTTATACCTAAACTCAAGACCAACCGTCAGCTGGTCGGTGGCATAGACCTCACCACCCAAAACGAGATTCACTCCGAAGCGGGTATGGTTCTGATGAATATCATCCATGATTTCCAAATCCCAGAACGAAAGGTCAAGACCTGCAAGAGGGTAAAAGCCAAACATATCATTCAGAGGAATCACATATTGGGCGTTCACATCCACAGCCCATGCACTCAGACCGTTTTCTTTCACGAAATAGCAGACCGAAGGTGCGAGGCGAATCTCATCTGTAAAATTGTAACGATAGTCGAGCCCGAAGAGCACATTGGAATGGTCGCTGAAACCATACCCGAGGTTCACTCCGAACGACGACTGCCCCTGACGGGTCTGCGCCGAGGCACCTATAC
>CAVJCD010000050.1:1980-8244 GCA_963648005.1 Tannerellaceae bacterium | reverse complement strand
CCAGCATGCATGTAACAATAAACTTCTTCATACGTCCTTTTTCTTTTAAGTTCTACATTATTATAGTTTGGTTATTTCACTTTGAGTCTCTCGCCGGCGCTGTTCACAATGCTGCGATAGTATTCCTCATCGTAGCCGGGGAAGTCGGGGTATGCCGACAGTCCGTAGCCGTTCTGCTTGAATTGACCGTTCTCTTCCTTCTTCATGTTGCCGTCCATGTATTTCACAAGCAGATATTCGCCGAGTTTCTTCCAACGCGATGTAGCATCGTCGGCTGTTGTCGAGCTAAACCAAGTAAGGAAGCGCACAGCCTCCTTCGGGTCTTTGGCATAGAGTTCCGAAGCCGCTTTGTCGATGGCGGGGATGGCCTCCTTGTAGCTGTTCTCAAGCTCTTGTTGCACCTTGCGGATATCTTTAATCATGAAGCTGTACTTGTGGTACGCCTGGTTTGCCACCCAGTTGTGTATCCAGAAAGCCGATGTCCACGAGAATGTCATCATATCGCCGTTACCCACCCGATAGCATTCAGGCGCATCGGTAACTGAGCAATAGACAGGGGTAAATACTGCCATGTCGGCATCATCCACGCCAAACCACAGGATGCCGCCAATCGCATCGGGCAACCAGTTGCGCATTTGAGGAACAATCACGAAGCCTGTCTGCTGCGTAGCCACGGCACGCTCGTTGGTATATTCCACTCCGTCTACTTTAAAGGTCATGGGGCGCCAGCGATAGGGCACCTTATACGAACCCGCACCGGCATCTTTCGTCATATCGAGGTCGGTACCTTCAAAATGGTCGCGCATGGCGTTCTGTACGTCCTGCACAGACAACAGACGGTTGGGTTTTATATAGAGTGGCATCGGAGATTTCGTTTTGTCGCCCTTGATGAAGTCGGTGTACTGGTCCATCGAGGTGTCATACTTGCGGAAGAAAGCCCACACGCGCGACTCGCATCCTCTCAAGGCACTGAAATCGTAAGGGCAATAGGCTTCTTGGAAGCTGAAGTCCTTATCCTTGCCTTTGAAGTATCCCTTCTCGCGTGCAAGCGACACCACGTCGGGAGAGTACATGCAGTTCTCTTTATCATCGAAAGGTATTTGCTGAATGCGTGCCTGATTGGCGTGCGCAGAGATGCAATCGTCAGGAATGCGTATTGCCACCCACACGGCGCCCTTGCGACCCGGGCCTTTGCCAATAAGTTCCATCACCCATGCCTCATTTTTGTCGGCAATGGAGAATGTCTCGCCGCTGCTGTGATAGCCATACTCCTCAACGAGCGAAGTCATCACCTTTATTGCCTCGCGTGCCGAGCGTGAGCGCTGAAGCGCGATGTATATAAGGCTTCCGTAGTCGATGATGCCGGCAGTATCTACCAGTTCACCCCTTCCGCCCCAGGTACTTTCCGTTATCGCCACCTGATGCTCGTTCATATTACCCACCACAGAGTATGTCTCTTCTGCTTCGGGAATGAAGCCAAGAGGCTTGTTGGTGTCCCACTCTCTCACCTCTCGCATGGTTCCTTTGGGCCATTTGGCTGCCGGATAACGATAGAGTTCACCGTATAGGGAGTGCGAATCTGCTGCATAACTAATCATGACCGAACCGTCAACCGATGCCTTCTTCCCTACAAGCAAACCCGTACAAGCCGTAGCGTCAACCACCGGGAGCAATACTGCACAGGCTGCTGCGATAATCCAATTTCTCTTCATATAATGTATGTTGTTAATAAATTATTGTCGTTGCTTACGTCCAATGCGCCGCAAATATAGCAATCGAAACCGAGATTTTCAGTGACACCCCAAGGGAAAAGCCCCCACACGACGGGTAGCAAGACACGCAATAAAACACCGTTTTTTTGTTTTCATCAATTTGGGTTTATTGCATACATTTGTGTGACCATTCTTTAGAAGCATCATGAAAACACGTAGAAAGGTTCTCACCATAGTTGTCGTCGTTGTTGCGACATTGTTTTTTGTTCTGCCGGGTATTGTTTTCAGCATCCTCAATTGGGGCATACTCCCTCCCGAGAAGCTGACGCCGCTCGTGGTTGAGCAAGCCAACAAATATCTTGATGCCAATCTTGAATGCGAACGTATTGAACTCACTTTCTTTGAGACCTATCCTCACCTCGGTGTTAAGATTACCAACGGGCGACTGATTTCGCACGTGGCAAGAGACTCTGTGAGCATCAGTGACGAGGAGACCATTGTCCCCTCCGACTCTCTGCTTGCCTTCCAAAAGGCCGTGGTTTCGCTCCGCCCATTAGACTATCTCTTTCTTGGGAGAATAACCATCGGTGAGTTCCGTCTCGAAGAACCGCACTTTCACGGGTATGTCAACGACGAAGGCATTGCCAACTGGAATATCTACACAAGCGAAGCAGACTCTTCTTCGGAAAGCAATAACACACCTCTGCCTGCCATCGACCTAAGGAGCGTACGCATCTCGGACGGACACTTTGGATACTACGACAGCGAGGCAAACATCTTTACCGAGATTGAGGGATTCTTCCTCAATATCGACGGCTCACTGTCCAACGGAAAGAATACCCTCGACATCGAGACGGGTACGTCGTCCATACTCTTCAACAGTGAAGCATACACGCTGAAGAACGATTTGTCATTAAAGTTGAAGAGTCGGCTCTTCCTTTCCGACAACTACAACACAATATCTCTGAAGGATGCCGAGCTGCGTGTAAACAATTTTCCCTTCACTGCCGACGGCTCCATCAGTCGCATGCCGGAGATAAACCAAACGAAGATAGACATGGACTTCGGTCTCGAGGTGTCTGACCTCAACGACCTCATGGATTTTATCCCCGAAGCCTATCTTAAGAATAAAGAGAAAATGCATGTGGAGGGCACCATAGATTTGGAGGGCGACATACACGGATTCATTGGCGACAGCATTGTTCCTTCGGTCAACCTATGCTGTAAGGTGGACAACGGAGCATATCACGTGGACGGAATAAAGCAGGGTATCGACACACTGAAGATGGACCTTGACCTCCATCTCAGCGGCATTCATCCCGACTCTTCGTTTGTCTCGCTCGAGCAACTTATCCTCAAGGGTCTGACCACATCTTTGGATATGAGCGGAAAGGTCACCAACCTGCAAAGTTCGCCCACTGTAAGCACCACCATAAAAGGCAAGGTGGACTTCACCCGGTTGGCGGAAGAGTTTCTCAACCCCGACACATTGCTACTTAGGGGGGCAATGGAGGCCAACCTCTCTGCTGCTTTCTGCACCAACGATGTGCTGAACGGTAAGTATGGAAAGGTGTTTGCATCCGGAAATCTGAGCATCGACACTCTGAAGGTCTTCAGCAAACCATTGGGCACCGACGTCTTCATCTCCGATGCCGTGCTCTCGGTAGACTCCGCACAACGAGGCAGCTCAGCCTACAAAAGCGGAAAGAACCCTCTTGGCGCAACTCTCTCGATTGACAGCATGAGAGTAAAATATCAAGACGACATCAACACCAACATCAGCCGTCTGACCTTGAAGGCAAAGACGTCGCCCATAATCGATACCTCAGCCGTCATTCCTCTCTCGGCAGAGATGAAGTTCAACCGTCTGCTCACCCGTCTTCCCGACTCCGTGTGGCTTGCCGCCGGGCAGACCGTTGCCACCGGCAGCATGAAGCCCTCGGCAACAAACAAACATCTGCCCTCGGCAAACCTCTCCATATCCGTCGACACGTTGCGCTACTTCATTCTCCCGATGCGTACCGGTGTTGTTCTCGCAGGAAATGCTTTCAACGTCGAAGCTTTGCCTTACAAAGATGTATTGCGCCAACGCCGGCAGATGAAGAAAGACACCACCAAGGTGCACACTCCCCGCCCCAAGAAAGACATAAAGGACATAAGGGCCATTAAAGCCAAAGCCGACACAACAAGTCAGACCTCACAATTGCTTAGTCATTGGGAAGCACGAGGCAGCATTTCTTTCAACAGTATGCGAGGCTTCAGCCGCCTTATGCCCCTCCCGATAAAGATTGACAGAACAACCGCTAAGTTCAACACCAACAAAGTTACCCTCTCCGACGCACGTCTGCATATAGGAAAGAGCGACCTCACACTCAGTGGAGAAGTAAAACGTATCCGCCAGGCTCTCCTCAGAGGCGGGAAACTAAAGGGTGACTTCTCGCTGACCTCAGACCATCTGGATTGCAACCAGCTGATGAACGCAGTGAACTCGGGTATGCAATATTGGGAACAGTATGCTGCCTCAAGCGACTCGTTGGCCCTCAACGAAGAAGAACTTGTAGCTTCTATGAGCACCGACTCAATCTCTTCTGCCCCCTTGGACACAACCGACCGTGTATTCGTTATTCCTTCATATCTCGATGTGGCGCTTCATACCAATGCCAAGAAGATTGAATTCAAGGATGTAGTGATGGAGAATGTGCTTGGGGAAGTAATCATACGCGACCAAAGCATCGACCTCAGCAACCTCAAGATGGACTCCAATATCGGCAACGGAAACATGACAATGTTCTATACGGCAAAAGACGAAAGTGGCGCTTCCACCGGTTTCGACCTCGACATGGAAGGTGTTCAGGTGGAAAAACTCATCGGGCTCTACCCCGCCATCGATACTCTAATCCCTATGTTGCGTTCGTTCGAAGGCGTGGTTGACTGCCAACTGACTGCCACTTGCAATATCGACTCAACCATGTCGCTCGACCTCTCATCCATACACTCCGCCTGCTTTCTGCATGGCAAGAACATGGTGTTGCTCGACGGCGAGACATTCACCGAGATATCCAAGACGCTAATGTTTAAGAACAAGAAGCGGAACATGATTGACAGCATATCGGTAGACCTTGCCATCAAGGACAACAAGATTGAGGTATTCCCCTTCCTCATCGAGATGGACCGCTATAAGGTGGCTGTGGGAGGTACTCACAACCTGGACATGACCTTCAACTACCATCTGTCGGTGCTCAAATCGCCCGTACCGTTCAAATTGGGCATCGACATCACCGGCAACCTCGACAAGTTTAAGTACAAGATTGTGAAGTGCCGCTACAAGGACCTCTTCAAGCCGGCAAAAGAATCCGACCTCGACAGTACGCGCACAAACATAAGGAAGGAAATACGCGAATCTATACGCCGTCAAATGAAAGAGACTGCCCCCGAGTTGGTGAGCAGTCTCCCTTCAGACCTCTCTTCCGTGGAAGAAAAGTCTTTGCCGCAATAGATTAGCGGTTGGTATACATACGTTCGTAGTATTTCAAGTAGTCGCCGCCGGTAATGTCTTCCACCCATTGCTGATGCTCAAGATACCAACGAATGGTCTTCACTATGCCTACCTCGAATGTAGTCTCGGGCGTCCAACCCAGTTCTTCCTTTATCTTCGTCGGGTCGATGGCATAACGCTGGTCGTGCCCAAGACGGTCTTTCACGAAAGTGATGAGACTCTCGTTAATCCAATCGATACGTATTTCGCCGTCGGGACCAATCTCTTTCTTCTTCAACACCTCGCGATATTTGGGGTATTCTGTCATCAACCTGTGGATAGTGTGGATAATTAGCTTTACAATCTCTATGTTCTGCTTCTCGTTATGTCCGCCAACGTTGTAGACCTCACCCGGACGACCACGATGGATTACCGCATCAATTGCCTTGCAGTGGTCTTCCACATACAGCCAGTCGCGCACGTTGCTTCCGTCGCCATACACGGGCAAGGACTTTCCTTCAAGTATATTCTTTATGATTAGCGGTATCAGTTTCTCGGGGAAATGGTAGGGACCATAGTTGTTTGAACAGCGTGTGATGCTTACCGGCATCTTGTAGGTGTCGGCATAAGCCTTCACAAACAAGTCGGCACTTGTCTTTGATGCGCTATACGGACTTCTCGGGTCGAGCGGTGTTGTCTCACGGAAATATCCCTCTGCACCAAGACTGCCGTAGACTTCGTCGGTCGACACCTGATGGAAGCGTACTCCTTCGCGCCATAGAGGATAGCCTGTCTCGGCCTTCCCCGTCATCCATGACCTGCGTGCGGCATCAAGCAGGTTTTGCGTACCCAAAATATTAGTCAGCAAGAACAACTGCGGGTTCTCAATACTGCGGTCAACATGACTCTCTGCAGCAAAATTGACAACATAATCGAAGTTGTATTTGGCAAAAAGCTTGTCTGCCAAATCCCTGTCGCATATATCTCCCTTCACAAACTCACAATGCACACCGTCGATATCCTCGGCTATCGTGCCCAGATTGCCGGCATAGGTGAGCAAGTCGAGCACTACAATCT
>CAVJCD010000050.1:0-1916 GCA_963648005.1 Tannerellaceae bacterium | reverse complement strand
CCCGTAACCAGATAAGTCTTCATTCTTGTCCGTATTTATTTGTATGTGTAATTTATTTCCGCATCATTCAGCACGGGCGACTTTTGGTCTTTCTCCGAAAGTATCAGCGTTTCGCCTTCAGCAATCTTCCAATCCACACCTATCGAAGAATCATCAAAGCGCAAACCTCTCTCGTGGCTTGGCATATATGGATTGTCTACCTTATATGTAAACACAGCCTCATCGCTCAGCACATGAAATCCGTGAGCAAACCCTTGCGGTATAAAAAGCTGGCGCTTGTTTTCTGCCGAGAGAAGCACTGCCACATATTTCCCGAAGGTTGGAGAACCCTTACGGATGTCTACCGCCACATCCAGCACACTGCCGGTGATTACCCTTACCAACTTCGACTGCGAATAGGGGGCCAACTGATAATGCAGTCCGCGAAGAACGCCACGCGAAGAGCACGACTCGTTATCCTGAACAAAGGCAGCCTTCCCTACGTGTTGTTCAAACTCTTCTTTCTTCCATGCTTCCATGAAATATCCCCGTGCATCGGCAAAGACCTTGGGTTCAATAATCCATACGCCGGGGATTTCTGTTTCTATATAATTCATTCTTTCTCTTTTTACATTCAAACCTACGGGCAAAGTAAATTCTTTTTCATCAGCCACACAACCACGACTAAAACCAACTACCGCAGTGTGCGTGGAGACTCCTTGCTGGCATACATCGTGGAAATAAACGCATGCGGGTCAACCTCCTTGATATGTTCCTTCAAACGTATCATATCCTTGCGTTCGGCAATGGTGAAGATTATCTCTTTCTCCTTCCCTTCATACATGCCGCATCCGTGAAGAAACGTTCCTCGCATCCCCATCTTATAGAAGATTCTTTCTTTTATCTCCTCCGCCTTTTCCGACACGATGAAGATGGCACGGTTGGGGTTCTCGGGCTGAAACATATCTACGACCTTTCCGTATACAAAGATGGCAAACCAAGAATAAAGAGGCACTGCCCAATCCTGGAACGCAATCAAACCAAACACCACTATGGCAGAGTCGAGAAGTATTATCACGTTGCTCACCTTTATGTTGGTATTGTTGGCAATGACGCGGGCAAGCACATCTGTCCCCGCACTCGTGCTCTGCGCCTTAAAGACGCAAGTCACACCCAACCCCAATATCGCACCTCCATAGAAGGCGGAGATAAAAGTATCATCTCTCACCAACTGCTCCGTACCATAGAAATACGACAATATATCGGTAAAGACAGAGATAAGCACAAAGGTTACTATCGTTTTAGGACCGGAAGAAAGCCCCAGCTTCTTCATCGCCAATATCAGCAAAGGCACGTTGAAGCACAATGCCGTGGCACCCATGGGCAAACCATCGGGAAACACTGAGAAGACACCCTTCGAGATGTAGTGCAACACGATGGAAATACCATACACTCCCCCCGGCACAATCTTGAAGGGAGCAAGAAAGAGCACATAGCTCAACGACTGGAGGAAAGCCCCTACAACGATAAACGAATAGTCGAAAATATTCCTTCGCAACATTGCATTATGCGGAAGCTCGATTGATTTCATGATGTTGTATTAAATCATTGTTCATTCTTTTAAGTATTGCAAAATTACATAAAAGCCTTATATTTTTGTGTACTTTTGAAGCCGGTTAAAAAAACAAAACGCTAAAAAGAAAATGAAAAAGACGATTACCCTTCTGCTTCTGTTGGCCCTTATCATCATGCCAACAAAGGCCGCAGACGTAGAGAACGTGAAACCGGTGAAAAACGTTATCCTTCTGATACCGGACGGAACTTCATTGGCTACCGTTTCTATGGCACGCTGGTTGCAATGGTACACCAATCCGGACAAGCCCAACCTAAACCTTGACCCGTATCTGTGTGGAACCATTCGCACGCACTCTTCAAAC
>CAVJCD010000049.1:1511-12973 GCA_963648005.1 Tannerellaceae bacterium | reverse complement strand
GTACTGTAAAAGTTGGTAGTATGATAACGAGCCAACCATCTTCTTTTCCTTTTGCCATGCCACCGTTAAGGCATTCGTCTACAGCAAACTTTAGGTGCTCCTCATCGGGGATGTCGTTGTAGTGCCATTTAGCCAATACCACGCCCTCTTTTAGCAATACCAGCCCGGGGTTGGAACGGATGATTGTCTTCAGAACCACACCGTCAGTCATCCGAAACGGATATTCCGCTCCGGTGTAATCGCTCCATTCCTTAATGGTCTCGGCTGAAGAACCCGTCACGCAATAGAACGGCCATTCGTATTCAAGCGCATAGTCGTATACGTTGTTTATCTCATCTGCCTTCTCGTCGTCTGCCTTTTCCAATCTCGGAGAAATTAAGAGGAAGACGGGATTGGGGTTGTGCCATATCTCATCGGTCACATCCTGGTCGTCTCCGTCGAGGATGCTAAACGGTGTGATGGGAGGAATGTATCCTTCTTTTATAAGTCTCTCTTTTGTTTCAACGAATGTCCAGGTGCTGTCGCCTTCGGGGTAATTGTCCATTGTGAACTCCTTCTTGACACCGTCTTTCTCGTAGACAAAGGTGTACTCATACACGGCTTCGGGTGCGCCTTCGGGTATCGTCATCAGTTCCGGAATGTTTGCGCCTATCTTGAACGGCCGGAAATCTATCATCGGCAGATGATTGTAGTTCCATGAAGCGAAACTTATGCAGAAGAAGTAAGCGAACAAGGCAACAAACCAATATGCCTTGAAGGTGAAACACTGAAACATTCTCTCGTAGTGCTTAAACACCATTATGGTTGCAGCAAGCAGAATGAGGTTTTTGAAGAATGTAGCCCAGTTGGATATCACGATTGCATCGCCGAAACATCCGCAGTCGGATACCGGATTAAACAAGGCGAGACAAAACGTCAACGGCGTCATAAACGCCATGAAAAGCAAAACGAGAAAGGTGTTGTAGCGCCGATACACTCCGAGAAGCATACATATACCCATTGTAAATTCGGTGGCAGAGAGGATGAAGGATGCGAGGGTGGTAAAAGGTTGCAACACATCCCACCCCAAAGCACTCAGATAGTCACCTATCTTGATGGCCCCACCCACAGGGTCGTCCGCCTTAACAAAACCGGAGAAGATAAACGTGATTCCAATCAGCAGGCGACAAAACTCCGTCAGTACTTTTATCGCGGTGTTTTTGCAGTTCATTTGCCCTATCCCTTGCCGTATTCCAGCTTAATCAGACCGAACAGGGCATAATTTATCATGTCCTTATAATTGGCGTCCACACCCTCCGAAACGATAGTCTTTCCTCCGTGGCTTTCTATTTGTTTCGTGCGGTAGATTTTCATCAATATCAAGTCGGTATAAGAACTTATGCGCATTCCCCTCCAGGCCTCGTCGTAGTCGTGGTTCTTGGCATACATAAGCTCCTTGGTCTCTGTTATGTATTTGTCATATAGTGCCAACGCATCTTCGTTGGTGATATCCGTGGTATCGGCAAAGCCCTTAGCCAACTGGATTAACCCTATCACGCCATAGTTGACGATGCCGATGAACTCGGGACGTATCCCTTCGTTCACCATACTCACACCCTTTATCTCAAGGCTACGGATACGGTTGGCCTTGATGAATATCTGGTCGGTCAATGACTGTGGGCGCATAATTCGCCACGAAGGACCATAGTCTTTCAACTTCTTTTCGAACACCTCCCTGCATTGAGAGATTACCACTTCGAACTGTGCTTTTGTATCAGCCATATATTAGATTGATTATGCCACAAATGAGGAGTGCTTATCACTTGCAACGGATGGAACGACCCAACCTCAGGACTGTTGTCTTGGTTATCCCGTTCATCTCACATATCTTGCTAACGGTTGTTCCGTACTTGGCAGCCAATGCACCCAAGGTGTCACCACTCTTGATGCGGTGATAGACTGGTTCGGATGTTACCGTAGGCTCTACTGTGACGTTCCCCGTTAGCGAAACCTCCGGAGTGGCGGCTTCTACTGTTGTTGTCTTCTTTTTTGTTGTAGCTACTGTGGATTTGGCGTTAGACTTGGGCGATGACTTGGCAGCCACACTTGAGCCTCCGCCGGCACTACAGCGTATGGACTGCCCCAAGCGAAGCGTCGTTGTGCTCTTGATGCCGTTCAGGCGACAAAGCTCACCGACCGTTGTTCCATATATGCGAGCTATCTTACCCAAGGTGTCGCCCGATTTTACGCGGTGATATACCATTTGGTCGTTTGAGGACGTATAGATATTGCTCTTGCGTCCATTTATTTTCACGTTGCGGAACACATAGGTGTCTTGATGAGGCACGGCATTGTCGAAGTCGATAACATCGGTAGGGTTGATGGCCTGCCCCAAGAAACGTATTTCGAAGTGAAGATGAGATCCGGTGGAACGTCCGGTGTTTCCTCCCAAGCCAATTGGGTCACCGGCATGCACTATGTCGTTTACTTCGACAAGGAACTTCGACAAGTGCCCGTATACAGTCTCCAACCCATTCGGGTGGCGCATTACGAGGTAATAACCATAGCCTCTGCGTTCGTAGCTACGGATACGCACCTTTCCGTCGAAT
The DNA here is from genome assembly GCA_963648005.1 of Tannerellaceae bacterium. Taxonomy (GTDB): domain Bacteria; phylum Bacteroidota; class Bacteroidia; order Bacteroidales; family Tannerellaceae; genus Parabacteroides. The sequence continues at coordinate 10,385 of CAVJCD010000049.1, read as the reverse complement.
GCTGCACGGATGGTATCGCCCTTCAGCACCTTAAGGTCTATCCCCCTATGCATGCGGCGACGGCGAGGTCCATATTTGGATGTCACCTTCGTCATTGTATCGATTGGCAGAACAAAGCTTGAACAATCAATCTCACACGAGTCGGGCAACTCTATCTTGTCTTTACCCCGGAAGGGGTTAACCCATTGGTTATCCCAATTCGAACCATAGAGCTCGTCGGCAGGGAACATCAAGTCCTCTTCCTTTTCCATGGCTTCGTCCATGCGGGCATTTATTTCCGCCAGTTCCCTCAAGCCTATATCTTTGCGGATAGTGACGCGGTCAGCCATCAACTCTGATACCTGCTCGTCCATCTTTACAATATGTACTGTTTGTTTGGGGGCTTCTTCTTTCTTGGAGCGTGATTTCCTAAATTGAGCCGATGTGCCTGACCCTATAATCGCAATGCAACAAGTAAATATTAGTGTTCTTATCTTCATTTTGTCATTTTTCTAAGCGGAATTAGGGGAGAAAATATGAGGTAAATAAGCCTTGTTCCCCTTACGAATCGACCAAAGTTCGTTATTTTGAGCATGTTGGCAAAATTTACTCCGAGAAAATTTCCGAAACGAAAGTAAACGAGTTTAAAAACTGCTTTTTAACGATATTGGGAAACAGCGATTTACAAGGGCAATATGTTTTACAACATATCAGCTGATTAATCCCCAATTTATCTTCTTTGCGAAGAGTGTTTTCAACCTTTCGTTCAAAATCCTATTGGGTTCGGATAGCAATTCGGGGTCTTTGTCCAAAACCTCCTGTGCTATGTTGCGTGCAAACTGAAGTATTTGACCGTCGGCAGCCAGGTTTGCTATCTTGAGGAAAAGCCCCTCACCGCTTTGCTGCGTCCCTTCCAGGTCGCCGTGCCCACGTAGGCGGAGGTCGGCTTCCGCTATCTCAAACCCGTCGTTGCTGTTCACCATTATCTCCAGACGTTTGCGGGTGACGTCGCTGAGTTTGTAGGAGGAAACGAGTATGCAATAAGACTGCTTTGCGCCACGCCCAACCCTGCCGCGCAGTTGGTGTAGCTGCGAGAGACCGAAGCGCTCGGCGCTTTCAATCACCATCACCGATGCGTTGGGCACGTTTACGCCTACCTCAATTACCGTGGTGGCCATCAATATCTGCGCTTCTCCGGAGACAAACTTCTGCATCTGCGATTCTTTGTCAGCGGCCTTCATCTTGCCGTGTACCATGCAGACGGTATATTCGGGGAAGACTTCCTTGAAGGTCTCGAACCCTTCTTCAAGGTCTTTGTAGTCCAGTTTCTCGCTTCCTTCAATCAATGGATACACCACGTAGACTTGCCTCCCGAGCCCTATTTCTTTTCTGAGAAAGTCGTAGAGCTGTGCCTTCTTGTTGTCGAAGCGATGCACGGTCATGATGGGTTTGCGTCCCGGAGGCAGCTCGTCGATAACCGACACGTCGAGGTCGCCATACAAGGTCATAGCAAGTGTACGTGGAATTGGCGTTGCTGTCATCACCAAAACATGGGGCACCATTGTATTCTTCTTCCAAAGGCGCGAACGCTGCTCCACGCCGAAGCGGTGTTGTTCGTCGATGATGGCAAGACCAAGCGATGCAAACACTACCGTTTCTTCAATCAAGGCGTGTGTACCGATGACTATTTGTACTTCACCGCTGGCAATTGCCGGCAATAATACGCTGCGTTCTTTCTTCTTTGTAGACCCCGTAAGCAAGGCAACCTTGATGTCCATGTCTTTTAGGAACGCCTTTATGGTGGCATAGTGCTGTGTTGCCAAGATTTCGGTTGGAGCCATTATACATGCCTGACAATGATTGTCCACAGCCAGCAACATGGCCATTAGTGCCACTAAGGTCTTCCCGCTACCCACGTCGCCTTGCAGCAGTCGGTTCATCTGCCGCCCGCTTCCCATGTCGGCACGTATCTCTTTTATCACCCGCTTCTGTGCCCCGGTAAGTTCAAACGGGAGATATTCCTTATAGAAGGTGTTGAAGCAGTCCCCAACCGTAGGGAACACTATACCCCTTAGCTTTAGCTTGCGCCCTATGGCAGTGCTGAGAGTATGTAGTTGTATGAAAAATAGCTCGTCGAACTTTAGCCTTAGTCGCGCCAGCCTTAGCTTTTCTGCCGTCTCGGGAAAATGTACGTTGCGGATGGCTTCCTTGAAGGGCATCATATTGATACGTGCCAACACATACTCGGGCAGTGTCTCCGGCAAATCCCAATTCAGTGAACTAAGGAGGGTGTATTGCAGATTTTGTATCGCCCTTGAGTTGAGGAACGACTTCTTCATCTTCTCCGTGGTGTTGTAGAAGGGCGTCAGCCCCGCTGCCACTTGGTCGGCTCTGTCGATGGGGTCGATATCGGGGTGGGTAATATTGATGATATGCCCGAACTCCGTCGGCTTGCCAAAGACGATATATTCCGTCCCCGTCTTATACTTGTTGAGCACAAAATTAAGCCCCTTAAACCATACCAAATCGATTGTCCCTGTCTTGTCCGAAAACTTGGCAATCAGGCGGCGTGCCCTTCCTTCGCCCACCGTCTCGAAACACCGGATGTATCCTTTCAGTTGTAAATATGGCATATTCCCGGTGACCTCGGAAACAGAGTAAAAGCGACTGCGGTCGACATACTTATACGGGAAATAATACAACAAGTCCGCATACGAAGACAATCCGGCTTCTTTCCGTAATATCTCCGCTCTCTTGGGACCTACGCCCGGCAGATACATAAGGGTTCGTTGACTCAGGTCAAGCATTCGGCAAGGGTTTTCGTTTCAGAGAGCAAAAGTAACAAAACCCTTTCAGAAAAGTCCCCCAAAGCAGACAGTGGGGACGGGTGGCTTTTTTCGGGAGGTCCGAACCTCCGGGAAAAAGGATACCGATTTAGCTTTGGACAATAGGCGGCGGTTGGGGGGGGCATATATATGTTTGGGGTAAAAGATATATATGTTCCGGGCAAAACATATATATGTCCCCCTAAAACCAAACGACCGGTCGCCTTAGTTTTTCGGCAAAGCCGTCTCAATCGTCCGAACACACGTGATTCGAACGGTATTCAGGCTTTGTCCCGCCTTCTTACTTTGAGTGCCAAATATATCACTTATATTTGCTGACAATTCTTGATGTCGTAATCAAACATTGTGCGAAATGAAATTTAAATCTATGATTTCGGTCCTTTTGTCACTGTTCTTTGTTCTGACAACAAAAGCAGCGCTTATGCCCGTAAGGCTTACCTGCGAATATATGGTCAATCCGTCTGTGATAGATAGTCGCCAACCACGTTTGTCCTGGATAAATACGGCGGCCCCTCATGAGCGGGGGCAACGTCAGACGGCTTATCAGATACGGGTTGCTTCGTCGCCGGAGAAATTAAAGAAAGCCGACCTCTGGGATAGCGGAGAGAAGAAAAGTGACTGCTCTTTCTTGATTCGTTACGAAGGGAAACCATTGCAATCGAGACAGGAATGTTGGTGGCAAGTCCGTGTATGGGACGCTCGGGGAAAAGCGTCCATGTGGAGTGAACCTGCCCGTTGGGGTGTGGGGTTGCTCAATGCCCAAGACTGGAAAGCTAGCTGGATAGGTGCTCCATGGCAAGGCGAAGAAGCTTCGGCCAAATCGGCGAACAAAATCTTCCAGCCGGCACCTCTGCTTAGAAAAGATTTTTCGGTGTCCAAGGAAATCTCTTCTGCCAAGATATACATCAGCGGGCTGGGCTATTTTGAATTGTATTTGAACGGCGAAAAAGTTGGTGATGACGTATTGGTTCCCAATCAGACCAATTATGGCAAACGGGATGGCCTTGATGTTACCGGTGTAACCCTCGATGACAATTTCAGAGGTTATAACGTATTGTATCTTTGCTACGACCTGAAGGATGTACTGAAACAAGGGAAAAATGCCTTGGGTTGTATGTTGGGAAACGGATTCTACAATGCCAAGATAGGATGGACAATGCCATACGGCTCGCCGCGTTTAATAGCCCAGCTACACATAGAATATACCGACGGCAGCGAAGATGTAATCTTTTCGGACACTTCTTGGAAGGTGTCCCGAAGTGCCATCACCTTGGATGGAATCTACGAAGGGGAACACTACGATGCCCGGAAGGAACAGCCTGATTGGTGCTCCCCTGAGAAAACAACGGACGGATGGGAGTGTGCTGTATTAAGGAATGCTCCGACAGGAGAATTGCAGGCACAGATGTCTTACTCCGACAAAGTCATGGAAGTGTTGAAGCCGAAGACGATTACCAGATTGGAAAGCGGGAATTATAAAATCGATTTCGGAGAAGAGATATCCGGCCGGATACATCTATACAACATTCAAGGGGAGGCGGGTAGAAAGATAGAGATACGTTATATCTCAGAATCACCCAACGGGTCGAACATATACACGACCAAGGGGGGTGCCCAAGAGTCGTATGCTGCCCGTTTCACATGGTTTGTGTTCCGGGAAGTTGAGATAGTAAACTGGCCGGGCGAACTCCGGGAAGATAATCTAAGGGCAGAAGCTATATATACGGAAATAGAAAAGACCGGACATTTTGAATGCTCAAACCCTCTTTTCAACCAGATCAACAAGATTTGGAATCGAAGCCTGACGGACAACTCTCATGGCAGTATCATCAGCGATTGCCCTCATCGGGAACGCTCGGCATATACCGGCGACGGGCAAGTGGCTTGTGTAACCGTTATGCACAACTACGATGCCGCAGCTCTATATACCAAATGGCTCAAGGATATAAGGCTTGCCCAAAACATGGAGACCGGCTATGTGCCCAATGGCGCTCCTTGGCAACCGGGCTGTGGCGGCGGCGTGGCTTGGGGTGCAGCAATGAACATCATGCCCTGGGAGTTCTATCTGCATTATGCCGACAAAGACCTATTGGAGGCCAACTATACGGGAATGAAAGAACAGCTTCGCTATATGCAGGCTTGGGTGGATTCTGATGGCATCATGCTTTCACGGGTGGAAAGAAACGGCAATATCAGCGAATGGCATAATCTGGGTGAATGGAGCCCGGCGGATGGATTTCCTCCAAAAGATTTGATCCACACATTCTATCTGTGGCGTTGTACCGATTTTACGGCAAAGGCTGCAACCGTGCTTGGACACAAAGGGGATGCGCTGAGGTTCTCGGCATTGGCAGAAAAGACCCGGGAGGCATTTCATAAACGTTTCTATAACCCGGAAACAAAATCATACGGTCCCTCAGGCAGCAATATCTTCGCTTTGGTTATGGGTGTACCTTCGCAGGTGAAGAAGGATGTGCAAGAAACTGTTCGGGAAGAGATACGGGCTCATGACGGTCATTTGTATACCGGTATTTTCGGCACACAATTTTTCTTTGAGACATTAGCGGAAAATGGGATGAACAATTTGGCCTACGAGGCGATGAACAAAAAGGATATGCCCGGCTACGGATGGTGGATTTCGCAAGGGGCAACAACTACCTGGGAAGAATGGAACGGCAACAACTCACACAACCATCCCATGTTTGGTGGCGGCATTACCTGGTTCTACAGAAAGTTGGCAGGGTTGGATACTGACCAACAAGAGCCTGGCTATAAACATATCATAATAAAACCCTATCCTCCCCGGGCAATCGACTATGCCACGTACTCCACCCGCACCCCTTATGGGCAGGCGGCTGTGAGTTGGGAGAAACACAATGACACGTTTGGGATGGAGGTGGAAATACCCGTTGGAAGCCATGCCACCATCTACCTGCCGGTTGTCTCCGGAAAGATGATAAGAGAAGGTGGCACTGATATCAAACGTGTGAAAGACGTTGAATATATCGGGCTGCAGGATGGTTATGCCATTATGGAAGTGCCGTCCGGGAAATATCGTTTTGAGACCGATTAAGCAACAGACTCTGTGCTATCAACAAATCGAACGGGGTTGTGATTTTGATATTCTCCCTATTGCCTTTAACCGTATGGATGGGGTGGCCCAATGCCTCAACAACCGAAGCGTCGTCGGTAAATATGGAAGTATAGTCTTGCTCATATGCCCGCAGCAGCAGTGCGGCATCAAACACTTGCGGCGTCTGAACTGCCATGAAACGACTGCGGTCCACCGGGTGGGAGCCTTCCTCGTTGGTCTCACGCAAGGAGTCTACCATCGGGACGACAGGTATGGCGGCGCCCTTTTCGGCTGCCTCGTTGAAACATGCCTCAATCACTTCCGTAGAGACAAACGGCCGTACGCCATCGTGCACGGCAACCAATGCCTTCTCTCCATTATCTAAAGACTCTTGGATCTCTCCCGAAATCATCCTTAAGCCGTTTAGTACGGAGTGGAAACGCGTCTCCCCGCCGAGGGCTATCCTATGAGGGGCACTGCATCCTATCTCGCGGCATAGCATCTCCCAATACTTTCGGTGTTCTTCGGGGAGGACCAGTACTTGCTCGGTGGATGCATCCCACTGACGGAATGTTTCCAGCGTATGCATCAGTACGGGTTTACTCTCAAGCGGAATAAACTGTTTTGGTAGGTCTGTTCCCATCCGTAGCCCTTTCCCTCCGGCTACGATTATCACATACCTACGCATCACTCCAGTTCCTCCAACACCTTTTTGACGTCTTCGTCCACCTTATACAGCTTCTCCTTACACAACTTGATAAGCCGGGTAGCCTCCTTGACCTTCTCCGAAAGGATATCCACGTCCAGTTCGCCGTTTTCGATGTCTGCCACAATCTTACGTAGTTTCTCTATTGCTTCGTTATACGATAATTCCTTCTTTGCCATATATCTCAATGATTTTTATTCAACAATACTCTTTACTTCTCCATCGGCGAAACACGTTGTTATTTTATCGCCCCGACATAGCTCTACGGCATGTTTGACAATTTTGCCGTCTTTCATCGCGAGGCTGTAGCCCCGTTTCAAGACATAATCGGGCGATGCCATCTTGACAAACTGTTCCTTCAAAAGGATAAAGTTCATCTCTTCTGCAAGGATGGTTGTCAGTCGGCTTCGCATCCGTATCTGCATACTCTCCAAGGCTGTGCGTTGGTGGAACAACAATCCGGTTGTGGCATTGGGTAGCTTGCCTTCGAGGGGTTGCAGCGCCAGACGATGACATTCGGTGCATCTTGTGGCAACTGCCGGCAGCCGTGACCCTACCAACTGGAGAAATGTCTTCTGCTTTGTTAGGATGTCGGTAGAGAGTTCGCTCACCGCCTGCCGGAGCTCTTCCAACTCATCGGCTACGATATCCATCCTGCTTATCAAGAACTCTGCCACTGCCGTTGGCGTTTTCATCCGTGTATGAGCCACCATGTCAAGAATGGTATCGTCTCTCTCGTGCCCTATACCTGTTATTATGGGCAGAGGAAACTGTGCACAGTTTGCTGCCAATAGGTAGGAGTCGAAACAACTGAGGTCAGATGTTGAACCTCCGCCACGAATGATGGCAACCACATCAAAACAATCCGCATGGCGATACACGGCATCGAGTGCGGCAACGACCGATTCTTCTGTCTTCTCTCCCTGCATCAAGGCGGGAAACAGATGCGTATAGAAGGCATAGCCCGCTTCATTTCCCGACAACTGATTTAGGAAGTCTTCGTAGCCGGCAGCCGTGGGAGAGGTGATGATGGCGATGCGACAAGGTAGGACGGGTACCGGTAATTCCTTATTCAGAGTAAACACACCGTCTTCCTTCAATTGTCGTATGATTTCCATCCTGTGGCGAAACATATCCCCAAGCGTATATGCCGGGTCGATATCCTGCACAGTGAGGCTATATCCGTATAGTTCATGAAACTCCACCGACACGTTCACCAGCACCTTTAGTCCGGAGGTAAACACTTGCCCCGTCTCCATCTCGAAGTATGGCTTCAGCATACGGAACGTCCTTGCCCATATAGCGCCGCGTGCCTTTGCCACCAACTGTCCGCTTATCGGGTTCTTTTCAACGAATTCCAGGAAACAATGGCCCGACGAGGCATTGGTCCGCACATCGCTTATCTCCGCACGAACCCAGTAGGAGGAAGGAAAAACTTCGTTGACAACATCACGAATCTTGCCATTCAGCTCCGACAAGGTGTATTCCTTGCGTTCATTTTCCATTTCACTCGTGTTTGTGTTTCGTCTTGGCATATTGTTTCCCTTCTTTGTATGCTTTGTAGATATTCGGAATGCCGTATCCCACCTTGGCGTCGGGCCGGCTATGCTTACTGGATGATTGTTGTATCAAGGCAATGATTTCTCCGCTTGTGAGACTTGGCAAGGCTTGCCAGAGACAAACGCCCAGCCCTGCCAATGTTGGCGTTGCAAACGAAGTGCCGTTGGCATAGCTTATCTCCCCTTCCGGGCTTATTACGCAGCAACCTGTCCCCAAGGCGACCACATCCGGCTTCACCCTCCCGTCTTTAGTCGGTCCTGCCGAACTGAAGAGGCTCTTCTTCTTGTTTTCATCCACGGCTCCCACGGTCAGGATATCCGAGGCGTCTGCCGGAAACGTAATCTTCTCCCAATCACCATTACCTTCGTTGCCGGCACTGCTAAACAACAAAATCCCCTTTTGCCCTGCGATATGGGCAGCGCGACTGATTATTGCCATCCTACCGTTGAGCTCGGCATGGTTGTGCGACAACTCCATAGCATCGAAGGTGAAATAACCCAAAGAAGAGGAAACAACGTCCACGCCTACACTGTCGGCATATTCAACAGCTGCCACCCAATAGTCCTCCTCTATAGGGAATTCCGACCGGGAGTCTTCGCTCTTGATTAGAAGATAATCGGCCTCAGGGGCTGTGCCGACCATTACACCTGGCATATTTGCGGCCATACATGAGAGCACCTTCGTGCCGTGGTCGTCTGACGCATATACAC
>CAVJCD010000049.1:0-1501 GCA_963648005.1 Tannerellaceae bacterium | reverse complement strand
CATATACACTTTGCCCGGGATATACCACATTGTGTGTGCCGATTATCCGCAAGGAGTCGAACACGCCGATATGGTCAACATTTCGGAATCCAGCATCAATCAAAGCTATACGTACCCCTTTGCCCCGGAATCCGGCTTCATGCAGGCGGATACCGTTTAGCATCTTTATCTGTTTTTCTGCATATCCATACCACGTTTTCAGCGGAGTGCATGTTGGAACGAGGTGGGTCTTAGAATCACCATTGTCTGTAGGTGGTATGCATTCTCCCTTCCAAACCCATTTTACGGAGTCAACCATCGACAAAGCCTTCAGCCGATTGCAAGAAGCGCTGTCTCCGCTCATAACAACCACGGTTGAAAGCCACTTGCTCTTTGCCAATGGTCTGCAACCGCAAGAAACGAGTGTGTCGATATAGGCTTGCGAGATGGGGAGGTCGGCATAGGTGATGGCTGTTTTCCTCTTTTTGCGTCGCTGAACAGACTCTTCTGAGAGAAAAGCCTCGGGCACATCCACAGAGAAACCCGCGTTGCCCTTATCCTTTAGGTATACACGAAAGGCATAACCTTCTTCTGCTGCAAGAGGAAGGAAAAAACAACACAGCGATATGAGCAACATGATACGTCTCATTATATAGTTAAAATTAATCATGTGTGGAATCTGTCGTACTGTAAAATCGCAAAAAGCAAGTACAACATTACAACAAAAAAATGAAAAGCATATCCTTTGGAAATATAAAATTGCCATGGTTCTGTTCAAAAGACCGGTCGGTATGGTGCCATTTTGATACTTTAGCCATTTGGATAGAAAAGGAAAATTGAGGGCTGTGGATTGCGGAGTGTCAAATCTTTTGTATATTTGCCGCCGATTAAGCGAAGATGAGGAGGGGGCGGGTAGTTCCCTCTTTTTGTTCTTAACCGTTAGACGTATGATTGAAAAGGACGTAATAAGGCATTTGGTTGAAGACAAGTTGGCCTCTTCCGATAACTATTTGGTTGATGTGACGGTGAAGCCCGGCAATGTTATCGTGGTTGAGATAGACAACGATGAGGGCGTTTGCATTGATGATTGTGCAGAGTTGAGCCGATATATAGAGGAGCATTTGGACCGTGAGGCGGAAGATTTCGAGTTGGAGGTTGGCTCTGCCGGGGTGACGTCCCCCTTCAAGATGCTTCGCCAATATGTGAAGAACATCAGCCAAGAGGTTGAGGTGTTGCTCCTAAGCGGAGTGAAGCGGGTTGGTGTATTAAAACAAGCGGACGAGAGTGGCATTGTAATCACTGTCGAGAAGATGGCGAAACCCGAGGGGGCCAAACGTAAGATGAAGGTAGTGGAAGATGAGGCGTATGCATTTGATGAGATAAAATATACAAAATACCTAATAAATTTCAAGTAAGAGAAATATGGCGAAGAAAGAGGAGAAAATCAGTATGATTGATACCCTTGCGGAGTTCAAGGAGTTGAAGAACATAGATAAGGACACAATGATTAGCGTGCTGGAGG
>CAVJCD010000048.1:11876-13030 GCA_963648005.1 Tannerellaceae bacterium | reverse complement strand
GTTTCTATTATCTCTCGTTGGAAGATAGATATCTGAGATTTCCATTATGGCTGACATACTCTTGGGATGTATTAGATAAAATGGAGGGGGATAATGCTATTGATGAAAGATTTTGTGAAAGGGAATTTTGCAATTTCGTTTATTCCAATTCCGGATGGGCAGACCCCATCAGAGAAAAATTTTATAGGGAAATATCCAAATACAAGAGGGTCGATTCCGGTGGGGCATTCCTAAATAACATAGGTTATAGAGTTCCCGATAAGATAGACTTCATAAAGAACTATAAGTTCACCATTGCAATAGAGAATTCGGTGGTTTCGGGATATACCACCGAAAAGATAATAGAGCCGATGATTGTAAATTCCATACCGATATACTACGGAGACCCGTATGTTGACAGGGATTTTAATATGCAGTCGTGCGTTCATATCAGAGATTTCAATTCTATTCAAGATACCATAGACTACATTATAGGATTGGATAAGGATAATGCTCTCTATATTTCCAAATTGCAACAGAAATGGTTCGCTCACGAGAATATCAAATCCATATATGATAAGAAGCTGAGGGATTTCTTTGGAAATATTTTTGATAAAGAAAAAGACGATGCTATCCGTATTGTTGACTATGGATTTGCCCGTCGTTATCGTAAGGAATTAAGCCGAACCACTCCTTGGGCAACAACGCTCTTGGTTGAAAAAGGTTACGGCTTACTTGACAGGCTGAAAAGAATACGAAAAGGGACAAAATAATAACAATGAACTTGTGAAAAAGATGAATGTATCGCAACTGGTTGAATCTTGGAACCGGTTAAATTCAACGTTCGATAAAACATGCGTATGTAGTTTGGGCTTCGACGCGGGTTTCTTTTCGGAGTATAGGGAGATGGTAAATGCCCTCTTATACTGCTTGGAAAACCGGATAAAGTTCAAGTTGTGTTCGAAGTGGGCAAATTTTGGGTATGACAAGGGGTGGACCGACTATTTTGAACCGTTTTGCGAAGAGGTCGATGATGATTTCCATCGCCATTGTAATACTCATTGGCGTCTCCCTCTGAAAGATTTTATTTGGGGAGAGGGCAATCTGACCATCCAAAACCTAAAATGGAAATGGAAGTTAGAGTTCTACCATTGGGTTGGTCTTTGGTATAAGAA
>CAVJCD010000048.1:0-11866 GCA_963648005.1 Tannerellaceae bacterium | reverse complement strand
AAGCATCACAACCGGTCCGAGCGGGTTTATTGCGTCTTTGAAATATCCCGACGTGCATTTCGTGGATATAGACACATCGTCTTTTCTGCAGACTTTGGATATGCCACGCAGAGAGGTTAAGCGGCTGATAAATGAATATGAGCAAAGCATGGCAGGAAATGTCCTTGCCGGCGAGAAATAGGATACAAAGAGACAATATATATGGAAGGGGATAAAATGATAACAGTAACATCTCCATTGATTCCTCCGTTGGAGGAGTTTACTCCGTATTTGGAGGATATATGGAAGCGGAAGTGGCTCACCAATAACGGGCACTATCATCAGGAGTTGGAGAAGGCGCTTTGCGAATATCTGAAGGTGCCTTATATCAGTTTGTTTACCAACGGCACTCTGCCCTTGATTTGTGCGCTTCAGGCCATGCACATCACGGGGGAGGTGATAACCACGCCGTATAGCTTTGTGGCTACCACGCATGCCTTGTGGTGGAACGGCATCAAGCCGGTGTTTGTTGACGTAGACCCGGCTACGGGTAACATCAACCCGGAGAAGATAGAGGCGGCAATCACGCCCAAGACCACTGCCATCATGCCCGTTCATGTCTATGGCCAGCCGTGCGAAACGAAACGCATAAAGGAGATAGCCGACACCTACGGGCTGAAGGTTATCTACGATGCTGCCCATGCCTTCGGGGTTTGGGAAGACGGGCAGTCGGTAATCAATGCCGGCGACATGTCTACGCTCAGTTTCCATGCCACCAAGGTATACAACACCATAGAGGGCGGCGCATTGATTTCGCACGACGCGCAGACAAAGCAGAGGATTGACTACATCAAGAACTTCGGGTTTGCCAACGAGACGACTGTTGTAGCGCCGGGCATCAACGGCAAGATGGATGAGGTGCGTGCTGCCTACGGATTGTTGAGTCTGAAATATGTCGACGGGGCGATAGAGAACCGTCACCGGGTGGCAAAGCAGTATCGGGAAGCCTTGAAGAATGTGGAGGGGATACGTTGCACAGAGGAGCTCTCCGGCGTGAAATACAACTACTCCTACTTCCCCATTTTCGTGGACGAAAAGAAGTATGGCATGAGCCGTGATGCCTTGTACGAGAAGATGAAGTCGGTGGGCATTTATGGGCGGCGCTATTTCTATCCTCTGATTAGCGCGTTCTCTACGTACCGTGGTTTGGAGTCGGCTTCGAGGGACAATCTCCCCGAGGCATACAGGATGGCAGACGAGGTCATCTGCCTCCCCATGCACCACGCCCTAAGTCCGGAAGATGTAGCAAGAGTTATAGACTGCATTGTGAAATAAGAAACCCAAACGGGCGGGTTGGAGGATTTACTTGATGTAGTCCTTTTTTGTGTAATTGGAAAAAGTTTATTGATATGATTCTATCGAACATAGCGCAATCGATAAAGCCTTCTTTGACGAGGCATTTGTTCAATTTGGCCAAGGCATACGACGATGTGATTGACTTCACGTTGGGCGACCCGGACGTTCAGCCTCATCAGGCGATAAAGGATGCCGGCTGCCGGGCTATTCAAGAGGGCAAGACCCGCTATTCCCAGAATGCAGGTCTCTTGGAGTTGCGCCAAACCATAAGTAAGTATTACGAACAGAAGGAAGGCTTTGGCTACGACCCTGCCGGCGAGGTGATAGTCACCGTGGGCGCCATGGAGGGGCTCTACTTGGCATTGCTGTCGATATTGAACCCCGGCGATGAGGTAATAATCCCGGCTCCCTACTACGTGAATTATGTGCAGATGGTGCAGATGTGTCATGCCCTTCCGGTTGTTGTGGACAATCCCCGGGGCGAGAAGTTGGGCTTTGGCATTGCCGATGTGGAGGCTGCGATTACGAGCAAGACAAAGGCCATCATCATAAACACGCCGTCGAACCCCTCGGGAAAGGTTATCCCTTGGGAGAAGATAGAGGCGTTGGCAGAGATGGCAAAGAAGCACGATTTGCTGGTGATATCGGACGAGGTATACAAATGCCTGATATACGACGGCAAGGGATTCAGAAGCATAGTGGGGATAGACGGCATGCGCGAGAGAACAATCTTGGTAAACAGTCTCTCGAAGGAATTCTGCATGACCGGATGGCGCGTCGGATATGTGTTGGCGCCTTCCGAGATTGTGGCAGCGATGACCAAGCTGCAGGAGAATGTGGCGGCATGTGCGCCTCTGCCCTCCCAATATGCGGCGATGGAGGCATTGAGTCTGAAGGAAAACTATTCGGCGGACATGGTGAGGATTTTCACCGAACGCCGAAACGTCATAGTGGAGGAGATAAACAAGACCTCCAAACTCTCGTGCGACAAGCCGGAGGCCACGTTCTATCTGATGGTAAACATCTCGGAGACGGGCATGCTCTCGGAGGAGTTTGCCATTGCCTTGCTGAAGGCTGCCCACGTGGCTGTTGTACCCGGCATAACCTACGGGAAGAGTTGCGACGATTATGTCCGCATGGCTTTCACCCTTGGTGAGGACAAGATTAGGGAAGGCATACGAAGGATACAAAATTTCACCAATCAATTGTAATGAAAAAGCTGTTGATGCTTGGCGGCAGTCTCTATCAGACCTACGCCATAAGGGAGGCAAAGCGACTGGGCTATTATGTCGTCTCTTGCGATTATCTGCCCAACAACCCGGGGCATAAGTATGCCGACGAATACTACAACGTGAGCACAACCGACAAGGAGGCAGTCCTACGGCTTGCCAAGACTTTGAAGGTGGACGGCGTTGTGGCATACGCATCCGACCCGGCGGCGCCCACTGCAGCATACGTATGCGAAGCCTTGGGTTTGCCCACATCCCCTTTCAAGTCTGTAGAGATATTGTCGAACAAGGATTTGTTTCGCCGGTTTTTGCAGGACAACGGCTTTGCGTGTCCGAAGGCAATGGGCTTTGCTTCCTACGAGGAGGCCGTGGAGCATATCAACGAGTTCAGGATGCCGGTGATGGTAAAGCCGGTGGATTCCTCCGGCAGCAAGGGCATCAACAAGATGACCGACAAGTCGCAGCTGAAGGCTTTCGTGGAGGATGCCCTCAACTATTCCCGAAGGAAGCGTTTCTTGATAGAGGAGTTCATCGTAAAGAAGGGACATCAGATTTCCGGTGACGCGTTTTCGGTGGACGGCAGGTTGGTGTTCCATTGCTTGGGCAATGAGTTCTACGACCCCGCTTGCGACAAGGACTTTGCCCCTCTTGGCGAGTGCTGGCCCTTCCAAATGGACCATAAGTATATCGAGGATTTGGAGCAGCAGCTTCAGCGCTTGATGACGTTGCTCAATATGAAGAGCAATGCCTACAACGTGGAGGCTATTGTGGGGGAAGACGACCGGGTGTATCTCCTGGAGCTTGGTGCACGAAGCGGCGGAAGCCTCATCCCGCAGGCCACCAAGTATGCCACGGGAATAGATATGGTGACCTGGGTCGTTCAAGCTGCGGCAGGCGATGGGATAGACCTCTCGGCGCTGAAAGGAAGGAAAGAGATGCCGGTCAACGGATATTGGTCGAACTATATGGTCCACTCCAACGTGACGGGGAAGTTCCTGAGCATCGAATTCGACAAGGATTTCAAGGAGAAGCATCTGGTGGAGTTCGTCACCGACTTGAAGGTGGGCGATGAGGTCCATCGTTTCCGCGACGCGCAAGACTGTATCGGGGAGTTCATCCTCAAATACGACAGCATGGACGAGATGTTTGAGGTTATCAAAAACATCGAGAGCAAAATAACCGTAACGGTAAATTAGAATGCCTGCCGGAAGAAGATGGCTGATATGGATATTAAAACATACGATAAGGCGTTCCTCGGAGAAGATGAATTCAGGTCGCTGATAAAAAGAGCCGACGATTTGTTTGTACCCCCGCTGTCGGAATGTGTGGATATTCCGACATACGCCGAGAAGCTATACATGCATGCTTCTTTTGTGGTGGCAGAGGAGAATGGCGAGGTCAAAGGTTTCATTGCCTTCTACAAGAACCGGGAGGCAAACCAACTATATATAACGCTCATCTGCGTCGACAAAGACTGCCAGGGACGTGGCGTTGGCGGCAAGATGCTTCAGTGTCTGGAGGCTCTGAGGGCCGAAGGCTTTGGGAGCATAGCCCTGGAGGTGACAAAATCGAACGAGGGAGGACTCAGATTCTACAAGAGACACGGATTTGTGGAACAAGAAGACAGGGAAAAGAAATTCTTGATGCTTAAAACCATTTGAAATATCCTCTTCACATCATAGGAAAGGGAATATTGGAAAGAAAAAGAGGCTGTCCCCGGTTGGGGGCAGCCTCAAATAGTGTTCCAACGTTGTTAGAACAGCATTTAAACGCTATTCTACTATTGGACGGTCCTCGGCGCTCGACCCACCGTCAGCAGAGCTTGAGCCGCTATCGGTGCCCGAGTCACTCCCGGTACTTGAGCCGCTATCGGTGCCCGACCAACCCTTGTTGCCCGAACTGCTCTCGGTAGTGATTCCGCGGCGACGGTTGTAGGCAATGCGTACCTCGTCAATCAGAGAATTCACATCGCGAACAAAGGTCTTGCTCGCCGTCGTGGGCGCCAATACTTGAGTGGCATTTGCCAGGATGACGCTGTCGGCATACAGCTCGTCGAACTGAAGGCGCAGGGCCTTGCTGTCGTCGTTGACACTGTCGGCAGAACGTGTGGCACTCTCCTTGGAAACGAGGCTCTCGAAGAGAGTGTTCAGTCGCTCCAACTCATCGAGATACGTCGTAAGACCCAGAGTGGTGACAGCCTCAGAGAACTCCGCTTTGCGGAGGTCGAGCAGCATACCCTTCAGCACTTCCGTCTCCTGGTTTGCCGGTAATCTTCCCACACCCTTGTAGGGGGTGATGGTGTTGTAGAGCTTTTTGCCCGCAGCGCGTTCTGCTTCGAGTAGCCATGAACTACTTTTAAGTACACGGTTTAGGATAAAAGCAGCCACTGCATCGCGTGCACGGTCAGTCTCAGCCCTATCGGCTGTGGTTTCCAACGCCCGACTCTTCTTGTTGAGGTCGGTCAGTTTCTCGAGTAAAGATTCCATAGTCGCGATGATGTCGTTGGGAATGTTGACCGACGACTTTGTGCCGCGGTAGGAAATATCGCCATCTGATATTTCCGTTTCTTCCATCGGAATCAACTTTAAAAAGCGACTCATGAAATTTTGGTACTCGGAGTTGTTCAACATACTTATGTTGAACTGTGCAATTTGAAAGAAATTTGCCATAACTTTCTGATTTATGGGTTAGACAGCATAAAGGTAAGAGTTTCCTTAAAGAAAAATCGTTTTATGCAAGGAAAAACCAAAAAAATATTACGGAGACGATTTTTTGTTCTCGCGAGCCCGCAAGAGCTGCGCACCAGGGTGGTTTTTTGCTCCTGCGAGCCCGCAAGAGTTCGCCTCAGGGTGGTTTTTTGCTCCTGCGAGCCCGCAAGAGCTGCGCACCAGGGTGGTTTTTTGCTCCTGCGAGCTCGCAAGAGTTCGCACCAGGGTGGTTTTTTGCTCCTGCGAGCTCGCAAGAGTTCCGCACCAGGGTGGTTCTTTGTCTTTGCGAGCTCGCAGGAGCTGCGCACCGGGGTGGTTTTTTGCTCCTGCAAAATGTTTGAGCTCCTATATTCCATGTCGGGGCATGGCTTTTCTTTCGGGGGGCTGCCGGTCGCTTGGGCGAAAAGTGTTACATTTGTCCGCATCGTTTGTTGCGACATTAAGAACAATACCATAAAAAACACACTATGAAGATGCAGAAGAATGTCTTTAAGAAATTGGCGCTTTTGTTGCCGGCCCTTGCCCTTGGCTCCACGGCACAGGCGCAGGTAGACATCTCCCCCGACAAGGCGGAGGTATATGCCCCTTTCAGTCAGCAGGACCTTGAGAATTTCAAGAACCCTCCCAAGGTGTATTATCCGGAAACATGGTTCCATTTCATTGGGAGCAACATCTCGAAGGAAGGAATCACAGCCGACCTGGAAGCAATCAATGCGGCAGGTATCTCGGGTATACAATGGTTCCACGGCGACTTCGGCGGTAAATGGCCCAAGGTGGAGTCGAACGTCAAAGCCCTCACTCCCGAATGGGAAGAGCTGGTTGCATTTATGGGAAAGAAAGCCAATGAGCTTGGCCTGAGGTTTACCCTCCAGACTTGTCCGGGTTGGGCCATGGCAGGCGGTCCGTGGGTGAAACCCAAAGATGCGATGCGTCACCTGGCATGGACAAGAACAGATGTGGAAGGCGGAGAGACGATAAACAAGAAGTTGCCCCTGCCGCAAGCTCCGGAGGGCAAGACGAGGGATGACCTGGACTATCAGGACGTCTGTGTCCTTGCTTTCCCGACACCGCTGGGCGACACGGGAGAAGCCATTATCCCCACCTCCGTTGAGAGTGGCGACACATTGAACTGGGAGGGCTGCTTCCAGGGTCAATTGAAAGAGCCCCTGCAGCTGGAGGAGAAGAAAGAACACACCGTGAAGTTCACCATGCCCAAGGGAACGGTGATACGTACCGTCCGGATGCCAAGCATAGGTACCTGGACCTGGTGCTCATACCAACCTGAGGTGCACCTTACGCTCAAGGCCATCCTTGCCGACGGGTCGGCAAAGACAATAGCAGACCTTGACGCCCCGATGAGCAACTGGCAAGACTATAGCGATTTCTTCATAGCCTGCAACGAGGTGGAAGATGTCGCACACTACGAGTTTACTGTCAAGAACGAGCATCCCATGAGGTTGCGCAAAATGCACTTCTATTCCGGCGCACGCAAGAACAACTGGAAGGGAGAAGCCGGATGGAATCTTACGTCCAAGGAAAAGTTCCAGCAAATCACCGAGCAGTCTAAGGACGCCTTCGTGAAGAAGAACTCCGTAGTGGACCTTACATCAAAAACCGACGCGGAGGGCAATATCCAATGGAAGGCCCCGAAGGGAAAGAAGTGGACCATCCTTCGCATCGGCCACGTCAATACAACACACAAGAATGGCCCTGCTTCGAAGGAGGCTACGGGCTGGGAATGCAACAAACTGGATACGCGCGGTGCCGACGTGCAGTTCAGCAACTATGTGGGCCATCTCTTCGACGGTCCCCTGGAAGGCAAGTATGCCGGCGGTATGCTTATGGACAGCTGGGAATGTCTGACGCAGACGTGGACCGACAAGATGGAGCAGGAGTTCGCCTTGCGCACCGGCTACGGGCTTCGCGAGTGGCTGCCGGCAATATTCGGTTACGTGATGGACGACCAGGAAACAACCTGCCGATTCCTTCTTGACTGGAGGAGGGTATTGAACGACCTTTACACCCAAAATTTCTTCAAGCGCATGGCTGACCTTGCCCACGGGAAAGGTCTGAAGCTGCAGTACGAAACGGCGGGTGCCGACATTATCCCCATCGATGCACTGGAATACTACAAATATGCCGACGTGCCGATGTGTGAGTTCTGGCAACCCTTCGAAGATTATCTTAGCAACCCCATCACCGACTACAAGCCCATACGCCCCACGGCTTCCGCTGCCAGACTCTACGGAAAGCTGCGTGTGGCTGCGGAGACGTTTACCAGTTCCGTTCTTACATGGGACGAACATTGGGAAATGCTCAAGGGCATTGCCAACATGAACATGGCTGAAGGTGTTACCCACAACGTGTTCCATACCTATACGCACAATCCGCAGATAGGATTCCTGCCGCCGGGAACCAGCTTCGGGAGTCTCTACGGCACGCCTTTCCTGCGCCAGCAGACATGGTGGAAATACATGCCCGAGTTTACAGGTTATCTGGCTCGTATGGGATATCTCCTGGAACGCGGACGTTCCGTGTCGGATGTGCTGAGGTATCTCGGTGACGAAATAGACCATAACCCCGACCAAAGTGAATATTTCCCTGACGGGTTTAAGCAGGACTATTGCAATCCCGACATCCTGCTGACCCGACTCAGCGTGAAGGACGGGAAGTTTGTTACCCCCGAAGGTCAGGAGTATAACCTCATGTGGATTCCCGAAAATGCCCGTATGTTGCCTGAGACGCTCGAGAAACTCTACGAGCTGATTAGCCGGGGAGGCTGTGTTGTGGGCAACGCACCCCAGTCGCCTGCCACGCTTAAGGACGGGAAACAGACAGCACGCCGTTTTGCCTCTGCCGTCAACGCCATCTGGGGAGGCGACAAACACGGCATCCGCAGCGTAGGCAAGGGCAAGATTGCCGTGGGGATGAGTCTCGACGAAAGCTTGGTGGCCTTCGGCCTAAAGCCCGATTTGAAGGTGATGGGCGGCAAAGTCAACTGGCTTCACCGCCGTGCCGAGAATGCCGACTGGTACTATCTTGCTGCTCCGGCTCAGGGCGAGTTCCATGGCAAGGTGCGTTTCCGTGCACAGGGCACCCCCGAGGAATGGGATGCCGTGACGGGCAAGGCATACAAGGTGGATGCCAAGCAGGAGGGCGAGTATCAGACCATCGACATGAACCTTGGAAATGCGCAGAGCTGCTTCATAGTGTTCCGTCGCGACGGCGAGTCGAAAGCCGAGGCAAAGAAGTTGCCCACCAAGGGCGGCAGCATAAGCCTCAACCGCCCGTGGACAGTCAACTTCCCGCAAGGATGGGGTGCGCCCGAGCAAATTACCGTTACGGAGCTCAAGCCGTGGAAAGACCTGCCTCTTGGCGACGAGGGCAAATCCTTCTCCGGAACGGCTAAATACTCCACCACATTTGTGCTCGACGAGGTTACTTCGGACATGAACTTTACCCTCGATTTGGGGCAGGTGGACATGATTGCAGACGTGAAGATAAACGGCAAGAAGGCAGGAGTGCTTTGGGCAAATCCCTATACTGTCTACGTGGGCGATTTGGTGAAGAAGGGCGAAAACACTCTCGAGATTGATGTGACAAGCACTTGGTACAACCGCTTGGCATACGATGCCAACAAGCCCGAAGCCGAACGCAAAACCTGGACAATCCACGGGCCGAAAGAGAACTCCCCGCTACACAACTCGGGTCTGATTGGGCCGGTAAGAATCCGTTATTGATGAATATTTAAAGAAAAACCTAAGAATGATGGAATACGCACCTATCATTGTGCCGGTATACGACCGACTGGAGCACCTCAGAGGATGCATCGAATCGCTGAAGAAGAACAAAGAAGCCGCCGAGTCGGTCCTCTATGTAGTCTCGGATGCCGCATACAAGAAAGAACACGAGGAAAGGATACAGGCTGTGCGCCGCTACATCTCTTCGATAGACGGCTTCAAGGAGGTGCGCCCCCTCTTTAGGGAGAAGAACCTTGGGGGCAACATGTCCATCGGCTTGGCTTTTCGGGATGTGCTCGAAATATACGATTCGTTCATCTCGCTTGAGGACGACATTGTGGTTTCTTCCAACTTCCTCAGCTATATGAACGATGCCCTGGCTTATTATAAAGACGACAAGCGGATTTTCTCCATCTGTGGATTCAAAGCGCCTTTCGAGATGCCGAAGGACTACAACGAGGACATCTATTTCTATCCCTGCAACTCTCCCTGGGGCATTGCTTCGTGGAAAGACCGCTGGGAGGCTGTGAACCACGACTACTACGACCGCTACTCGGAGCTGAAGAAGGACCGCAGGAAGTATAAGGAGTTTCTCTCCGTCGGGTTCTACATAAAAGGCATTCTGAGAGCCGACTCGCGGAAGGAGATTGTGGCAGGCGACTTGCGCGTCTACTATCACATGTTCCAACATGGCATGTGCTCCGTGTTCCCCGTACGCTCGAAGACCCAGAACCGGGGCTTCGACGGCTCGGGGGAGCACTGCGGAGACAAGAAGGTATGGTGGGCGGAGCCGGAGATGGACAACTCCGGGGCAAAGACCCGCTTCATCCCCTTCACCGGCTACAACAAAGCCATACTGGAGAGCAACCGCCGGTTCCAAGACAAAATCAACGGCGGTATCCTCGCCAAATACTTAAAATACACCTGGGCTCACGACCTGTGGAAACGTTTGAAGAAGATGCTGTGATGTAACAATATATTGAATGTAAAGGGAAATGAAGGTTAATGTGATATACAGAGGCGTAAACATGTTTGAGAAACAGTTGTCGCCCCAATTTAAGGCTGAAGGATGCGAGTTTTTTTTCAATTCGCATGAAGATATTGTTTGGGATGCTGTGTTTGTTCTCGAAAATTTGGACCAATATTTCCATCTGAAATGCAGGCGAGGAGGTTTTTTCTTCATATCCGGAGAACCTCCGATGGTGAAGGTCTATTCTCAATCCTTCCTGAATATATTCGACCATATCATTTCTGCTCATAAACTGAAACATCCGAACAATCATAGAGACCAGCAGGCGTTGCCATGGTATTTCGGCTATAACTTCCGGGAAAAACGTCCGTCGTTCTCTTATGAGGAGATTGAACAAATGGATGTTCCTCCGAAAAGTAGGAAGATATCGTTTGTCACCTCTACTCGGACGTTCCTTCCGGGGCATAAGGCGCGGATGAAATTTCTGAAAAGAGTACAGTCGGAGTTTGGTGATGATGTGGATTTCTACGGGAAAGGAATAAAATCCGTTGATGATAAAGCCGAGGCTTTACAGCCGTACAAATTTTCAATCTGTATTGAGAATTCCTGCATAGAAGACTACTGGACGGAGAAAATAGCAGATTCGTTTTTGGCTTACGCAGTTCCGATATACTATGGATGTAAAAACATCAAGCGCTATTTCCCGGAAAATTCAACTGTGCTGATTGATATTCGGGACATAAAAGGGACGATTGATACGATTGGAACGATAGTGGAGAATGCAGATGCTATCTATGGCGATATGTTGCCCGCCCTCAGGGAGTCGAGAAACAGACTGATGTTCGAATACAATATGTTCCCGTTTATGCTCTCATATATCAACAAATATGTGGACTTGTTCTCGAAAGAAATAGAGGAGAGGGATATCGCTCCCTACGACACGTATCATGTAAACGTAGCAGATGAAATGCTGCTAAAAATGAAAAGAATGTTTTTGAAGCGTTTTTGATTTGTCCCGTTCACCACGGGTAAAAACAGAAGATTATGAATAGCAAGATTCCCGTCATATTGGTGCACAAGGGAAACACCTTTTACCTAAAACCGGTCTTGGAGCATATCCGTATGTTCAATCCCGACACCCGGATTTGTCTGCTCAGCGATGCTTCCACCAAAGGCAAATATGATTTTGTGGAGCACTATGATATTGCTCAATATATGGCTGGCGCGGATGAGTTCTCGAAGGTTTATGTCCACTTGTCAACAAATCCGTTTGGCTACGAACTGTTTTGTTTCCAACGTTGGTTCATAATCCGTGATTTTATCCGCTCTGAGAAGATGCCATACTTTCTTTGTATGGATTCGGACGCATTGCTCTACTGTGATGTGGACAAGGTCTTCGGCCAATATACCTCCTTCGACTTTACGGTATGTAAAGAGATGGGTCCGTGCTTTTCCCTTTTCAATGAATCTTCGATAGAGAAACTTTGCGATTACATGAGCTATCTATACACCGACAGCCAAGCCGTTAAACGATTGGAAGCTTTTGCCGAAGGCGTTGAAGAAGGCGGCTTTTGCGACATGACGGTGTTGGCGTGGTATCAGAAAGATGTTTCGGACAATGTGTGCGATTTGGTCCATCCCGTGAGGAATGCCTGCTTTGATGGGAACATCTCAGACCCGATGGGGTTTGAGATGAAAGGTAGGCGAAAGAAAATATATTGGAAGGAAGACCTACCGTATGGGAAATATTTGGAAGACGGTTCTCTTGTGCAATTCTACGGCCTTCATCTGCAAGGTGGCGCTAAGCATGAGATGTATAAATATATGCTGAATGGGGGTGGTAAACACAAGATTGGCTTCTGGGATGTCTTGAAGTGGAAACTC
>CAVJCD010000047.1:12409-13209 GCA_963648005.1 Tannerellaceae bacterium | reverse complement strand
AGCGTGACTATGCATACGCGGGCTCGTTCTATGCCTTCTGTATATGGATTGGCTTCGGTGTGGCAGAGCTTGCCAAGTTGATGGAGAAATACGGGAAGATGCCGGCAGTGGTGGCTGGTAGCATTGCCACGGTGTTGTGTCTCTTTGTCCCCATCCAGATGGCGGGACAGAACTGGGACGACCACGACCGTTCGGGCCGTTACGTTTGCCGCGACTTCGGGGCCAACTACCTTGAGTCGTGTGAGCCGAATGCGGTAATCTTCACCAATGGCGACAACGATACGTTCCCTCTGTGGTATGCTCAGGAGGTGGAAGGCATCCGTACCGATGTGCGCGTATGCAACACCAGCTATCTGCAGACCGACTGGTATATCGACCAGATGAAGAAGCAGGCCTACGAGTCGGCACCTCTGCCCATCTCGTGGAACAGGGCTGACTACATACAGGGCACGCGCGATGCCGCTTATGTTGTTCCGATGACCGACAAGCCTGTCGACCTTGGCACGGCGCTCAACTTTGTGCGCAGCAACGACCCCAAGCTAAAGAAGATTCCGGGCTACGACCAGCCGATAGATTATATCCCGTCCGAGACGCTTGTCTACAAAGTGGATTCGGCCAGGGTTGTTTCCCTTGGATTGGCTTCCGAGTCGAATCCTCCGGTAAAGGAGATGACCATCAATCTTAAGGATAAGAATATGCTGGGCAAGCAGGAGCTGATAATCCTGGATATGTTGCAGACCGGCAATTGGGAGCGTCCGATGTATTACGCCATCACGGTGAGCTCGGACCAGTATGTGAAC
>CAVJCD010000047.1:8630-12399 GCA_963648005.1 Tannerellaceae bacterium | reverse complement strand
AACAAGAACTGACGATCCTCGACATGTTGCAGACCAACAATTTCGAACGTCCGATGTACTACGCGATCACGGTCAGCCCGGATCAGTTCGTCAACCTGGACGGCTACTTCGAACAGACAGGTCTCGCTTACCAGGTCGTTCCGAAAAATGCCAACAAAGCAGTCGATACGGAGAAGATGTACGACAACGTGATGAACAAGTTCAAGTGGGGCGGCGTGGATAAGCCGGGAATCTATTTGGACGAAAACGTGATGCGTATGTGTAAGAGCATCCGTATGGTGGTGATGGGCAAGTTGGCTGAAGACCTAATAAGGGAAGGCAAGAAGGATAAGGCGCTCAACGTGCTCAACCGTTGCATGGAGGTGTTGCCGCCTGAGAATGTTCCGCTGGACTACTCGGCGCTTGTCATTGGCGAACTCTACTATGTCCTTGGCGAGAAGGAGAAGGGTCGTGGAGTGTATACCGGTATTGCCGACGATGCCATGCGCAACATCGACTGGTATTTCCGCCTCAACCCCTCGCAGCTTGCTTCTGCCATGAGAGATTTGGAGCACAACCTTGCCGTTATGCAGCAGGTATTGGCTTTATGCAAGCACTACGACTCTGAGTTCGCAGGTAAGTATCAGGAGGAATTCGACAACTACCGGATGGCTTACAGCTCGGTTCGTAAAAACGAGAAATAAACACGATGTTCATCGAGCAACCGCCTTGGTTCTACAGGGTCTTGTTCCCGGGGGCAACCTGGAGGATACCCGACGAGAAGGAGAAGTGTGTCTACCTCACCTTCGACGACGGACCCATCCCCGAGGTTACCCCCTGGGTGCTTGATGTGCTCGACAAATATGGCGTGAGGGCTACATTCTTCTGCGTCGGCGACAACGTACGCAAGCATCCGGAGGTCTTCAGGATGGTCCTTGAGCGCGGACATCGGGTGGGCAACCATACGTTCAACCACATCCAGGGTCTTCGTTTCCTTACGAAGAACTACCTTAAGAACGTCCGCCGTGCCGACGACTATATTCACAGCAATCTTTTCCGCCCGCCCCACGGGCATATGCGTGTGCCGCAGTTGTTGTTCCTAAGACGGAAGTACCGCATCGTGATGTGGGACGTGGTGACGCGCGACTATAGTCCCCACATGACGCCCTCCGGCGTCTTCAACGTGGTGAAGCGCTACACTCGCAACGGCTCCGTCATAGTGTTTCACGACTCTCTCAAGGCAGAGCGCAATATGCGCGAAGCCATGCCCCGCGCCATTGAATGGCTGTTGAAGGAAGGCTACACGTTCAAGGTGCTGGAATGAACCTCTCGGCATACATAAAGGCGAAGGCGCGCGAGCTGGGGTTCGACGCCTGCGGCATTGCCGAGGTTTCGCCTGCGGCTACGGAGGCGGAGTATCTTGATGACTGGATAGCCGAGGGCTGTCATGCCGGCATGTCGTATATGGAGCGCAACCGTGAGGTGCGTCTCAACCCTGCCGCCTTGGTGGAGGGTGCACGCTCGGTAATATCCGTTGCCCTCAACTACTACCCCGAAAAGAAGCAACCCGCGGGAGCGCCCCGCATTGCCTTCTACGCCTACGGCAAAGACTATCATAAGGTGATAAAAGAGAAGCTGCGGCAGTTATGGCAGAGCGTCCTTGAGGAACTGCCCGCGCCGCACGATGCCCGCGTCTTTACCGACTCGGCACCCCTATTGGAGCGCTATTGGGCATGGCGTGCCGGTTTGGGCTGGATAGGCAGGAACACCAACCTCATCATCCCCGGCAGGGGGTCGTACTTCTTCCTCGGAGAGATTGTCACCACGCTCCCTCTGGAGTACGACAGTCCCATGAAGAGCCGTTGCGGCAGTTGCCGCCGTTGCCTCGACGCCTGTCCCACCGGAGCGCTTGGCAGAGAGCGCCACATAGATGCCCGCCGCTGTATCTCGTATCTCACCATAGAGCATAAGGGCAGCATCCCCCCGGCATTGGCTGCATGCCTTGGCGACAGGCTCTACGGCTGCGACACCTGCCAGGAGGCATGCCCGTGGAACCGCTTTGCGAGCGCCACGCACTGCGACGACTTCCGCCCCACGCCTGCCTTCCTTGCGCTTAAGAAAGAAGACCTCAGGGACTTCACGCGAGAGGATTATAATCGTATCTTTGTGCATTCGGCAGTGAAACGGGCGGGCTACGAAGGTCTGTGTCGCACCATTGCCGCCGGGAAAGACAATAACGGTAAAAACGATAAACAATGAGAAGAACACTCAATCTTTTGCTCCTCCTGCTTCTTTGCAGCCTCGCGGCATTTGCTGCGCCGGGCGAGTTGGAGGAGCGTCTTGCCGCGCTTAAGGGCGTTAGCGGTGTGGAACGTCTGGAGTCGGACGTATATCCTGAGAAATATCTTGTACGCATCACCCAGCAGGTAGACCCCAAGGATGCCTCGAAGGGCACCTTCACGCAGAGGGTGGTGGTGGGCCATGTGGGCTTCGACCGCCCCACGGTGTTTGTTACCGAAGGCTATAGCGGACAATATGCCCTGTGGAGCAACTACCGCGAGGAACTGACCGACCTGCTTGACGCCAACCTCATCTTCGTGGAGCACCGTTACTTCCTTGAGTCTACGCCCCAGCCATGCAATTGGGACTATCTCACGGCAGAGAATGCTGCGGCAGACCTCCACAACATCAACCAAACATTCCGACAGCTCTATAAGGGCAAGTGGATAAGCACGGGCATCAGCAAGGGCGGACAGACCACCACGTTCTATCGCGCTTACTACCCCGACGACGTGGACTTCTCGGTGCCCTACGTGGGGCCGCTCTGCCGTGCGGTGGAAGACGGGCGCCACGAGCCTTTCCTTCGCAAGGTGGGCAAGAAGAGCGAGAGGCGCACCATCGAGCGTTTCCAAAAAGAGGTGCTAAAGCGTAAGGCAGAGATGCTGCCCCTTCTCGAGGCTTACAGCAAGGACAAGGGCCTGGAGTTTCGTATCAAGGGGGCTGAAGTTCTCGACTACTGCGTGCTTGAGTATCCTTTCTCCATCTGGCAGTGGGGCACGCCCACACAGAGCATACCTTCCACGGACAGCGACACCAAGACGCTGTTCGACCACCTCATGACCATCAGCGGCGCCGAATACTTTGCCGAGGGGCAGCCCAACATACCCTTCTTTGTGCAGGCAGCCCGCGAACTGGGCTACTACGGCTACGACACCAAGCCCTTCCGCGGCCTTCTCACCATCGAGAGCGCCGAGGGTTATGTCAACCGCATCATGCTGCCCAAGGAACTGAAGGACAAGATTGCCTTCAACCCCGCGCTCTATCACAAGACCTACGATTTCCTTAAGAACAACGACCCGAAGATGATTTTCATCTACGGCGAGATAGACCCTTGGAGCGCCGTGCACGTCCCCCTCTTCAAGGGCAAGAAGAACCTGCAGGTATACTTCCAGAAGCGTGGCAGCCACCTCTCGCGCATCAACAACATGCCCGAGAACGTAAAGCACAAGATTATCGCCCAACTGAAAGACTGGCTCGGGGAATAACGCCCCAAGCCTCATAGCATAGGGGTGCGGCATCTTGGATGCCGTATCCCCCGCTTTCCTATGCCCTTACTCCACCCCTCCGTGTCTGCAGCAATATATATTCAGGACGGAATATTTTATTATCTCGGGCGAGATATTTTATTATCACGAACGAGATATTTCCGTATCTCGAACGGAATACAAACTGCTATCCGGGTGGAGACGCATATACATGACAGTGGCGGGGGGCATGGTGTGCTCCCGGG
>CAVJCD010000047.1:0-8620 GCA_963648005.1 Tannerellaceae bacterium | reverse complement strand
CCCGGGGAAGGGGATATGTAAGTGAAGGAAGAAGGGGTGAGGGCCTTTAGAACATGCTCTGCACCTTGTAGACAAACTCCATCCACACCCAGTAGCGGATGGCTTTGCCAAGAAACATCGAGACGGCAACAATCCATATGTTGGCGCGCAGGAATCCGAGTGCCACGGCGATGAAGTCGCCCACGCCGGGCAGGAACACAAAGAAGCCCATCCACGAGCCCTTGCCCTTAATCCATTCCTGCACCCTATGGAGCTTGTCGGCATCCAGGCGGAGATACTTCTCAATCCACTCCACCTTGCCCAGCATGCCCAGCCAGTAGCAACTCATGCCGCCGAGGAAGTTGCCCAAGGTGGCTGCCACCATGCACGGCCAATAGGATGCGCCGGACAGCAATACGCCCGTCAGTACCACCTCGCTGCTGAAGGGCAGGATGGTGGCTGCAAGAAACGAGGCGATGAACACGCCGATATATCCGTAGGCTATAAGAAATTCCATAGACGAAGGAAAAGAAGGGCAATGAAGAGCATCACGGTGGCATAGAACAGCCAGGTGACAAAGCGGCCGCGCACACTGGTGAAGAAGTGACCTATGAGGATGGATACCGGCACGCAGGTTGTCATAAGAAACTCCTCAGCCACCTGGTCGAAGAGGAAGTAGAGCGCGTAGGACCATGCCGCAAGGATGGTGGTGAACAAGAGGTAGTGGCGCGCGCGCCGGCGGTTGTCGATGTCGTGGAGGGCTATGTTGACAACCGACACCACAGCAAGAAGAGAGCCCATGCCCATTTCTATCAATGTCTCCGTCGCCACATCCGAAAACTCCAGCGGGCTCACGCGAAACATCTCAGGGAAGGTATCGGTAAACGGTGCGTAGTTGCCCTCAAAGAAGCACCACCCCAACAGCAGCCAGTAGACGGCTGTCACCCCCGCCAAGGTGGCAAAGAAGGTGCGCCCCCCAAGCGACATGAAGATATACATCCCTATCCAGAAGACGGGCAGGAACCACAGCAGCTGCGTCCACAGCAGACTGCCCGTCCCAAGCAGCAGCCCCACGTTGAAGGCCTTGCTCCATGCCTCGGTGTCGTGGTAGGAGGTGAACAGCTCGTACAACGCGAGTATGAGGAAGAACACCCCGAAGGAAGTACTCTTTATCGGCAGGAAGCTGAGGTTGGTGCTTATCAAAAGTACGTAGAAGAGCAGAGGGAGCCTCGTGTTCTCGCGTATCAGCACCATGGCATAGCTGGCGCGGTGGAGCAGAAAGGCGCCTCCCGCCGTCAGCAGCATACCGAGGAGATATGCCTCTGTCTTGCCCTTAAGCATGCTGCAGAGAGCATTCCACAGCGGCGTTACTGCCTCCTTGTCCGTCACGGGATAGCCCACCGAGTCGACATAGCACGCACCCCAGCATAGGGCACATGCCGTGAGCACCACGGCAAGCACACTATTGCCTGTGATGCCGCGGGCCTTCCTTGAATGGGTGTAGCTGTTGTTGAACATGGCGGAAGAGGGGGAAGCAGGCTTTAGAGGTCGAAACCTATGTCGCTACGGAAATACTTCTTGTCGAAATCGATGGCCTTAGCCCCGGCGAATGACTTTTGGAGTGCCTCCTCCTTGGTGGCGCCGTAGGAGCTGACGGCAATGACGCGGCCGCCATTGGTCAGTATCTCACCCTTTGTGCCCGTCTTCGTTCCGGCATGGAAGACTATGCTCTCGGGCATCACATTCCCGATTCCGCTTATGACCTTTCCCTTCTCGTAAGCCTCGGGGTAGCCTCCGCTCACAAGCATGACGGTTACTGCTGCGCGAGGGTCGATGCTCAGTGTGCGGCTGCCAAGGTTGCCCTCGGCAATGCCCTCCATGAGGTCCACCAGGTCGCTCTTTATTCGCAGCATCACAACCTCTGTCTCCGGGTCACCCATGCGGCAGTTATATTCAATCACCTTGGGCTCTTTCTCGTTTATCAGTCCGAGGAAGATGAATCCCTTGTAGTCGATGCCCTCGGCCTTCAGTCCCTCGATGGTTGGGCGGATGATGCGCTCCTCCACCTTTGCCATATATGCTTCGTTGGCAAACGGCACCGGCGAAACAGCCCCCATGCCGCCGGTGTTGAGGCCCGTGTTGCCCTCGCCAACGCGCTTATAGTCCTTGGCAACGGGCAGCACCTTATAGTTTGTGCCGTCGGTCATCACAAACACCGAGCATTCTATTCCGGTCATGAACTCTTCGATGAGCACCGTCTTGCTGGCATCGCCAAACATGCCTTCAAGCATCTCGCCAAGCTCCTTCTTTGCTTCCTCCAGAGTGTCGACAATAAGCACGCCCTTGCCTGCTGCCAGCCCGTCGGCCTTCAGCACGTAGGGTGCCTCAAGAGATTCGAGAAAGGCATATCCTTCGTCTATCGTATCCTTGGATATACTCTTATAGCGTGCTGTGGGGATGCCGTGGCGCATCATGAATGCCTTGGCGAAGTCCTTGCTGCCCTCCAGCCGTGCGCCGCTCTTCGATGGGCCTATAACGGGAATATCCTTCAGTCCTGCCTCGCCCTTGAAATAGTCGTAGATACCCTCCACCAACGGTGCCTCGGGGCCTACAACCACCATCTTCACATCATTTCGGAGCACAAACTCACCTATGGCGGCAAAGTCGTCTGCCTTGATGTCAACATTCTCTCCCACCTGTGCCGTGCCGGCGTTGCCCGGGGCAATGAATAACTTGTCCGTCTTCGGACTTTGGGCAATCTTCCAGGCTATTGCGTGTTCGCGGCCGCCCGAGCCTAATAGCAGTATGTTCATCTCTATTGTCTTTATTTTAAGTAGTCGTCGAAATATCGTGTAATCTTCTCGTGCAGATGCGGACGGTCCTTGCCTATCACGTTGTGCTGATGGCGCGGATAAACGAAATAGTCAGGATAGGTGCCGGCATCCACTGCAGCCTTCAGGAAGCCGAGGCTGTGTTGCCACACAACCACAGGGTCGATGTCGCCGTGAATCATCAGAAGATGCCCCTTGAGGTTGCCTGCCTTGAGCTTCATGTTGGCATTCCTGTATCCCTCGGGATTGTCCTGCGGACGGTCCATATACCGCTCTCCGTACATTATCTCGTAGTTGCTCCAGTCGATGACCGGACCACCTGCCACGCCCACCTTAAACACATCCGGGTGGGTGAGCATCAGGTTTGTCGTCATAAAGCCGCCGTAGCTCCATCCGTGCACCCCGAGCCGGTTCATATCCACATAAGGAAGCGAGCGAAGGAAGTCCACTCCCTTCATCTGGTCTGCCATCTCGCACTCGCCGAGACGACGGTGTATAACACTCTCGAACTCGAAGCCTCTGCCTGCTGAGCCCCTGCCGTCCACCGTCAGCATGACGTAGCCGCGCTGTGCCATGTAGATGTCCCAGCCTCGTGTGCCGTTCATGAAGTCACCGGTAACCAGCTGGGCATGCGGACCTCCGTAGACATATATTATGGCAGGATATTTCTTGCTTTCATCCAATCCCACCGGCTTGATGAGGCGGTAGTAGATGTCCGTCACCCCATCGGCAGCCTTGATGGTGCCCACCTCAATCTCCGGCATGGCATATCCCTCGTAGGGGTTCTTTGCCGTAAGCAGGGTCTCCACCCTTTTGCCGTCCTTAGTCTGCACAATCTCTGTCTTTCTCGGAACATCGGGGGCGGAATAACTGTCTATTATGTATTTCCCGTCTGGAGAGGGCGAGATATGATGTACGCCCTGCTCTCCGCACCCCGGCGACAAGAGGGTGGTTGCGCCCTTCTTTATGTTCAGCTTCCATCCGTTGACGCAAAGAGGCGAGGCGGAAGAGTCTTTCTCTCTCGGCTCGGTGGAGGAGATAAAGAGGTTCTCGCCCTTGGCATCAAAGCCGTATACATCCGTAACAATCCAGTTGCCCCGGGTCAGCTGCTTCAGCAGTTTGCCGTTGGTGTCGTAGAGATACAGATGATTGTAGCCGTCGCGCTGACTCTGCCAGATGAATTGCCCCGGGTTGTTGGGGAGGAAGAGCACCGGGTGCTGGGGCTCCACGTAGCATTCGTTCTTCTCGGTGAACAGCTCGGCTTCCTTCTCGCCCGTGGAGGCTGAGTAGCGCACGAGATGCATCTCGTTCTGCTCGCGGTTGAGCTCGGCAATGTAGATGCTCTTCTCGTCGGGGCTCCAGGCAATGTTTGTGAGGTATTTCTCCTTGGGCAGTCCCGTCTTCAGCCAGACGGTCTCTTTACTTGACAGGTTGTATACTCCTACAGTCACCTCATGGCTCTTCATCCCTGCCATGGGATATTTCTGGGGCTCCACCTTGGCGCAACGTGCCTCTATGTTTACTATCGGGTAGTCGGTCACCATGCTTTCGTCCATGCGATAGAAGGCGAGGGCAGAACCCTTGGGCGACCAAAACAATCCCTTCTCTATCCCGAACTCCCGTTGGTGTACAGCCTGTCCGCACACAATGCCTTCTTCGGTTTCGTGCGTCACAACCATGGTCTGCTTTTCGGGCGAAAGTATCTTGATGTTGTTCCCCTCGGTGAATGCCAGGTAGCTGTTCCCCGGACAAAACTCATAGTTCTCGTATGCCTTGTCGAGGGGGTAGTCGGCTGTCACCTTCTTTGTCTCCATGTCGAAGTGGATGCGGTGTTGCTTGTTGGTGAAAGCCAGTGTGGCTTTCCCCCTGTAGGGCACGGAAAACGAAGGCATGCGGGCAACGGAGTCCAGCCCGGCAGCCCTGAGAGCTTGGTTCAATTCGGCACGGCTGAGGCGTACTTCCCGTTTCTGCTTCGGAAGAGCACCAACAACGCTGTTCTTCTCTACATATATATACATGTCGCCTGCCCATCTCAACCCCTGTAGATATTCGGGAACAAAACGGCTGTAGGTCTTCCCGCCCGGAATCAAGTCGTGCAAGGTGAACTGTTTGTCCTGAGATTTCATTGTAGAAGGGATAAATAAAGCGGCACACACAACCAATAAGGTCTTAATCCTTGAATCCATTATTGTTCTTTTTAAACGTTTTCTTGTATGGGTGGCTCACCCCGCGTTTGCGGTCGTTGAAGTCACTCTTGCCACCTCTATGGTTTCTGTCCCTATCATTGTCGTCGCGATAGCGCATCTTGGAGGGTCGTCTCTCGCCGGACTTGTCGAACATCCGGTGGTCGTCCTCAAAACGTCTGTCGGGGCGTCTTACTTTACGTTCCTCATCAAAGAACCTCTTCCCCGGCATTGCTGCCAGCCTTTCGTCTTCGTCTTCACTGTGAGCTGCAGCAAAACGGCGCTCCGGACGGTCCATGCGGTCGGTCTTGAAGTTGGGGCGTGGTGGGCGTGTGTCGCCTCTTCGCTCTGTTTCATATGCAGGCTTCTCGTATATGGCTCTCTTGTAGTCTTTGTTCTTGCCCTCGAATATTTCGTAGCAACGGTATTCGCACTCAGGCGAGCCGTTGATAAGCTTTATCCTCTCGCTCGGACGCAGACCAATCTTGTCGAAGCATTCGTCCTTATAGCTTATTATCCACACCTTGTAGTCGGTGAACACATGCTTGAGGCGTTCGCCTATCATGGAATACAATCCAAGCAGGTCGTGCGAGGAGATGCGTTCGCCGTATGGAGGGTTGGTTACCATGATGCCCGGCCTTGGGGCTTGGGTGTATTGCTGGAATGGCATCACCTTAAGGTCGATGTATTTCGACAGCCCGGCATTGCGGATATTCTTCCTTGCAACCTCAATGGCTGAGGGGTTGATGTCGGAGCCGAAACATTTGAACTCAAACTCGCGCTCGCCACTCTCGTCGTTGTAGATGCGCTCAAACAAATCGCGGTCGAAATCCTTCCACTTCTCAAATGCAAAGGACTTGCGGTGGATGCCCGGCGCAATGTTGAGGGCAACCATTGCAGCCTCAATAAGCAATGTGCCGGAACCGCACATGGGGTCAACAAAATTGGATTCTCCCTTCCATCCGGTTTTCATAATCATACCTGCTGCCAGCACCTCGTTGAGCGGAGCCTCGGTCTGTTCCACCCTATAGCCACGTTTGTGGAGGCTCTCGCCCGAACTGTCAATAGAGAGGGTACAGTCGTTGTGGGAGATATGTATGTTGATATACAAATCCGGATTGTTGATGCGCACCGACGGGCGTTTGCCTTGCTTCTCCATGAAGTAGTCGGCAATGGCATCCTTTGTTCGGTATGCCACAAACTTGGAGTGGTTGAAATCTTCGGAGTAAATCACGGAGTCAATGGCAAACGTGTTCTCTGGTGACATATAGTCTTCCCATGCCACCTTCTTCACTTCCTTGTAGACAGTGTCGGCATCTTTGGCCTTAAAATGATAGATTGGTTTAAGTATGCGCAGGGCGGTGCGGCAGCAAAAGTTGGCTTTGTAGAGTACTTCTTTGTCTCCCGTGAACGACACCATTCTGCGACCAATCTCAATGTCGTTGGCGCCTATCGACAGCAATTCGCCGGACAATATTTCTTCTAACCCATACAGGGTTTTAGCCACCATTTCAAATGTCTCGTTGTTCATTTCTATGTGTTGTAAGAAAAGATTTGTTGCTTTGTATAATAGCGTAGGATGATAATTTTTTTGTTGTAGGCAAAAGTACACTAAATATCCGATGTAGAATCACATGCTATGTTTTTTAGTAAAAATGAATACTTTTGCATGTCGAAACAAAGACACAGCATAAAGAAGAGATGAAAGTTCACAAAGAAGGGACAGGTCTGCTATTGGCGTTGTTTACGGTGTTGTTTGTCGTGAATGTCGCATTATACCATACTGTGGGTCGGGGAGTGTTGTTGTATGTCGTCGGCGTGATATCGACAGCTCTTTTCCTCCTTGTCTTGAATTTCTTCCGCAGTCCGTTCCGCCGTTTTCCCTACGACTCCGAAGGGTTGGCAATAGCCCCTGCCGACGGCACGGTGGTAGCCATCGAGGAAGTGATGGAAAACGAAATACTCCATCGCCCCTGTCTGCAGATTTCCATCTTCATGTCGGTGTTCAATGTGCATGCCAACTGGTTTCCGGTAAACGGGACGGTGAAGTATGTATCTCATAGCGACGGTAGGTTCATGGCGGCATATCTCCCGAAGAGCAGCATAGAAAACGAGCGTTCAGCCATTGTTATCACCACCAAAAACGGGGTGGATGTCTTGGCGCGTCAGATTGCCGGGGCGCTTGCCCGTCGTATTGTTACCTATGCCAAGGTGGGAGACAAATGTCACGTGGACGAGCAGATGGGCTTCATCAAGTTTGGTTCACGCGTGGATGTGTTCTTGCCGGTAGACTCGGAGGTGTTGGTTGAGATGGACCAAAGGGTGACGGGTAACCAGACGCCGATAGCGCGGCTGAGCAAATGAAGGATTTTCCGAAGAGAAACAAAAAGGAGAGATAGCAATGAACATTAGAAAACACATACCAAACACGATTACTTGCATGAGCCTCCTTTCGGGCTGCGTGGCTGTGGTGTTGGCTTTGTATGGCAATTTGTGGTGGGCTGCCGTATGGATTGTCTTGGCTGCCGTTTTCGATTTCATGGATGGTTTTGCTGCCCGGCTTCTCGGGGCTTATTCCCCGATGGGCAAGGAGCTCGACTCGCTCTCCGACCTCGTGAGCTTTGGCGTTGCTCCCGGTATGATTGTGTTTTGGATGCTCTCTCAGGCGAGTGTCTCGTTGGGAGAAGTAGGCCGTTATGTCCCATATTTGGCATTCGTGATTCCGGTGTTCTCGGCCTTGCGCCTTGCAAAGTTCAATATCGATGAGCGGCAGACAACATCGTTTATTGGTATGCCGGTTCCGGCGCATGCCTTGTTTTGGGCTTCCGTTGGATGCGAGTTGGCGCCGCTATCCGGGGCGCAGCCCGTGGTGTTCATCGTGGCTACCCTCTTGGTGGCTTTTGTTTCATCATGGTTGCTCGTGTCCGAAATCCCGATGTTTTCGCTTAAGGTCAAATCTCTTGCGTGGAAAGGCAACGAGAGGCGATATGTATTGGTGGTCTGTGCCGTCTTGTTCGTGGCTGTGTTTGGCATGCTGGGCATTGCCGGTACTATTCTTCTCTACGTTATGTTGTCGCTCTTTGGCAGGAGGCGGTAAGGAGGACACGGGTTCTTTTTTTTGTAAAAACAACTAACCGACGATATGTATATGTTCAAGTTTCTGATTGTAATGTTTTTCTTTTTCCTCCTGCTGGTGTTTCTGTTGGGGTTCTCGGTTCTGCGCACGTTCAAGAACATGTTGTTTGGAAGCGGTGATTCGAAGAGCCGCACGAAACGTCGCCACTCTGATGCTCGTTCTGAGAGCCGCCGGTCGAACTCTGCAAACAATCACGGGGGCACTGCTACCCGCAAGAAAATCATCGCCAAAGACGAAGGCGAATACGTAGACTTTGAAGAAGTGAAATAAGCATTGACAGCCTCAATAAAAGAATAGGGCGCAGCTCCACAGGGGTTGCGCTTTTTTTATTGCCCCGCCAAAATCATGACCGATTATTTGCGCGAAAAAGGTGCCTGATTTTTCACATTAGACATATTTCCTTTTTATCTTTTCAATAAATATTTAGGACAACATTGATTCAAAGTGCTTATATTTGCAGCCGGAAAAATTTTTATTGGACTAATATACAA